>DASRFY010000026.1:0-22656 GCA_035651315.1 Burkholderiales bacterium
CCGTCGGATTGGTGATCGTGGCGAGGAAGCGGCTGCGCCAGTCCGGGGCGATCTCCACCGTCTCGGCGCCCGCCGTGTGCAGCGTGACGTCTCCCCCGTCGAGCTTCACCGTCCTGCCGTCGAGCTTGCGCAGCAGATCCGGAACGTCCCGCGCGATGAAGTCGATCACCCGGATTCGGACCGCCTCCTCCGCCGGCAGGCTCACCGCTTCGCGCACTGCGCGCTCCGCCCAGTCCACATTGCGGCCGCGCAACTGGGCAAGGCCGCGGATGTACGCCGCCGCATCCGACACCTGCTTGCGGGCGGAGGCGTCGGCAGGCGCGGGCGCGGCCTTCTGCCGGGCTCGACTTCCCTTCTTGCCCTCCTGCGGCTCGCCGGCGGGTTCGCGGCCCGGTTCGCCCATGATCGAGATCGGAGTCGCCGCGCCGAGGTTCGTCGCCGGCGCCATGACGGCAATATGGCTCGCATAGAGAATATAGGTGCCGGCGCTCGCGGCGCGCGCGCCGCGCGGATAGACGAAGCTGACGACCGGCACTTCGGAGGCGAGGATATCCTTGATCATGCCTCTCATCGCCGTATCCAGCCCGCCCGGCGTGTCCATCTTCAACACCACCAACTGCGCGTCGCGCTTGCCGGCCTCCTCCAAGCCGCGGTGCACGTAATCCGCGGTGGCCGGACCGATCGCGCCATCGATCGTGAGAACCAACACCGGCTGCGGCCCGGCGGCAAATGCGAGCCGGGACAAGAGGACCAGCAACAACAGCCGCATTACATTCATTGCGGACCCCGGATCATCGATCCGACACTTCCGGTCTTCATGCTGGCTGCATGCGCCCTGCGGGCGGCGCACGCCCTACTGTGCACGATGCCAGGTCTGGGTGCGGCCGATGAGGGAGATGCCGATATATCCGCGCACGTCCAGCTTTTGACCGTCCTCCGACAACGTCATCTTACAGCGATAGGTCTTTCCGTTCATCGGATCGAGGATTTCGCCGCCCGACCAGTCGTCGCCCTTCTTCTTCAGCCCCCACAGGATGGTCATGCCGACGATCGGCCGGTCCTTGCGCTCGCCGGTGCACTTCCGGCACAGGTGCTGCGGATCGTCGCCGGGCTGGTCGAAGAGCTTCTCGACCATTCCCTGCAACTCGCCGTTCACTTCCTCGATGCGCACGATCGAGCGCTCTTTGCCGGTCTCGTCGTCGATCGTGAGCCATGTTCCGGCCGGATCCGCGGCCGACGCGGCAGTCGCCGCGACGAGCAGCAGGCAGCCGAATGCGCAAGGAAACAGGGAAGTTCTCATCGGTTCACTCCTTCAAGTCCTGCGCCCGCGCGAGGGCGATTACGCGCCGATCACCGCCGGCGCCGCCACGCGCAGCCTCGCGATCGCCTTCCAGTCCCACTCGATCCCCAGCCCCGCGCCGTCGAACGGCAGAGCATAGCCTTTCTCGATCTTGATCCCGTTCTTCATGATCACGTCGAGCTGGGGGATGTATTCCACCCAGGGAGCGTTCGGCACCGCGGCGCACAGGCCCACGTGCAGCTCCATCAGGTAATGCGGGCAGATCGGCATATTGAACGATTCGGCGACGTGGGCGCACTTCAGCCACGGCGTGACGCCGCCGATGCGCGCCACGTCCGTCTGGACGACGGTGCAGGCGTTGCGCTGCATGTATTCGCGGAACTGGCTCACCGAATAGATGGACTCGCCGACCGCGATCGGCAGCGAGGTGGACTGCCGCAGCAGGACGTGGCCGTTGAGATCCTCCGCCGGCAGCGGCTCTTCGAACCAGGCGAGATCGAGCGGCTCGTAGTGCCGCGCGCGGCGGATCGCCTCCGCCACGGTGAAGCCCTGGTTGGCATCGACCATCAGCTCCATCGCCTCGCCGATCGCCTCGCGCACCGCGCGCAGGCGCTGCACGTCCTCGGCGACGTGCGGCTTGCCGACCTTGACCTTGACGCCGCGAAAGCCGCGCGCCTTGGTTTCCAGCGCATTGTTCACCAGCTCGGATACCGGGATATGCAGCCAGCCGCCTTCGGTGTCGTACACCGGGATCGCCTTCTGCGCGCCGCCCGCCATCACGTGCAGCGGCAGTCCGGCGCGCCGGCAGCGCAGATCCCAGAGCGCGGTGTCGATCGCGCACAGCGCGAGGCTGGTGATGGCGCCGACCGCGGTGGCGTGGGTATGGAAGAACAGATCCTTCCAGATCTCCTCCACCATGGCCGGATCGCGGCCGATCAGCCGCGGGGCAAGATGATCGCGGATCAACGCCACCACCGACGATCCGCCGGTACCGATGGTGTAGGCGTAGCCGGTGCCTTCCAGCCCGTCGTCCGTGAAGATGCGCACCATCGGCGTCTCCTGCACCCGGAACGACTGGATCGCGTCTCCGCGCTTGGCCTTGGACTCGAGGTCGACCTGAAAGACCTCGACGCGGACCATCTTCGACATTTCGCTGACTCCTCCCCGTTGTTGTCGCGCGATTATGGGTCAAAAAGCGGGACTACAGAGAACACAAGAGAAGACCACAAGTCAGAAAGGCGGAGGACGCCAATCCGAGCGGAGAGCCGGAGCCAGATTGCCGTCATCCTGACTCCTTTGACGGTTCGCGGTTTCTCGCCTTTCTCTGTCCTCTGTGGCCAATTCCCGGTTCTTCAGCGGATCGCCTCGAAGACGCCGGCCGCGCCCATGCCGGTGCCGATGCACATCGTGACCATGCCGTATTTGTGGCCGCGCCGGCGCATGCCGTGCACCAGCGTGGCGGTACGGATCGCGCCGGTCGCCCCCAGCGGATGGCCGAGCGCAATCGCGCCGCCGAGCGGGTTGACCTTGGTGCGGTCGAGCCCGAGATCGCCGATGACCGCCAGCGACTGCGCGGCGAAGGCCTCGTTCAGCTCGATCCATTCCAGGTCCTCCTGCCGGACGCCGACCTGCCGCAGCACTTTCGGGATCGCGAACTTGGGACCGATGCCCATGATCTCCGGCGGCACGCCCGCCACCGCGAAGCCGAGAAAGCGCGCGAGCGGCTTCAGCTTGTAGCGCTGAAGCGCGGACTCCGAGCAAAGAATCACCGCGCCCGCGCCGTCGGAGGTCTGCGAGCTGTTTCCGGCGGTAACCGAGCCGCCGGCCGCGAACGCGGGCTTGAGCTTCGCCAGCACTTCAGGCGTGGTGCCCGGGCGCGGCCCTTCGTCCACGCTCACCGCTTTCGTCTGCTTCGCGATTTCGTGCCTGGCGAGGTCGGGAACGTGCTCCTCGACCGTGTAAGGCGAGATCTCCTCCCTGAACTCGCCTTTTTCGGTCGCCGCCAGCGCGCGTCTGTGGCTCTCGACTGCGAAGGCGTCCTGGTCTTCGCGCGACACCTTCCACTGCTCGGCGACCTTTTCGGCGGTGATGCCCATGCCGTACGCGATGCCGACGTTCTCGTCGTGCATGAAGATGCGTTCGTTGGCGGAGACCTTGTTCCCGCCCATCGGAATCATGCTCATACTCTCGGTGCCGGCGCCGATCATCACATCCGCCTCGCCGAGCCGGATGCGGTCCGCAGCCAGCGCGACGGCCTGCAGCCCCGAGGAGCAGAAGCGGTTGATGGTCATGCCCGATACCGTGTTCGGGAACCCGGCGAGCAGCAGCGCGATCCGCGCCACGTTCATTCCCTGTTCCGCTTCCGGCATCGCGCAGCCGACGATCACGTCGTCCACCGCGCCGGGCTCGAGGCCCGGCGCCCGCGCCAGCGCCGACTGCAGCGCATGCGTCAGCAGGTCGTCGGGCCGGACGTTGCGGAACACGCCGCGCGGCGCCTTGCCCACCGGCGTGCGCACCGCGGCGACGATGTAGGCATCCTGGACCTGTTTAGCCATCTCGGTTCTCCAAAGTCAAATCCACCACAGAGACACAGAGGCGCAGAGAAAATCAAAAAGCGGTTAACCACCAAGACACAAAGGCACCAAGAAAAGCAGGAAACGGATCGCGGTTTCCCTGGTGTCTTGGTGGTTATTTCGATTTTCGTCTGTGTCCCTGTGTTCAGTTACGCAACGGCTTTCCGGTCTTGAGCATGTGCTCGATGCGGGCCTGGGTTTTCTCCGTCGCCAGCAGCTCCATGAACGCCTGCCGCTCCAGGTCGAGGAACCACTGCTCGTCGGCCAGGCTGCCCGGCTCCACTTCCCCGCCGCACAGGACGTGGGCCAGCTTGGCGCCGATCAGGTAGTCGTGCTCGGAAATGTGAGCACCGGCGAGCAGGTTGGTCATCGCCATCTTCAACGTCGCGATCGCGCTCCGGCCCGCGCAGGGAATATGGCGCGCCTTCAACGGCGGGCGATACCCCGCTTCGTGCAGCGCGCCCAGCTCCGCCTTCGCAACGTGCAGCAGCTCGAAACGGTTCATCACCACGCGATCCGACGCCCGCAGGTAGCCGAGTTCGCGCGAATGCTCGGCGCTCTTCCCAACCTGGGCGGTAGCGACATTCTGGAAATAGCTTTTCAGGAACGGAAAGACGTCCCCGCCCTTCGCCTCCTGCGCGGCGCGAAGCGCCAGCTCCTTGCAGCCGCCGCCGGCAGGGATGAGGCCGACGCCGACCTCCACCAGCCCGATGTAGCTTTCCAGCGACGCGACCGCGCGATCGCAATGCATCGCGAACTCGCAGCCGCCGCCGAGCGCCATCCCGTCCACTGCCGCGACGGTCGGCACCATGCAATAGCGCAGCGCCATGCTGGTCGCCTGGAACTGCGCGACGACGGATTCGATCTTTTGCAAGCGTCCCGCCATCAGCGCGTCGGCTACGTTGAGCCGGTGCGCGACCTTGAGGATCGCCGATTCCGCTTCGCGCCGGAATCGCTTCATCATCGACGCGAACGCGGAGGGCTTGTCCCCGCTTTTCGCGCCGCCGGAACCGCCGGCGAGATTGGCGCCCACCGAGAACGGCGGTTCGGTCTGCCAGATCAGCAGCCCCTTGAAGCCGCGCTCCGCCTCCTCGATCGCCTGCGCCATGCCGTCGAGCACGTCCTCGCCGATGGTATGCATCTTGGACTTGAACGACAGCACGCCGACGTCGTCGCCGGTTGTCCACATCCGCACCGCGTCGGTTTCGAACACCGTGGCTCCGTAGCTCGCCGGCTCGGAAAGCAACCGGTCGGGGAAAGGCTGCCGCCGGTACACCGGCAGCGCGGATCGCGGCCGCAGGCTCCTCGACGCAGGGCTGTACGATCCATTCGCCGCGTGCACGCCGCTACGGCCCGGCTCCGTCACCCACGCCGGCAGCGGCACGTTCGCCATCGCCTTTCCGCCGCCGATGTCCTCGGCAATCCACTGCGCGAGCTGCGGCCAGCCCGCCGCCTGCCACATCTCGAACGGCCCCTGGTTCCAGCCGAAACCCCAGCGGATCGCGAAATCGAGATCGCGCGCGTTGTCGGCAATGCTCTCCAGATGCACGGCGCAGTAGTGCAGCGTGTCGCGGAAGCACGCCCACAGGAACTGCGCCTGCGGATGCGGGCTCGCGCGCAACTGCGTGAACCGCTCCAGGAGATTCCTGTTCTTCAGGATCTGCACCACCGCCTCGTCGGCTTCCTTTCCCGAGGGACGATAGTCCCCGGACCGGAGGTCCAGGACGCGGATCTCCCTGCCGACCTTCTGGTACACGCCGCGGCCGGACTTCTGGCCCAGCGCCTTCTGCTCCAGCAGCCGCCCGAGCCACTCCGGCGATTCGTAATAGCGATGCCAGGGATCGCCGGGGAGCGTCTCCTTCATCGTGTTGACCACGTGCGCCAGCGTGTCCAGCCCCACCACGTCGGCGGTCCGGTAGGTGGCGCTCTTCGGCCGGCCGATGAGCGGGCCGGTCAGCGCGTCCACTTCGTCGAAGCCGAGCCCGAGCCGCGCGGTGTGATGGAACGCGGCCAGGATGGAAAAAACGCCCACCCGGTTGGCGATGAAGTTCGGCGTGTCCTTGGCGCGGACCACTCCCTTGCCGAGGAAGGTGACGAGAAACGCCTCCAGCGAGTCGAGGATGCCCGGCTCGGTCGCCCGGCACGAGATCAGCTCGACCAGGTGCATGTAGCGCGGCGGATTGAAAAAATGTACGCCGCAGAAGCGCGACCGCAGCGCCGCCGGCAGGGCCTCCGCCAGGGAATCGATGGAAAGCCCCGACGTATTGCTCGCCAGGATCGTGCGCTCACCGAGGCGCGGTGCGATCCTGTCGTACAGCGCCTTCTTCCAGTCCATGCGCTCGGAGATCGCCTCGATCACCAGATCGCATTCCGCGAGCGCATCGAGATGCTGCTCGTAGTTCGCCGGCTGGATGGAGTCGGCGCGGGAGGCGACTGCCAGCGGGGCAGGCTCGATCTTCCTCAGGTTCTCGATCGCCTTGCGCGCCGGCTCGCTCGGGTCGCCCTCTTTCCCGGCAAGCTCGAACAGCAGCGTCTCGACGTTGGCGTTGGTGAGGTGCGCCGCGATCTGCGCGCCCATCACGCCGGCGCCGAGGACGGCTGCCTTGCGGACCTTGAACGAGGAATACGCTGGCATGGAAATCCTTCTGTGATCCCGGACAGGTCGCCGCGGCGGGAGCGCAGCCGCCGCGGACGACGCGGTTCAGAAGCTTTGCGTGTACTGGAGGCTGAAGATGTCGATCGAGCCGGTGTAGTTTCCGACCACGGTCGAGGTGAAGCCGCTCGCCTGGGTCGAGGTGTTGTTGATCGAGGCATTCGAGATGAACAGGTGCGCATAGCCCATGTCGATTGCGGCGCTGTTGGTCACGCGGTACTTCGCGCCCACCGCGAGCCACTTCCGGTCGTTATCGGGCAGCCGCACGGTGCGGTACTGGTCCTGCACAGGGGTCTGGTCCCACGCCAGCCCGCCCTTGAAGGTCCACTTCTCGCTGTAGTAGTAGTTCGCGCCCAGGGAGGCGCGCCAGGTGTTGCGGAACTTCAGCGGCAAGGTGTCCAGCGTGGAACCGTTGGCTGAATTCACGACCGTGAGGGTATCGATCGAGTCCCAGCGGGTATAGGTGACGTCGCCGAGCAGGTCCCAGGAATCGCCGAGCTTCTGCACCGCGCTCAGCGAAGCCATGTCGGGCACCGTCAGGTCGGTCTGCACGCTGTTGCTCAGATTTACCGGCGCCGAGACCAAGTTGGTACCTTCGAGCTTGTAGTGGATCTTGGAACGGTAGCTCACCCCGACCCGGGTCGTCGGGGTGAGTTGCGCCAGTACGCCCGCGTTCCAGCCCCAGCCATCGTCGCTCGCATCAAGCTTGGAAGTTGCTTCAGGGCCGCCCGTGAAGATTGCGTTGGTCAGTTCGGCATCGAATTTCTGGTAATCAATTCCGAAGCCGACGGAAACGTTGTCGCTGATCTTGTAGGAAACAGCGGGGTTGTAGTTGATGCCGCTCACCTCTGTCTTTATGCCTTGAAACCGTCCGACCCAGTCGCTGTCGTAGTCGGTCTTCAAGCCGAAGGGCGCGTTCACCCCCAGCCCCACCGTCCACCTGTCGTTGACCGGCATGACGAAGTAGCCGTTCGGGACAAAGGCCACGCCGCCTGCGTTGCCGCCATCTCCTCCCGTCAAGGGTCCGGGAACAGAAGAGGAGCCATTGTTGGAGAATTTGAGGCTCACGTCGATGGCATGGCCCGCCACCGCGAACTGCGGCCCCGACAGCTTCGACATCCCCGCCGGGTTGTAGAAGATCGTGCTCGCGTCCTCGGCGGTCGCCGCGGCGCCGGCGAAGGCGTTGCCCATGCCGCTCGCGCTCTGCTCGATCAACGCGAATCCCGCTGCGGAAGCGCTCCCCGCCACGCTCCCCATTGCACTCGCCACAGCCACTGCCAACGTCGCTTGCTTCCATTGCCGTTTCATGATCTCCCTCCGGATGAATTGCCGCATCAACGAATCAACAATGCTTTCATATGCTGCCCCGATCCTGGCCGACCGGCAGCACCGGCCGCGGGCGACCCTCCTCGTCCACCGCCACGTAGGTGAGTGTGGCCTCGGTGACCTTGACGATCTCGTGCAGGCTGCGGCGTTGCGCGAACACCTCCACCGAAACCGTGATCGAGGTGCGTCCCACCCGCACCACTTCCGAATAGAAACTCACCAGATCGCCGATCTGCACCGGCTGCTTGAACACGAATGAATTCACCGCCACCGTCGCCACCCGCCCGCGCGCGAGCTGCACGGCGGGGATGCTGCCGGCGATGTCCACCTGCGACATGATCCAGCCGCCGAAGATGTCCCCGGTGTAGTTGGCGTCCGAGGGCATCGGCACCACGCGCAGCACCGGCTCCTTGCCCGCAGGCAGCTGCACCGCGGTCGCGTCGCTCATGATCAGTGTCCCGCGTACAGCGCATCGAATTCCCGCCGGTACGAGTCCACCACCTTCGCGCGCTTGACCTTCATGGTCGGCGTGAGCAGTCCGTTCTCGATCGTCCACGGCTGCGCAAAGACCGCCGCGCGGTGGATCTGGGCGTACCCGGGAAATTCGTGGATCTGTGCCTTGAGCCGCTCGAGCACGATTTTCTCCGCCTGCGGTCCGCACATCACGCGCTCCGACGCGGGGTCCAGTCCCTGTGCGGCGGCCACGCGGGCCCACTGTTCCCGGTTCAGCACCACGAAAGCCGAAAGAAAGGGCCTGCCTTCTCCGAGCACCATGACCTGTTCGAACAGCGGGTCGCGCAGGATCGCGGATTCCATGTCCACCGGCGGAATCTTCTCGCCGTTGGACATCACGATGATTTCCTTGAGGCGCCCGGTGATGTAGATGTGGCCGGTTTCGTCGATGCGCGCGGTATCGCCGGTGTTCAACCAGCCGTCCTCGGTGAACATCGCACGGGTCGCCTCGGGATTGTTCCAGTAGCCGAGCATCACGTTCGGCCCCTTGACGAGCAATGCGTCGCTGTCGCCGATCTTCACCTGCACGCCGGGAATGGGCTTGCCGATGCTGGCGGGAACGTTGTCTTCCATCCGGTTGGTGCTGACCACCGGGCTGGTCTCGGTCAGGCCATAGCCCTGGATCACCGGCAAACCGAGCCCGATGAACAGCTTCGCCACATCCGGCGACAGCGCGGCGCCGCCGCAGGTCGCCGCCCGCAGCCGGCCGCCGAGCTGCGCCATGACCTTCGAGGCGACCAGTTTCTTCAGGATCGGCCAGAGCAGAAAGCTCGCCTTCCACGGGCCGCGTCCCTGGCTGTGCTCGAAGCGCGCCCAGCCCACGTCGGTCGCCAGACGGAAGAGCCGGCGCCGGAACGCGGGCCCTTCGTCCAGCTTCTGCTTGATCGCTCCATAGACGCGCTCGTAGATGCGCGGCACGGAGATCAGCACCGTGGGCCGCATGGCCTGCAGGTCCTCCCGCAACTGCTGCACCGAACGGGCAAAGGCGGTCTGCGCGCCGGACATCAGCGTGCCGTAATAGCCGCAGGTGCGCTCCAGCGTGTGCGACAGGGGCAGAAAGGAGAGGAACAAATCGTCCTTGCCGGTCGGGAAGCATTGCAGCGTCGCGTAAGCGTTTTGCAGCATGTTCTGGTGCGACAGCATGACACCCTTCGGACGCCCCGTGGTTCCGGAAGTGTAGATGATGCTGGCGAGCCGGTCTCCATCGGCATTGAAGTGCCTGACCGGCCCGGATTGCCGCGGCAGCCAGTGATCTGCATCGACCAGCCGGGGATCGGAAGCGCTGGCCCGAAGCGGCTTCAGGCACACGATGCGCTTCAAATCCGCCAGCCGGGACGCGACCTCCCCGAACCCCGCGAAAACCTCGTCGCTCTCCAGGAACAGCACCCTGACTCCGGCGTCATGGAGGATATAGGCGATGTTCTCCGGGCGATCGGAGGTATACAGCGGCACGGTGACGAGATCCAGCCCCATCGCCGCCTGGTCGAAGACGACCCACCACACGGAGTTGCGCATCATCATCGCGACCCGCTCGCCTCGCGGCAGGCCTTCCTTCTCCAGCGCAATCTGCCAGCGCCCGACCATGTTTTCGGTTTCGGCCCAGGTGTAACGCACCCATTGCCCGGTCCCTTCGTCGAAGTTGTAATAGGCGGGTGCGTCCGGCGTGCGCCGGACGCGCTCGGCGAAGAGGCCGTCCAGCGTGCGCGCGGATTCGGGAGAGATCACGTCCATCGCGTTGTTCACTTCCTGTTCCCCTCCGCTGTTTCCCGCCGGGCGCTCAATCGAGAAACAGGTCCGCGGCGAGTGGTGCGCCGGGATTCACGGCGTATCCGGCCAGGTCGCCGATGCCATGGCTGCGCAGCACGTCCTCGTCGATGAAGAAGTTGCCGGTGGTGGTGCGGCTGTCGCTGGTGACGATCAGATAGGCCGCATCGGCCATGATCTGCGGCCGCCGGCTTGCCGTCGTCGCCTGCGGAAAGAACACCTCGACCGCCGCGGTGAGTATGGTGGTGCGCGGCCACAGCGAATTGACCGCGATCGCCTGCGGCGCGAGTTCCGCGGCCATGCCCAGCGTGCACATGCTCATGCCGTATTTCGCCATCGTGTAGGCAAGATGGTTCTGGAACCACTTCGGGTTCATGTTGAGAGGCGGCGACAGGGTCAGGATGTGCGGGTTCGACGCCTTCGCCAGGTACGGGATGCAGGCCCGGGAGCAGACGTAGGTTCCGCGGGCGTTGACCTGATGCATCAGATCGAAGCGCCTGGCCGGCGTGGCGAGCGTGCCGGTGAGCGATATCGCGCTGGCGTTGTTGACCAGGATGTCGATGCCCCCGAACGCGTCGGCCGCCTGCTTCACCGCCGCCTCGACCGCCGCGTCGTCGCGGATGTCGAGCCGGATCGCCATCGAACGGCCGCCCGCCGCCTCGACTTCGCGCGCGGTGTCGTGAATGGTGCCCGCGAGCCTGGGATGCGGTTCGGCGGTCTTTCCGGTCACGATCACGTTCGCTCCGTCGCGCGCGAAGCGCAGCGCGATCTCGCGGCCGATGCCGCGCGAAGCACCGGTGATGAACGCCGTCTTGTTCTTCAGACCCGGCATTTCCCTGTTCTTCTGATCACGTTCCGCGAAAGACCGGCTTGCGCTTCTCCACGAACGCGGCCAGGCCCTCGGCGAGATCCGAGGTCCGCGCGCAGCGCGCGAACGCTTCCAGTTCCTCCTCCATCTGGGTCTCGATGCCGTTCGCGAACGAACGATTGAGCAGGCGCTTGGTTTCCGCATAGGCGCGGGTCGGCCCCTGCGCCAGGCGCGCCGCGATGCGCGCCGCCTCCTCGGCGAGCTTCTCCGCGGGCACTACCCAGTTCACCAGCCCGAGGGTATGGGCCGTCGCGGCGTCGAAGCGGTCCGGCAGCAGCGCCAGCTCCATCGCCTTGCGGGTCCCGACGAGGCGCGGCAGGAACCAGGTGCTGCCGCCGTCGGGGCTGGCGCCGATGTTGGCATAGGCGAGCGTGAAGCGGGTGTCCGCGGCGGCGAGGACCAGGTCCGCCGCGCACATCAGGCTGAATCCCGCGCCGGCGACCGCACCGTGCACCACGGCGAGCACCGGCTTGTCCATGCGTCGCAGCGCGAGCAGCGCGAAGTGCAGCTCGCGGCCCCAGATCACGATCAGCCGCGGCAGGTCGGCAAGCCGCTCCTTGAACAGCGGCACGTCGCCGCCGGCGCAGAACGCGGGCCCCTCGCCGCGCAGGACGACCGCGCGCACCGATGCGTCGCGCGCCGCCGATTCGGCCGCATCACGCAGCCCCGCCATCAGCGCCGCATCCATGGCGTTCAACTGCTGCGGCCGATCGAGAACGATGGTGGCCACGGCCGATTCGACCGTGACGCGGACCGGCTGGTGGGTCATGCCGTCTTCCTCGCTGCGTCGAGCGCCGTCACGATCGCACCCTCCGTGGCCGCGGCGATGCGGCCGATGTCGTGTGGAAAATCATCCACCATGATGCAGTCGTGGCGCAGCTTCCGGAAGCGGCGCAGCGCCGCCGCTTCTTCGCGACTGATGACGCCTTTGTCTTCCGCCATGGCGAGACGCGCCTCCTCGGTAAAGCCGGACACTGCGCCCGCCTTCGCCGCCGCGCGTATCTTCGCCTCCACCGCCTCGGCCGCCGGCGCGGCCTGCATCGCAAGCTCCAGCCGGCCGACCGGATCGTCCTCGTGCCGCGGAACGAAGGTGTTGTCGGTCAGCCGTTCGCGCGTCTGCGACGGCTCCATCATGAGCTGCGCAATCCGGTGGCCCAGTTCGTCACTCGGCGCGCGGAAGACGCGGCCCCAGGGAAATACGACGAAGCGCAACGCGGAGGCGGCAAACCGGCTCGGGAAATTGTCGAATACGGCGTAGAACGCCTCCTGGATGCGCGCCTCCGCGTCCTGCAGCGCCCAGCGCACCAATGGCAGATCGGCCTGCGGTCGGCCCTCGTCCTCGAAGCGCTTGATCACGGCGGAGGCCAGATACAGCTGCGACAGGATGTCGCCGAGCCGGGCGGAGAGCCTCTCCTTGCGCTTGAGGCTGCCGCCGAGAAAGAGCATCGCGGCGTCGGCAACCAGGGCAAAGCCCGCCGACAGGCGGGTCAGCTGCTGCACAAGGCGCCGCAGCTCCGGCGCGCCGGGCACCGGCAGCAGGCGCGCGCCGGTGAGGCCGAGAGAAAACGCGCGTACCGCGTTCCCGGCGGTAAACCGCACGTGGCTCCAGAACGCGGCGTCGAAGGTCTCCGAGGCCTTCGCCGGATCGGCCTCCCGCGTGGCCGCGATCTCCTTGAGCACGTAAGGGTGGCAGCGAATCGCGCCCTGGCCGAAGATCATCATGCTGCGGGTGAGGATGTTCGCCCCCTCGACGGTGATGCCGATCGGCACCTGCTGATAGGCGCGGCCGAGATAATTGTTCGGCCCCAGGCAGATGCCCTTGCCGCCGTGCACGTCCATGGCGTCGTTGATGACCTGTCGGCCGCGCTCGGTGCAGTGATATTTGACGATCGCGGAGATCACCGACGGCTTCTCGCCGAGATCGACCGCACCCGCGGTCATGCGCCGCGCCGCATCCATCACATAGGTATTGCCGCCGATGCGGGCCAGCGCCTCTTCCACGCCCTCGAACCGGCCGATCGACAGCTTGAACTGGCTGCGCACGCGCGCATACGCGCCGGTCACGCGCGCCGCGAGCTTCGCCGCGCCGGTGCTGGACGAAGGCAGCGAGATCGATCGGCCCGCCGCCAGGCATTCCATGAGCATGCGCCAGCCCTGGCCGGCGTAGTCCTTGCCGCCGATCACCCAGTCGAGGGGAATGAAGACGTCCTTGCCCCAGTTCGGGCCGTTCATGAACGAGGCATTGAGCGGGAAATGCCTGCGGCCGATGTTCACGCCGGGATGAGCGGTGGGGATCAGCGCGAGCGTGATGCCGATCTCCTCCCTGTCGCCCAGCAGCCGATCGGGATCAAAGAGCTTGAACGCGAGTCCGAGCAGCGTGGCGACCGGCCCGAGCGTGATGTAACGCTTTTCCCACGTGAGGCGAATGCCCAGCGTCTCGCGGCCTTCGTGCATCCCCTTGCAGACGATCCCGAAATCGGGAATCGAACCCGCGTCGGAACCTGCCTCCGGGCTGGTGAGCGCGAAGCAAGGCATCTCGAGCCCTTTCGCAAGCCGTGGCAGATAATGGTTCTTCTGCTGCTCCGTCCCGTAATGCAGCAGCAGTTCCGCCGGCCCCAGCGAGTTGGGCACCATGACGGTGACACAGGCGGTCGCGTTGCGCGTGGCGAGCTTCTGCACCACCTGCGAGTGCGCGAATGCGGAGAAGCCCAGGCCGCCGTACTGGCGCGGAATGATCATGCCGAGGAAGCCCTTGTCGCGGATGAACTGCCAGACCTCGGGCGGCAGGTCGTTGAGCTCGTAGGAAATCTTCCAGTCGTCGCACATTCGGCACAGCTCTTCGACCGGCCCGTCGAGAAACGCCTGCTCGTCGGCGTTGAGGTGCGGCTTGCGCGTGGCGAGCAGCCTGTGCCAGTCGGGATTCCCGCTGAACAGCTCCGCGTCCCACCACACGGTGCCGGCGTCGAGCGCCTCCTGCTCGGTCTGTGAAACCTGCGGCAGCGCCTTGCGGAACCAGTGCAGCAGCGGATCGCCGATCAACCCGCGGCGCAGCTGCGGCACCATCAGCACGCAGGACACGACCGCGAACACGGTCCACAAGACCGCCTCGGTCTCCCGGTCCGCGCCGGACCACCTGGTGAACGCAAGCAAGTAGGCGCCGAGACCGGCGACCCAGATCCACGGCTTTGCCCGCCAGAAGGTACATCCCCAGACCACCGCGACCGCAGCGACGAACCAGAGCAAGGGATTCATGATCGCACTCCTCTCCGCAATACCCGCTATATGGTGCTTCCGTCAGGCGGCCTTGCGCCCGATGGTCCCTACCGCCCTGCGCGGAGCCCTGGACGCGGACGCCGGGACGGGCGCCCGCAAGCCCGCGGCCAGGAAGGGAATCAGCCGGCGAACGATCGCCTCGGCGTCATCCGCCCCGTCCAGCCTGCAGCTGCCAATCAGTTGCAGCGTATCGTTGCCGGCCATGGTGTAGGACATCGCGCCGAACATGAAGTGCATGCGCCAGGCGAGTTCCTGCCGCGGAATGTGCGGCAGCGCCCGTCCGAGCGCGTCCTTGAAGCGCACGATCACGTCGCGGTAGTGCGCCGGCAGGATCTCCCGCACGTAGTTCGTCGGCTCGACCATCGCGCGTCCCAGCAGCCGCAGGAACACCGCGCCGCCGGCAAGCGGGTCGTGGCTGACCCGGATCGCAGGGACGACGATCGCCTCGACGATCCGCTCGACCGGCAGCGGCCGGCCCTTCGCAGCCGCCTCGAGCCGGTCGAGGAAGGCGAGGCGCGCGGCGTTGAGCGGACCGAGCCTGCGCTCGAACACTTCGCGCACCAGCGCTTCCTTGGACCCGAAGTGATAGTTGACCGCGGCGAGATTCACCCTGGCGCGCGCGGTTATCTCGCGCAACGAGGTGACCGCGTAGCCGTGCTCCATGAACAGCGCCTCCGCCGCGGCGAGGATGCGGTCGCGGGTGGCGCCAAGACGGGTCGCGGGGCCGGACATGTCGATGGAGCGGAAACGGCAATGCCTGGATTCAAACAACCGATTCAAACGAGCGTTTGAATCATTGCCGCCCGCGAGGCGGTTTGTCAATCAAAACGACCGCCTGCCGACGTCCGTAATCCGGTGCGTGCCGCTGTTGCCGGCTCAGAGCTGGGCTTCGTCCAGCGCCAGCGTGGAGGCCGAGCCGTTGACGACTTCGTGGCGGTATGCGTGCGCCCGCGGCAGGATGTGCTCGGCGTAAAAGCGCGCCATGCCGATCTTGGCGCGGTAGAAGTCGTATTCCTCGCTGCCATCGCGGTCCAGATGCCGCTTGGCGATCAGCGCCGCCCTGCCCATCAGCCAGCCGCCGGCCACCGTTCCGAACAACTTCAGGTACGGCACCGCGCCGGCCGCGGCGGCCTTCATGCTGTGCGGAAAGGTCGCGAGCAGCCAGTCGGTGGCTTCGGCAAGCGCCTGCGTGCCCTCGCCGAGCGAGCGGCGGATCACGCCGAGCGCAGGGTGCGCGACGCCGGCGAGCTCCCCGTCGAGGGCGCGCATCTCGCCGATGAACTGCCTGGCGGTGGCGCCTTTCTCGAACGCGATCTTGCGGCCGATCAGGTCGTTCGCCTGGATGCCGGTGGTGCCCTCGTAGATCGTGGTAATGCGCGCGTCGCGCAAGTACTGCGCCGCTCCGGTTTCCTCCACGAAACCCATGCCGCCGTGCACCTGCACGCCGAGCGACGCGATCTCGATGCAGTTCTCCGTGCACCAGCCCTTCACCACCGGCGTGAGCAGGTCGAACATCGACTGATGCTTCTGCCGCTCGGCGCGCTCCGGATGCAGCAGCGCCCGGTCCAGGTGCGCGGCGGCCAGCGTGCCGAGCGCGCGCATCGCTTCGGTTCTCGCTCGCATGCTCATCAGCATCCGGCGCACGTCGGGATGATGCACGATGGTGACGCGCTCGCCCGTCTTCACCCCCGGCTCGCGCCCCTGGACGCGCTGCCTTGCATAGGCGAGCGCGTGCTGATAGGCGCGGTCGGCGATCGCGACTCCCTCGATGCCCACCTCCAGGCGCGCGAAGTTCATCATCGTGAACATGTACTCCAGGCCGCGGTTTTCCTCGCCGACGAGGTATCCGATCGCGCCTTCGCGGTCGCCGTAGGCCATGACGCAGGTGGGACTGGCGTGGATGCCGAGCTTGTGCTCGATGGACACGCATTTGACGTCGTTGCGCGCCCCGGGCGAGCCGTCCTTGTCGAGGAGGAATTTCGGCACGATGAACAGCGATATTCCCTTCACCCCGTCGGGCGCATCGGGCGTGCGCGCCAGCACCATGTGCACGATGTTTTCGGCCAGGTCGTGCTCGCCCCAGGTGATGAAGATCTTGGTGCCGTGCAGGCGGTAGTGGTCGCCCTCGGGGACGGCCCGGCAGCGTACCGCGGACAGATCGGAACCCGCCTGCGGCTCGGTGAGGTTCATCGTCCCGGTCCACTTGCCCGAAACCAGATGCGGCAGATAGGCCGCCTTCTGCGCATCGGTGCCGTGGCGGCTGATGGCGAGCACCACGCCGGCGGTCAGCATCGGGCACAGGCAGAACGACATGTTCGCGGCGTTCCACATCTCGGCGGTCTGCGCGGAGACGATGTGCGGCAGACCCTGCCCGCCCCAGCGCGGATCGTTGGCGAGCGAGACCCAGCCCGCGTCGCAGAACTGGCGGAACGCTTCCCGGAAGCCGGGCGGCGCCGTGACCGCGCCGTTCTCGAGCCTGGCGCCGACCTTGTCGCCGGACCGGTTCAGCGGATCCAGCACGCCGGAGGCGAACTTTCCGGCCTCGTCCAGCACGGCGTCGACCAGGTCTGCGGTCACTTCCTCGCATCCGGGTAGCCGGGTAATTTCGTCGAGCCCGACGAGTTCCTTGATCACGAACTTCATGTCGCGGACGGGTGCGGCGTAAGTCGACATCGCCTTGCTCCTCAGTCAGTCACAACGTTCACCACGAAGAACTATGGAGAAAAATCAGATTCAAACCACCAAGGCACGAAGACACCAAGAAGAATCAAAATCCCGAAATCAGTTTGGCAGTTCTTGGTGCCTTGGTGTCTTGGTGGTTAATTTCCGTCTTTGCTCTTTCTCCGCGTTTCTCCGCGGTTCGGCCTTGTCAGAGCTTCTGGGTCAGCTCGGGAACGGCCTGGAACAGGTCGGCGACCAGCCCGTAGTCGGCAACCTGGAAGATCGGCGCTTCGGCATCCTTGTTGATCGCCACGATCACCTTGCTGTCCTTCATGCCGGCAAGATGCTGGATGGCGCCCGAGATGCCGACCGCGATGTACAGCTCGGGGGCGACGATCTTGCCCGTTTGTCCGACCTGATAATCGTTGGGCACGAAGCCGGAGTCCACCGCGGCGCGCGACGCGCCGACCGCTGCACCCAGCTTGTCGGCAAGCGCCTCGAGCAGCGCGAAGTTCTCGCCGCTGCCCATGCCGCGCCCGCCGGAGACGATGACCCGCGCCGAGGTGAGTTCCGGGCGCGCCGATTTGGTCAGTTCCTGCGATACCAGGCTGGACAGGCCGGTGTCCGCGCCCGGCGCGATGTTCTCGATCACCGCGCTTCCGCCGCTTCCCGCCGCGGCGTCGAAGCCGGTGGAGCGGACCGTGATCACCTTGATCGGATCGCCCGACTGCACTGTCGCGAGCGCGTTGCCTGCATAGATCGGTCGCACGAAGGTGTCCGGCGATTCCACCCTGACGATGTCGGAGACCTGCGCCACGTCGAGCAGCGCGGCGACGCGCGGCATCAGGTTCTTGCCGAAGCTGGTGGCCGGCCCTAGGACGTGGCTGTAGCTCTTGGCGAGCGGCACGATCAGTGCGCTCAAGTTCTCGGCGAGCGGATGCGCGTAGTGCGCAGCCTCCGCGACGAGCACTTTTGCAACGCCGGCGATATTCGCCGCGGCCCGAACCGCGCCCCCGCAGCCGTGACCCGCCACCAGCACGTGAATCTCGCCGCCGATCTTCTGCGCGGCCGAGACGGTGTTCAGCGTCGCCGGCTTGATGGCGGCGTTGTCGTGCTCTGCGATGACCAGGGTCGCCATCAGATCACCTTCGCTTCGGTCTTCAGTTTCTCGACCAGTTCGGCCGCGCTTTTCACCAGCCTGCCGGCGTTGCGCTTCGGCGGCTCGCTCACCTTGATCGTCTTCACGCGCGGCGCGATGTCGACGCCGAGCGCGTCCGGCGTCAGGACTTCGAGCGGCTTCTTCTTCGCCTTCATGATGTTGGGCAGCGTCACGTAGCGCGGCTCGTTCAGCCTCAGATCGGTGGTCACGACCGCGGGCAGCCGGATGGCAAGCGTTTCCAGGCCGCCGTCCACTTCCCGCGTCACCTGCGCCGAATCGCCCTCGATCTTCAGCCTCGAGGCAAACGTGGCCTGCGACCAGCCGAGCAGCGCCGCCAGCATCTGGCCGGTCTGATTGGAATCGTCGTCGATCGCCTGCTTGCCCATGACGATCACTCCCGGCGTGTGCCTGTTCGCGATCGCCTTCAGGATCTTCGCCACCGCGAGCGGCTGAACCTCCGCACCGGTTTCCACCAGGATGGCACGATCGGCGCCGATGGCAAGCGCGGTGCGCAGCGTCTCCTGGCAGGCGGACGGACCGACCGAAACGGCGACGATCTCGGACGCCGCACCGGCTTCCTTCAGCCGCACCGCCTCTTCGACCGCGATTTCGTCGAAGGGATTCATGGACATCTTCACGTTCGCAGTCTCCACGCCGCTACCGTCGGACTTGACCCGCACCTTGACGTTGAAATCCACGACCCGCTTCACGGGCACCAGAACTTTCATCTCTCAGAACTTTCCGCGTCTGTTGGGAAGGTGGTGGATTCTAGCGCAGCGCAACAAGAATAGGACCGCATTGAAAAGCTCGAACTGCGGAGGACACGAACGAAAGACGATGCAGAATCCCGAACCATCGGGGACACCAAGAGCACCAAAGCAATTCCGGCCCGTATTCTGACCGTCGCGCTCTTGGCGATCTTGGCGGTTAAAGTCTTCCGGTCCTCTGCCTCCTGCACTGCAGGCGCTTCGGCTGCCGCGTCATCCGGCAGTTTTCGCCTGTTCGCGCAGGACGTTCTTCTGGATCTTGCCGGTCGATGTCTTGGGCAGCGGGCCGAAGACGACTTTCTTCGGGCATTTGAAATGCGCCAGGCGCTTGCGAGAAAAAGCGATGATCTCCTGCTCGGTCACCGGGGCCGCGTCGGGTTTCAGCGTGACGAATGCGCACGGGATTTCACCCCATTTCGGGTCCGGCTTCGCCACCACCGCCGCCTCCAGCACCGCGGGATGGCGGTAGAGGACGTCCTCGACCTCGATGGTGGAAATGTTCTCGCCGCCGGAGATGATGATGTCCTTGGAGCGATCCTTGATCTTCACGTAACCGTCCGGGTGCATCACCGCCAGATCGCCGGTGTGGAACCAGCCGCCGGCGAAGGCGTCTTCGGTCGCCTTCGGGTTTTTCAGGTATCCCTTCATCGTGATGTTGCCGCGGAAGAAGATCTCGCCCATCGTCTGCCCATCGCGCGGCACCGGCGCGAGCGTCCTCGGATCGAGCACTTCCATCGCCTCCTGCATGACATAGCGCACCCCCTGGCGGCCGTTCATTTCGGCGCGCCGGTCCGCCGGCAGCGCATCCCACTCCGGATGCTTGGCACACACCGAAGCCGGGCCGTACACCTCCGTCAAGCCGTAGACGTGGGTCAGGTCCACGCCGATGCGCTCCGCGCCCTCGATGACCGCCTGCGGGGGCGCGGCGCCCGCGATCATGGCGTTCACCCTGTGCGCGACGCCCCGGCGCGCCTCGGCGGGGGCGTTGATCAGCGTGTTGTGCACCACCGGAGCGCCGCAGAAATGGGTGACGCGGTGCCTGCGGATGAGATCGAAGATCTGGACCGCGTCGACCCGGCGCAGGAACACGCTCGTTCCCGCCACGGCGGGCAGCGTCCAGGGAAAACACCAGCCGTTGCAATGGAACATCGGCAGGGTCCAGAGATAGACCGGGAAGTGCGGCATCGCCCAGGTGACGATGTTGCACACCGCGTTCAGATAGGCGCCGCGATGATGCGTGACCACGCCCTTCGGATTGCCGGTGGTCCCGGAGGTGTATGACAGCGCGATCGCGTCCCATTCGTCGTCGGGCAGGCGCCAGTCGAAGCCGGGATCGCCGTCGCCGATGAATGCCTCGTAGTCCGTATCGCCGAGCCGCTGTCCGCCGGGACCCGAAGGATCCATGATGTCGATTACCAGCGGCGGGCGCGGCAGCATCGCGAGCGCCTTCGAAATGACCGCCGAGAACTCGGTATCGGTGAGCAATACCTTGGCCTCGCCGTGGGAAAGCATGAAGGCGAGAGCCTCCGCGTCCAGACGGG
Source organism: Burkholderiales bacterium (assembly GCA_035651315.1). GTDB lineage: Bacteria > Pseudomonadota > Gammaproteobacteria > Burkholderiales > Eutrophovitaceae > DASRFY01. The sequence goes on from DASRFY010000026.1 coordinate 20,399, forward strand.
TGTTGAGGGTGTTGATCACCGCGCCGACCATCGGGATGCCGTAGTGCGCCTCGAACATCGCGGGGATGTTGGGCGCCATCACCGCTACGGTGTCGCCGGGGCCGACGCCGCGTCCGGAGAGCGCCGAGGCGAGTCGTCGCGCCCGCGCGTATACCTCGGACCAGCTCAGGCGCCATTCGCCGTGGATCGACGCGAGACGGGAGGGATATACCTCGGCGGCACGGGCGAGAAAGGAAAGCGGGGAAAGGGGAACGTAGTTGGCCGGGTTCTTGTCCAGGCCGATGTTATAGGGATTGGCTCGGCTCAATGCTCGCTCCAGAACTCAGGTGCGTCCGCGGTCTTGCCGTAACGCGGTGGGGCCATCGGACAGGAGGGCAAATAATAGCGGATTGCCCGCCGTGCAGCCCTGCGACCGGGCGTGGTCGAAGTTCACAAACCTGCATAAATTCCATCGAGAAGCGGTTGAACAAACGGGAAATTTCCCCGCCGGCCGATTCCCGATCAAGGATCGAATGGTGTTACCATTATTTACCTTCTTAAGCGTCGATCGGCAGGGGAGCCCATTGAAGCCGCAACCGCCGGGAGATCGCGATGACGTCTGACCGCACGAACCGCACGTTCGTCTGCAGCGTGCTGTTTCTCGACATCGTCGAGTACTCCCGCAAGCCGGTCGCTGAGCAGATCCAGCTCAAGGATCGGTTCAACGCGCTGATCGCGGAAGCCATCCGCGACATCGCGCCCGGCGACCGCATCATTCTGGACACCGGGGACGGTGTGGCGATCAATTTTCTGGGCGACCCGGAAGATGCACTGTTCGTCGCGATGAGCCTGCGCGACGCCTTTGCGCCGCAGCCCGACGTTCCGCCCCTGCTGCCCGCGCGCATCGGGATCAACCTCGGCCCGGTGCGCCTGGTCCGGGACCTGAACGGCCAGCCGAATATCATCGGGGACGGGATCAACGTGGCGCAGCGGGTCATGGGCTTCGCTCCGCCTGGCCAGGTCCTGGTGTCGCGCTCCTACTTCGAAATGGTGTCGCATATCTCGGAGGGCTATGCGCAACTTTTCCGCTACGAGGGATCGCGCACCGACAAGCACGTGCGAGAGCACGAGATCTACAGCATCGGCTACACCGGCGAGCGCGGCGGGATCCGCTCCCCGGCGGAACGCGCCAAGGTGTCCTCCCGCGAGCAGGCGCGGCAGTCCGCCACCGCCAAGCTGGCTGCGGGAGCCCTGCTCGCGAAACTCGAGCCCTGGCTCAACAACCGCTCGATCGCCTACGGAACCGCGACGCTTTCGGTCGCCGCTTTCGCGTCCGCGCTGTTTGCGAGTTTCCTCGGCTCCCGCCCCGAAGTCGATCTGGCGATGCCCGCACTGACCGCCCCGATCGTCAAGCACACCGGCACCGTCGCGCAGGCGCCCGAAGAGCAGCGCAGCCTGTTCGCGATCCCCCGGCACGCGGACAAGAAACTCGCGTCCGCGAAGGAGCAGAAAAAACCCGCACCGCTCGCCTTTTCTCCCGCGCTGCAGGACGAGCCCGCGGCCGAGGCGGCAAAGTCGCAGGCAAGCGCGGTGATCACGCTCGCCATCGCGCCTTGGGGCGAGGTCTATGTGGACGGCAACCGGGTCGGCGTCAGCCCGCCGGTCAACGAAGTCGAAGTGGCGCCCGGCAGGCGCAAGATCGAGATCCGCAACGGCAGCTTTCCCGCCTATACCCAGGTCGTCGACCTGAAGGCCGACCAGAAAATCAGGATCAAACACAAATTCAATTGAAAAAAAAAATGACCATCCGATTTGTCTCGGCAGCAATCCTCGCCTGCACGCTGCTCGGCGCCTGCGCCGAGGGGCCGTTCAGGGATTTTTATCTCGGCCGCCGCGGCGGCGAATCGTACCTGGAAGAGGGCCTGCGCCAGTACGAGGACGGCAATTACCGGGTCGCCGCGCGGCGCCTGCAGTTCGGATTGGAGGAAGGTCTGTCTCGCGCCGACCGCGTCAAGGCGCACAAGTATCTCGCCTTCATCGCATGCATCTCTGGACAGCAGATGACCTGCCGGGAAGAATTCTCCATTGCGCTTGACCTCGACCCGAAGTTCGAGCTCGATTCGGCCGAAGCCGGCCACCCGATCTGGGGACCGGTATTCAAGAGCGTGAAGGCTTCGAAGAGACTATAGCCAGAATCCGGACGCCCATGATTGCATCACTCGGACGCTACGAAATCCTTGCCGAGCTCGGGCAGGGAGCGATGGGCACGGTGTACAGGG
>DASRFY010000027.1:0-29189 GCA_035651315.1 Burkholderiales bacterium
TCGCCTGGCGATCGGCCTGTTCCTGCGCGCTCTGGCGCTGATCTTTCTCGTCGCCTTCGTGTCGCTGGGCGTGCAGGTGACGGGGCTGGTGGGAAGCCACGGCATTTTGCCACTGGCAGAATATCTTGCCGGCCTGCGGCAGACGTTGGGATGGACCGCGGTGTTGCGCTTTCCCGGCGTGTTCTGGCTCGACGCAGCCGACGCGTCGCTGCAGGCGGCCTGCGCGGCGGGGGCGGTGCTCTCGATCCTGCTGTTCCTCGGCGCGATGCAACGCGTCGCGTTGCCGCTCATGGTGGCGCTGTACCTGTCGCTGTTCTATGCCGGGCAGGTATTCACCCAGTTCCAGTGGGATCTGCTGCTGATCGAAACCGGGTTCCTCGCCATCGCCTTGCAGACCGGTTCGGCGGCGGCGCTGTGGCTGGGCCGGTGGCTGCTGTTCCGCTTCATGTTTCTCTCCGGTGCGGTGAAGCTTTTGAGCGGCGATCCGGCGTGGCGCGATCTCACGGCGCTGTACTATCATTTCGAGACCCAGCCGCTGCCCACGCCGCTCGCCTGGTATGCGCATCGTCTTCCCCATGCGGCCCTGGAGTGGCTCGCCGCCGGCCATTTCGCGATCGAGCTGGGAGCGGTGTTCCTGATCTTCCTGCCGCGGCGGCTGCGCTTCGTCGCCGCCTGGGCGGTGATCGGGCTGCAGCTCGCGATTCTCGCCACCGGAAACTACAACTTCTTCAACCTGCTGGTGCTGGCGCTCGCGCTGCTGCTCTTCGACGATGCGGCGCTCGAACGGGCGGTCGCGCCGTTGAAGGTGAAGCGCTGGCTGGAACGCGCGTCCCTGCCGCGGCCCGGCGCATTCGCCGCGCGCGTGGTCGCGGCCTATGCCGTGGCCGCGTTCGCGATCGGCGCGACGCAGATCCGGGAAAAATTCCAGCGACATCCGGTGGGCGGAGCGCTGCACACGATGATGGAGGCGGTGGCCCCGCTGCGCGCGGTCAACCCCTACGGCGTGTTCGCCCGCATGGTCACCGAGCGGCTGGAGATCGTCGTCGAGGGCACGGCGGACGGCGTGCGCTGGCGCGAGTATCGATTCCGCTACCAGCCGGGCGCGGTCACGCAGGCGCCGCGCTGGGTGGCGCCGCATCAGCCGCGGCTGGACTGGCAGATGTGGTTCGCCGCGCTGGGCGAGGCCAACGACAGCCCATGGGTGGCGCGGTTTCTCGTCCGCCTGCTGGAGAATTCGCCGCCGGTCCTCGCGCTGCTCGCCGACAATCCCTTCCCCGAAAACCCTCCCGTCGCGGTGCGGGCGAACCTCTACCGCTACCGCTTCGGCACTGCGGAAGAAAGGCGGCGCGGCGTCTGGTGGGAGCGCGAGCCGGCCGGCATGTTCTATCCGCCGGCCGGCAAGGCCCAGCTCGAGCGCGGCCCGAGCGCACCGGGTGCGACTCGGCCGCGAACCCTGATCGACTCGTTGATCCGCTCGCGGTGAACGACCGCGGTGGGGCGCAAGTCGCGACGCGATGCCGATGCGAGAGCCTCGCCGGTCGCGAATTGATTTGCCGTTCCTTCTTGCCTATCCTTGGCGCGGCGGCGCGGTTGCACCAACCCGGCCGGGGAGGCCCAGCATGCTCGACATTCGCCCGTTGCACCCGCTCTTCGGCGCGGAGATCCGCGGCATCGCCGTGTCCGGGCAGGTGGACGACGCGGTATTCGCGGAGATTCGCGGCGCCTTCGAACGGTATTCGCTGCTCGTCCTGCGCGGCCAGGACATCACCGACGACCAGCAGCTCGCCTTCAGCCGCCGCTTCGGGCCGCTCGAGACCACGAAGGTCGGCACGGTGGGCGAGGGCACCGAGCTGGTCTTCCTCACCAACATCGGCCCGGACGGCGCGATCGTGCCGGAGACCCACCGGCAGTGGCTCAACACGCGCGCGAATCAACTCTGGCACAGCGATTCGTCCTTCAAGCGCGTTCCCGCACTGGCCTCGCTGTTGTCCGGACGCGAAGTGCCGCATCGGGGCGGGGAGACCCAGTTCGTCGGCATGCGCGCGGTCTGGCGCGAGCTACCCGAGGCGCAGAAACGGCGCGTCGAGGGGCGGGTCGCGGTCCACGACTACGCGTACTCGCGCGGCAAGATCGATCCGCATCTCGCTACCGAGCCCGAGCGCCGGGCGCTGCCGCCGGTGCGGCAGACGATGGTCAGGGTGCATCCCTTGACCGGCGAGAAGGGCCTGTACATCGGCTCGCATGCCTGCGGAATCGAGGGCATGGCCCAGGAGGATGGTCGCGCCCTGATCGCGGAACTGCTCGACTTCGCGACCCAGCCGCGCTTCGTCCATACCCACCGCTGGCAGCGTCACGACCTGCTGATCTGGGACAACCGCTTCGTCATCCATCGCGGACGGCCGTTCCCGTCGAATCGCCGGCGCTATCTCGTTCGCACGACCGTCGCCGGCGACGCGCCCACCGCGCCGCAGTACGCGGCCGACGAGGGACGGGAGACGCGGGCCGAGGATCCGGCGAGGGTGGAGCGCTGAGCGCGGACATGCCGTCCCCACGCGCGAAAGCCGCGACGACCAGGCGGATCGAAAACGAGCGGGCGATCGTCACCGAGTACCGCTTCGCGCCGGGCGCGGAAACTGCGTGGCATCGGCACGGGTACGACTACGTCGTCGTCCCGCTGACTACGGGAAAATTGCTGCTGGAGGAGAAGGAAGGAAACCGCGAAGCGAATCTCACCGCCGGCGTGCCGTACTTCCGCAACGCCGGCGTGGAGCACAACGTCGTGAACACCAATGATTTCGAGTTCGTCTTCGTCGAAATAGAGATCAAGCCGTAATCGGCGCACCGTTCGTCGAGCGGCAGAATCACGGCAACGCGGGCTTCGCGGTGGCCGGCGTCTTGCGATTGCCGGCTGGTCTCGAGCGATCCGCTGCGCGGATTATTCCTTCACCAATCACCAGTCACGGAATCTCAGAGCGGCTTGTGCGGGTCGATGATGGTCCGCCACATATGCGCGGCGGGCGTGCTGTCGTTGCCCAGGCCCTCGCGCGGCTGCCGGAAGTGGCGGCCGATGATGTCGAGGAAGGGCTCGACGTCGATGGGCGCATTGCGGTCGAAGCTGTAGTCGTCGTACATCGTGATGTGTCGCGCCACCATGTACCAGCGATGGTTGCGCGCCTCGCGATACGCGGCGTCGATGTAGTCCGGCAGCCGGTAATCGCGCCCGAACATCGTGACGTACATCTCCGGGTACTCGTAGCCGACCGCCGGATCGGGGTAGAAACGCAACGCCTGGTGGTAGCGGATGCCCCAGGACACTCTCTCGGAGACGTACGGCTCGACCAGTTGCGCGCCCCACCAGCCGTGGTCCGGTCGCATGATGCCGAGGCCGACGTCGTGCAGCAGGCAGGCCAGCACCGTTTCCTCGTCGGTGCCGGCCTTCATCGCCAGCGAGGCGCATTGCACGCCGTGGGCCGCGATCGCGATCGGCAATCCGAACTTGGGCTTGTGCAGCCGGAGCGTGAGGATGTCCGCGAGCGTCGGTTTCGGCGGCAGCGGGGGAAATTCTTCCGCCTCCGCGCGAGCACGCGTCATCGACGCGCCGATCGCTCTCAGATCCTCCACACGTTCGGGTTCCATAGCGGGTCTCCCATGGGCCGCTCGCCTGCGGGGCCGGCTTCGACCGATGCCGTATCTTGGCGCCACGAATGCGCGGGTCGAAAGATGATGGACTCGCGGTTCCGATGCCAGGCGAACGCGATGCGGGAGGATACTCCGCGCGGTGGAAGATCGCCAACGCCGGCTTACGAAACATCCGCCGCGACACTCGCACCGGCGGCCGAGCCTTTCTCGCGTGACAAGCCGAGACGTCCGACGAGCGGCAGCTTGACCGCAAGAGTAAACGGATCGATGCCGAACGCGAGGCCGAGGACATTGAATTCGAACCCTTCGACGCGGCTCGCCAACACGCCGAGCAGGCCGAAGAGCGATACCTGCAAACCGCTGCCGCTCGGCGCGGTTGCCGCCAGCCGCGCGCCGAGATAGTCCTTGCCGATCGCGGTCGGCGGCAGGTCCAGCTCGAGTTCCGGAATCGCGCGGGCGACGTGGGCGGTGAAAGTGTTGGAATTGGGTCCGGGCCAGACGACGTATTTTCCGGCGTAGGGATACGCGCGGGCGGCGCGGTCGACGCGCCCGATCAACGCGTCGACGCCTGCGCCGCGTTTTTCCGCCAGCAGCTCGGGCGCGTTTCCGAACCAGGGCTTGTCGGGCACGCGTTCCCGGATCGCCACCGACGAACCGTGCCGGCGCAAGCGCCAGTAGGTCACTTCGTAGACCGTGTAAGCCCGCGCGCCGGCAGGTTTCGCTGCGATCCAGGTATGCACGCCGAAGCAGCCGTGCCAGCCCGTGCAACGGGCGCCGTACACCTGAACGACGGGCTCGGGAGTCGTCGCCGGATCGGGCGCCAGACCGAGCGGCTCGCCGCTCCCAGTGCGCCGATCCCCTGATTGCGAGGCAGCCCAACCCACCGCGCGTGCCAGCACCGCTGAGATGCGGTTGTTAAGGGAAAGCGGGGCGCCGCGTTGCATGCCGATGTCCTGTTCCGTGGAAGCCGAATCGAGGGAATCGTGATCCGAACATACGCGCGTCCGTCGGCGCCGAATTCGCGTCGATGGGTTGTCGGACATGATTCCTTCGGATCACTTCGGCGCGCAGCGCTCGAATCCTTCGTCCGCGTTCCTTCTCGCGTTCGATTCGCGATTCGGTTCGACACCGGCGCGTCCATCGGGTGTTTGCCGGCCTACGATTCGATGACTTGCCCGATGGCGCGTGGCCAGGCGCGGGCGGAGAGTGGAGCCGGGGACAGACGTTCTTTATGAGATCTTCGAGGCGCGGGTGAACGCGCGGCCGGAGGCCGTGGCGGTGATCTTCGGCCGCGAGCAGACGACTTACGCCGTGCTCGAAAGCGGCGCCAACCGTCTCGCGCGGCATCTGCGCGCGCGAGGCGTGCGACGCGGCTCGGCGGTTGCGCTGCTGATGCCGCGGTCGACGGATGCCTATGCCGGGCTGCTCGGAATCCTGAAAGCCGGCGCGGCATAGTTCAGTCTCGAACACACCTTTCTGAACCCGCAGCGCTGCATGTTTGCGAGCGACGGATTCGGCTCGTCGCCGACCGGCTCGCCGGTCTCGGTGAGGATCCGGGTGCAGCCCGCCGCGATCGCATGCTCGATGCGCATCGCCATCAGCGCGCGGTGTGCGTTGCGGCCGCGGTATTCGGCGCGCACGCCGCCCGCGCCGAGCCAGGCGTCGGCGCCGCGAAGATATAGAAATCCGGCGCCGGCCACGCTTCCCTTGTCGAGCGCTGCGTACGCTCGCCAACCGGGGCGCTCGGCAAGCGCTTCGAACCAGGCGACGAATGAGGCGGGCATGCGGTAGGCGCTGCAGATCGCCTGCGCCACGCCGCGCGCTTCGGCCGGTTTCGCCTCGCGCACCTCGAGCGTGGTCTCGAAGCGGGGCGGCGGCTCGGTGCCGCGCAGCATCTTCGCCCAACCGCGGCGCGGCGGCGGCGCGAAGCCACGCGCCTCCAGCCATGTCCGCAGCGCCGCGGGCTGCGCGGCCGGCGTCAGGTGCAGCCACCATTTCCTGCACTCCGCGTCGCGATACGCGGCGATCACCGCGTCGACGTCGGCCTCGGTTGCCGGCCGGTGCACACCGAGGCCGAGCGCGCGGTTGAAGAACGGATCCGGAATGCCGCTCGCGATGAGCAGGGTGGCGCCGGCGAGCTCGGCGCTGCGGATGCCGAGGCTCGCCGCGAACTCCGTGGGCGCGGCCGCGTAGAGATCGCGGCAGGCCGCCGCCTCGACGGCGTCCGCGAGCCGTGCCTCTTCCGGATCCACAGCGTTCACGCGGGGTTGGTGGCCGGATCGCTACGGCCCTGGTTGCGCGGACCGTACAGGGGCTCGTTCACGTCCCTGCCGACCAGCATCGCGCCCATGCGTCCGGACGCCTCGCGCTCGAAACCCACTTCGCCGTGGAACTCCTTCGGGTTGCGGAAAGTGCCCCAGAGCATGTCCCAAAGCGGCAGGTCGGAGTAGTTGTAGGCATGAAAGCCGCGCCGGTGATGCACGCTGTGCGACTCGGGCCGCTGGATGAGGTAGCCCAGCCACTGCGGCGTGCGGACGTTGAAATGCTGGAACAAGCCGTAGAAGGTGGCGACATAGCCGACCGCGGCTGCGGCGAGCGGGTCGATGCCGAGGATGAACACGTTCACGACCAGGAACATCAGCACGTTGTTCACCACCTCCAGCGGCGTGAACAGCACCGCGCCCGAGATGTCCAGGCGCTGCGGGGAATGATGCAGCTGGTGCACGTAGCGCCACAGCGGGCTGAAGCGGTGGTACGCCCGGTGCAGGGTGGCATTGGCGAGCGAAACGGCGAGATAGCCGACGACGATGCCGCCGGCCACGCCCAGCTTGGCGCCGTCGAACAGGTGGTGCTGCGCGATCTGCTCCGGCACCAGGGAAGGCAGGATCGCGTTGATCGTCATCAGCATGACGAAAAAGGTGATGCCCTTGGTCCTCCAGAAACGGATCTCGGGCCACTTGCGGCCGGTGCCGAATTGCTCAACGGCGAGCATGACGAGGTAGGTCGCCGGGATCATGAGGGCGACCAGGTCTTCAGCGTTCATAGTGTGCCTCCCGAAAGAAAGTCCACCGCGGCAGCGCCCGCTGCCTTTACGGTGTAAGGTATTTTGCATATTTGACCTTACGGTGTAAAGTATTTTCATGGCCGACCAGACCGAACGTTCCTGCCCCGGGCGACGCCGGAAGGCGCGCGTGCCGCTCAACCGCGAGGCGATCGTCGACGCGGCGCTGGCGATCATCGATGCCGAAGGGCTGGAAGGGCTGTCGATGCGCCGTCTGGGCACGGCGCTGGGCGTGGAGGCGATGGCGCTCTACCACCACTTCCCCGGCAAGGGCAGGTTGCTGGACGCGGTGATGGAGCGGCTGCTCGACGAGGCGGTGCTGCCGCCGCGGAATGCGATGCCGCCGCTGGAGCGGCTGCGTCACTTCATGGAGTCGTACCGGCAGATCGCGGTCTGGCATCCGAATGCCTTCATCCTGCTCGTATACCGGCGCTTCAATACCGAGCGCACATTCCAGGTGTACGAAAAGATCCTCGAGGCCTTCGATGACGCCGGTTTCGATCCGCCGCTCGCGGCGCGGTTCTTTCGCCTGGTGGGCTATTACGTGGGCGGCGCCGGGATGGCGGACATCGCGAGCCGCGCGCGGGAGCCCGATGCGACGCCGGTGAAGCTGGAGCAGTTCGCCGGCAGCAAGCGTTACCCGCGCGTCGCCGCGGTGGTGCCGCACCTGCGGCTGGCGAACCTGGACGCCATCTTCGGCTTCGGGCTGGACGTGATTTTCGAGGCCATGCGCAAGCAGGCTGCCGGGCGATCCGGGCGCCGCGCCGAAGGAGCGAGAGCACAGAAACGCCAGAAGCGCTAGCCGGCGGCAGGCCAAGAAGCGGTGACTGGTGATCGGGTAAGGTCGCGCCCCCGCGGCTCGGGGAACCGGGCAAGGGCATTGCGCGGCATTACATCCGCTCGACCAGCGCGAGCAACCGCCTGCGCATTTCGTCCGCGGGCAGGCGGATGCTGCCGCCGTGTCCCGCGAGCACCCACTCGAACCGGTAGTCGGCGAGCCGGCCGAGCGAACGCTTCAGCTCGGCCCAGGAATACCAGCAGGCGTCGCGGAACGCCTGCAGGTCTTTGCGCTCGCGGCTCCAGGCGAGCGAATCCCCGGTGAACAGATAGGTGTCTTCGAGCAGGAACACGGCGCTGCCCTTCGTGTGTCCGGGAACGGGAATCGCGAGCAGACGATCGCTGATCGGGCGCGGAGCGGCGCCTCGCAACAGCTCGGTGGCGAATGGCGCACCCGGGCGATCGTCTTCGTGAATCCAGACCCGCGCGCCGAAATGCCGCGCGTATCGGTCCGCGTCCGCCACGTCGTCGCGGTGCGTCAGAAGGATCTCGTCGATTCCGCCCAGATCTTTCAACTCGCTGGCGAGCGCGTTCACGTAGCGCGGCGAGTCGATCAGGAGATTGCCCTCCTGCCGCCGAACAAAGTAGGCGTGCGCGCCGAACGAAGAGCGCGCGTTGTAGCCGCAGCGGTACACCCCGGGGGCGAGCTGCTGCGGAAACAGGCCGGGCGGTCGGGGGCGGTGGCTTTGCGTTCCGACGGACACGGTAGGGCACACCAGTACGGCGCGCCAGGCGGCAAGCTCCTCTTCCGCGTTTGCCGGCTGGCGGGCGAACACCGACTTGCCCCTGCGGCGGACGATCAGCCCGGGCGCGACCTCGCGCGACGCCGCGCAGTCGATGCAGCGGGTGTCGATATACCAGTCACCCGGTGCCGAGTCCGGGTTGCGGTCTGCGCGCTTTGCCATCCCTCTTCACCCGATCACCTACTAAACTACGGACTTGCGACAAGTAATATTCGTCCATGACCGCCGAATCCGACCCGCTCGCGCAGCCGTCCTCGACGAAGGATCTCTTCGTCACGTTCACTATTCTCGCACTGCAGGGTTTCGGCGGCGTGATCGCGGTCGCGCAACGCGTGCTGTGCGAACAGAAGCGCTGGCTCACCAAGGAGCAATTCATCGAGATCCTCGCCGTCGGCCAGGCGCTGCCCGGGCCGAACATCTGCAACGTGGCGCTGATGATCGGCGATCGCTTCTTCGGCTGGCGCGGCGCGTTTGCGGCGCTCGCCGGCATGATGGCGGTGCCGCTGGTCATCGTGCTTGCGGTGACCGCGGCGTATGCGCAGTACGCGATGCATCCCGCGGTGGCCGGCGCGCTCAAGGGAATGGGGGCGGTCTCCGCCGGCTTGATCGTGGGCACGGCGCTGAAGCTCGCGGGCGCGCTGCGGGTCAACCCGATGGGCGTGCCGGTTTGCATCGCGCTCGCCGCGTCGGCGTTCGCCGGCGTGGCGCTGCTGCGCTGGCCGTTGGCGTGGGCGCTGCTCGGGCTCGGCGCGGTCGCCTGCGCTTTTGCGTGGCGGCGGCTGCGCGCCGCGCGCGCGGACCCGACGCGAGGCGGGTGATCGGAACGATGGTGCACGAGGTCGGGTGGTTCTCGCTGTTCGGTCATTTTCTGCTGCTGTCGCTGCTGGCGATCGGCGGCGCGATCACCGTCGCTCCGGACATGCACCGGGTGATGGTCAATCAGATGGGGCTGCTGACGGACGCGCAATTCACTGCCTCGATCGCGATCGCGCAGGCCTCCCCGGGACCCAACGTTCTGTTCGTCGCGGTGATGGGCTACCAGGCGGCCGGCCTTGCGGGCGCGGCGGCGACCTTCGCCGGGATCATGCTGCCTTCGACGACGCTCGCGCTGGCCGCGTCGCGCTGGGGGCACGTGCGCAGAGACTGGCTCGCGGTGCGGGCGTTCAAGGCCGGAATGGCGCCGATCGTGATCGCGCTCATGTTTGCCACCGGCTGGATCCTCAGCGCGGAAGCGCCCGGCTGGCGTCATCTTCCGCTCACCGTCGCCGCGGCGCTGCTGGTCTGGCGCACGCGCATCCATTTGCTGGCGCTGATCGCGGTCGGCGCGATTCTCGGCGCGCTGGGATGGGTGTGATAGAGGCAGTGATTGGTGACCGGTGATCAGTGACCGGGAAACCCAGTAAACCCAATGAACGCATAGAGATCGAGCTTTTACCAATCACGAATTACAGACCACCAATCACCGCCTTTCGGACCTGGCGTATCATTGCGCACAGTGATTCCCCGGGAGGAGAAAACCATGACCGAGAGGACGAGAAAGCTCAAATCCGTCGACACACCCACGGTGCGCGGGCGGGTGAGCGAAGAAGAGTGGGAGATGCGCTGCGACCTGGCGGCCGCGTACCAGCTCGCCGCGCAGTTCCGGTGGACGGACCTCATCTACACGCACTTCTCAGCTCGGGTGCCGGGCACGGAACAGCTCCTGATCAATCCGTACGGATTGATGTTCGAGGAGATCACCGCCTCCAGCCTGGTGAAGATCGACAAGGACGGCCGGGTGATCGACGATCCGACCGGGCTGGGAATCAATCACGCCGGATTCGTGATCCACGGCTGCGTGCACGAAGCGAGGCCGGAGATCAACTGCGTGATCCACACCCACACCCGCGCCGGGGTCGCGGTGTCGGCGCAGAAATGCGGCCTGCTGCCCATCAGCCAGCATTCGCTGCGGGTCTACGGCATGCTCAGCTACCACGACTACGAAGGCATCGCCCTGGAGCTGGACGAGCGCAGCCGCCTGGCGCGCGACCTCGGCCCGAACTCGAAGGCCATGATCCTGCGCAACCACGGGCTGCTCACGCTCGGCGGCACGGTGAGCGAAGCCTTCGAGCTGATGTACTACCTCGATTGCGCCTGCCAGATCCAGGTCGATGCGCTCGCCGGCGGCCGCGTGGACGTCGGCATCATCTCGGAGCGGACCGCGCAGAAGGGATATCGGCAGTTCGAGGGGCCGGGCGGTTCCGAGCTGCACAAGGAATGGTCGGCGCTGCTGCGCATGCTCGACCGCAAGGGCATCGCCTACCGCAACTGACTGCGCGTCCGGCGGCGGAGCGGGGAAGCCCGGTCCCGGCGCCGGACACCTCACGGCCTTGCTTTCCCGTGCTGCGCGCTCCCCGCGCTTCCGCGGCGTCGGATTCCCGCTCATCTGTTCATCGATCACCCGGACATTGCGCCGCCGGTTCTGCGCGCAGTGTCGCAATTCGACGACAGACAGCGCATTGAAGCATGCTCCGGCAAGGCATAGCATGACGTCATAGGCGGCACTCGTTCGAGTGCCGTTGCCGGCGAGGTTGCGCCGGCGGACGAGTCGTTCGCAGCGGAGGTGACAGATGAGCAAGCGCGCGGCCACGTTAGTCGTCATCATGCTCGCGGTCGCAATCTCCTTCGCCGCATTCGTCGTGGCCGGGAAAAAGAAAAGCGACAAGGAAACCCCGCCTCCCGCTCCGCCTCCCCAGGCGAGCGACGCGGCTCCCGCGGGCTTCGACGACAAGAGCAACGGCCTGGTGGATGATGCGACCCATACGACCGACCGGGAGACATTCGACGAGTTCGAGACGGTGGCGGACGGACTCGGCCCCCTGTACAACGCGCAATCCTGCCGCGAGTGCCATCAGGACCCGACGTCGGGCGGAGCCAGTCAGCTGACCGAGCTGCGCGTCGGCCATCGCGGGCCGGACGGACATTTCGCCAACCCGAAGATTCCGATCGCGCGCGGCGCCGAGATCGTTTCCGGCCGCTCGCTGGTGAACGACAGGGCCACCTGCCCGAGCGGCGCGTTTCCGGACAACGAGATTCACGAGCGCGTGCCCGACGGCGAGACGATCCGCACGACGCGCGTGTCGCTCGGTCTGCTGGGCGATGGCTTCGTGGAGGCGCTCGCCGATCAGACGCTGATCGAACTCGCGCGCCGCCAATGCAACAGCAGTCGCGGAAGGATCTGCGGGCAGGCGCTGTACGTTCCGATCGTGGAAGCGCCCGGCGAAACCGGGATCGGCCGGTTCGGCTGGAAGGACCAGCACGCGAGCCTGCGCTCCTTCGCCGGCGACGCCTATCTGAACGAGATGGGAATCACCAGCCGCCTGTTTCCGGACGAAGTCACCAAGATCTGCAACGCCGCGCCGGAGCCGAACGATCAGCCCGGCGCCGATGGGTTGGACGACGTCGACAAGTTCACCCGCTTCATCCGCGCCACCAAGGCGCCGCCGCGAGACCGGGTACTCGCCGAAACTCCGCAAGCGAAGAGAGGATCGGCCGCGTTCGACCGCATCGGCTGCGGAACCTGCCACGTGCGCAGCCTGAAGACCGCTCCGGCAGGCACGAAGATCAACGGCGGGACGTTCACCGTCCCCGCCGCGCTCGGAGACAAGGCCTTCGAGCCGTTCGGCGATTTCCTGCTGCACGACGTGGGAACGGGCGACGGGATCGTCATGGCGATGGAGGAGCACTACGGGCCGAACATGTACAAGGTCGCCTGGAAGAATCTTTCGTTGCCCGCGTTTCAGAGCACGCAGAACAGGATCCGCACCGCGCCGTTGTGGGGCGTGCGCCTGCGCACCCGGCTGATGCACGACGGAGCGTCGGTGACGCTCTCCGACGCGATCCTGCGTCATCGCGGCGAGGCGAGGGACATCGCGCGCCGCTTCGGTTCGCTGCCCGCCGGCGAGCGCGAAGAGCTGCTCACTTTCCTGCGGTCCCTGTGAGGGACGAGAAAAGCGCGAAACGCTACTTCCACATGACGTCGCATCCGCGCTGTGCGGCGCGGGTGAGCAGATCGACCAGCGGATAAGCCCGCTGGCGCAGCGATACGGGCGGCTCTTCCCGCTCCTCGCTCGTTTCTTGCCCTCGACCCGGGCCGGATGCCGGCTCGGATGCCAGCGCCGACTTCAGACGCGCGAGCGCGCCCGGAATGTCGTCGGCCAGCAGCGCGCTCGGCACCGTGCCGCTGTGCCCCATCATTTTCAGCAGCCTCACCGCGACGTCGCCGAACATGGTGAGGCCGCCCACGTCGCTGTCGAATCGCACCAGCATCGCGGCAGGTTACTCCGGCGCGCGTCGCCTGTGAATCGCCGGCGCGACGCGCGCGAGTTCCTTGCGCATCGCGTCGAGCGCGCTCGACCGGTGGCCCCTGCGCCAGACCAGCCGCGTCTTCGCCCTCGCGATGTCGGCAGGCAGCGGATAGATCGCCACTTGCTTGTCGGCAAGCACGGCGCCGATAACGGAGCGCGGCACGACGGCGATTCCGGCGCCCCCGGCCACGCAGGCGACGATCGTGTGATAGGAGCCGAACTCCATGACGCGCTCCGGCGCCGCTTTCACCCGCCGCAGCCAGTCCTCCAGGCGCCGGCGGTACGCGCATCCCGCGCCGAACGCGATGACGGTGCTGCGGCCGATGTCCTTTCCGGTTCTGATCGCGGGGAATGTCCTCGGCGCGATCAGGACCAGATCCTCGCTGAACGCCGGCTGGGATTCGAGGCTCTTGTCTATCGTCGGCTCGGCGACGAACGCCGCCTCGACCTCGTAATCGAGGACCTTTGCCACCAGCGCGCCGCTGGTGCCGGTCACGAGCTCGAGCCGGACCTCGGGGTAAGCCGAGTGGTAGCGGGAGAGCAGCGGTGGAAGGCGGCTCGCTGCGGTGCTCTCCATGGTGCCGATCCGCAGCGTGCCGCGCGGCGCGCCGGCACGCACTAGGTTTTCCGCCTCCGATGAAAGGCGCAGCAACTGGTCCGCGTAGGCGAGCAGGAGCCTGCCCTCCGGCGACAGCAGCAGGCCGCGCCTGCGGCGCAGGAAAAGGTTCGTACCCAGCTTCGCTTCCAGCTGCTTCACGCGCGTGGTCACGTTCGACTGAACGCGATGCAGCTTCGCCGCGGCCTTGGTGATCCCGCCCTCCTCGGCCACGGTCTTGAAGATGTGCAGCGCCACGAGATCGATGTTTCCCATCTTCGTACCTTCTCGAATCGAGAACACAGAGATCATTATTATTCATTTTTCAGGATGAAGGAGCCGAACTAGACTCGGGCCATGCGAATGCGCGATCCACGCACGGCCGGCTCGGGCGAGCCGGAGCGAACGGCCATTGCCGGACTGGTCGCGCTGGCAGTGGCGATGGGCATCGGCCGCTTCGCCTTCACGCCGATCCTGCCGATGATGCAGGAGGACGCAGGGCTGTCGGTTGCCGCCGGCGGCTGGCTTGCCGCGGCGAATTACCTCGGCTACCTGCTCGGTGCGTTGTCCGCATTGGGGATGATCACCCGGCCGGCGGCCGCGATCCGCGGCGGTCTCCTTGCCATCGGCGCGGCGACGCTCGGAATGGGGCTCGGCGGGAATTTCGCGGTCTGGTTCTTCCTTCGCGCGGCGGCGGGGATGATGAGCGCGTGGGTGCTGATCTTCGTATCCGCGTGGTGCCTCGAAGGATCGGCGCCGGCGGGCCGGCCGATCCTGACCAGCGTCGTGTTCTCGGGCGTCGGCGCCGGCATCACCGCCGCCGGCGGGCTGTGCGTCGCGCTGACGCGCGCGGGAGCGGGCTCGGCGCAGGCGTGGATCGTATTCGGGGCGCTCGCGCTGCTCGCCGCTTTTGCCGTATGGCCGGTGTTCCACCCGGGCCGTGACGTACCTTCCGCCTCGGGCGGGCGCCCGGCGCGGACGGCGCTGCGGTGGAGGGGCGAGACCACGCGCCTGGTCCTCTGTTACGGCGCGTTCGGGTTCGGTTACATCATCCCCGCGACCTTTCTTCCCGCGATGGCGAAACATGCCATTCGCGATCCCTCGGTCTTCGGCTGGTCGTGGCCGGCGTTCGGCGCGGCCGCGGCGATTTCCACCCTCGTTGCCGCGTGGCGCTACCCGTGCTGTGGCCGGGCATCGGCGGAATCATGCTCGCCGCGTTCGGCGTCGGCGGCACCTTCATGGTGGTCACCATGGTCGCCATGCAGGAGACGCGGAAAATCGCAGGCGAGCACGCGAAAAGCCTGATCGCCGCCATGACGGCGGCGTTCGCGATCGGGCAGATCGCCGGTCCCCTTTGCGTGAGCTACCTCGCGGCCAAGGAAGGCGCGTTTTCGGTTCCGCTGTCGATCGCGAGCTTGCTGCTCGCGCTGAGCGGGGCCGCGCTGTGGCGCGGCGAGAGAAGCGGCGATTCGTGATCCGTCGCCGGTGAGCAAACCGAAGTTTCCGGTTGAGGGAACGCACCCGGCGCGGTAGACTGTCAACATCGTCAGTGCGCTGACACGCGCGCTCAGCCCCCTTCCCGTCGACGGTCGGGGGCTTTTCGTTTTCCGCTCCCGTTAGGAGGGGCACGATGGCCAAGAAACTCACTCCCGAAGAGGCGACGGTGTTGATCATCCGCAAGCGTCTGCAGCAGGCGCAGGCACAAAAGGCGGCTCGGCCGCCGCAGCAACAGGAAAAGTTGCGCGGGAGCGTGGCGCGCCGTCCGCGCAGTCGCGGAAAGCCGTAACAGCGGTGATTGGTGACCGGGGAAATCAGGACTGAGGACGAAGGACCCAGGACCCGGTAAGACCGATGCGAAGAAGAAAAGCAGGAATTTTTTTCTCCGGCCCCAAGTTCTCGGTCCGGGGTTTCACTCAGTCCTTCGTCCTCAGTCCTCGGTCCCGGGATTTGCATTGACCGAATGACTCAATGACCGGCTCCCCAACCGGGAGATGCCGGCACGGACCCGCCGGCCGGCGCGGTCCGAACGAATGGAGAATCGAACATGGCAAAGGAAGAATTACTGGAAATCGAAGGCGTGGTGAACGAAGTGCTGCCAAACACGACGTTTCGCGTGACACTCGACAACGGCGTGAGCGTGACGGCATATGCCTCCGGCAGGATCCGCAAGCACCGCATCCGCATCCTCGCGGGGGACAAGGTGACGCTCGAAATGTCGCCCTACGACATGACCAAGGCCCGCATCAACTTCCGCCACAAGGACGAGCGCGCGGCGCCGGTCGCCCGGCCGCGGTTTGCCGGCAGGCGCTGATCGAACGGCGGGCGGTCGGACCGCCTTCGGCAGGGGATCGGGCCACCGTTCTCTCGCCTCGCATCTTCTTCCGGGCCGTGCCCGCCGCGCCCGGAACGGCGCGCAAGCATGGCCCGGTCGCCCTGGCTGGGCGGGCACAGTTGCATTCCTTTGACCAGGGTCAATATTCGCCTCCGCCGGTCGCGTAGCTTGGACGCGGCCGGGACACCGATACGGTCGTCCCCGCGGGCCGAAGCGGCAGGAAATCACTTCCCAGAGAGGCGAATCATGAACGTAGAACGAATCTACTCGCGCAACATCGTCAGGGTGCCGCGCTCCTCCACGCTGAGGGACGCCGCGATCCTGATGCGGGACTACCACGTCGGTGCGTTGCTCGTGACCGAAGATGCGCCGAACGAGGACCGGGTGATGGGCATCGTCACCGACCGCGACCTCGTTCTGCAGGCGATGGCGGAGGGGATCGGCCCCGACGATGCGACGATCGGAGAAGTCATGACCCCGGACCTGGTCACGATCGAGGGCGAAGCCGACCTGCACGAGGCGATGGAGACGATGCGCGAGAACGGGGTGCGCCGGCTCGCGGTGACGGCCGACAGCGGCGCCCTGGTGGGTGTGGTGTCCTTCGACGACGTCGTCGACGCGCTTGCGGCGGAAGTCGGAAGCCTCGCCGGCATCCTGAAGAGCGAGCGCGAGTTCGAGTCCGCGCAGTTCGGCAACAGCGCCCTGCGGGTCACCTGATCGGTCCGCAGCGGGCCGGGCGCGGTTGCGCCCGGCCGACAGCGTAACAGGTCTTCACTTCCGTTCATTCCCGGTCGCGTCGTGCCGATACGCAAGCCTACCCAGGTCACGATCTGGTACTGGGTGCTCGCCGCTCTCGCTCTGCTCTGGCTGCGCAGCATCTGGGTGGATATGCAGCAGGTGGAGGCGGTTCCCTACAGCGATTTCCAGAAATACCTGAAGGAGGGTCGGGTCGCGGAAGTCGTCATCGGCACCGACACCATCGAAGGCAAGTTCACCCAGCCGATCCAGGGTCGCAGCCGCTTCGTTACCACCCGCGTCGAGCCCGGGCTGGCGGCCGATCTCGACAAGTACGGCGTGCGCTACTCGCGCGTCCTGGAGAGCACCTTCCTGCGCGACATTCTTTCTTGGATCGTGCCGGCCCTGGTGTTCTTCGCCATCTGGATGTTCCTCATCCGGCGCTTCGCGGGAAAGCAGGGGCTGGGCGGCGGCTTCCTCGAAATCGGCAAGAGCAAGGCCAAGGTGTACATGGAGACCGACACCAAGGTTACCTTCAACGACGTCGCGGGCGTGGACGAGGCGAAGGAAGAGCTGAAGGAGGTCGTGAGCTTCCTCAAGAATCCGCAGCAGTACGGGCGGCTCGGCGCGCACGTTCCCAAGGGCGTGCTGCTGGTGGGGCCGCCGGGCACCGGCAAGACGCTGCTGGCGCGGGCGGTGGCCGGCGAGGCGGCGGTGCCGTTCTTCTCGATCAACGGCTCCGAGTTCGTCGAGATGTTCGTCGGCGTGGGCGCGGCGCGCGTGCGCGACCTGTTCGAGCAGGCGCGCGGCAAGGCGCCGGCCATCATTTTCATCGACGAGCTGGACGCGCTGGGCCGCGCACGCGGGGCCTATTCGCTCGGCGGGCACGACGAGAAGGAGCAGACGCTCGCCCAGCTGCTGGCGGAGCTCGACGGCTTCGATCCGAGCACCGGGCTGGTGCTGCTCGCCGCCACCAACCGGCCCGAAATCCTCGATCCGGCGCTGCTGCGCGCCGGGCGCTTCGACCGCCAGATCCTGGTGGACCGGCCGGACAAGGCGGGGCGGGTGCAGATCCTGAACGTGCATCTGAAGAAAGTGCGATTGAGCGGCGAAGTCGATCCGGAAAAGATCGCCGCGCTCACGCCCGGATTCTCCGGCGCCGATCTCGCCAACCTGATCAACGAGGCGGCGCTGCTTGCCACCCGCCGCAGCGCGGAGGAGGTGTCGATGGACGACTTCACCCGCGGCGTGGAGCGCATCGTGGCCGGCCTGGAGAAGAAGAACCGCTTGCTCAACGAACGCGAGCGCGAAGTCGTCGCCTTTCACGAGATGGGACACGCGTTGGTCGCGCTTTCGCTGAAGGGCGCGGATCCGGTGCACAAGGTATCGATCATCCCGCGCGGAATCGGCTCGCTCGGCTACACCATCCAGCGTCCGACCGAAGACCGTTTCCTCATGACGCGCGACGAGCTGGAGACCAAGATGGCGGTGCTGCTGGGCGGCCGCGCGGCGGAGCACGTGGTGTACGGCCACCTGTCCACCGGCGCCGCGGACGATCTGGCGAAAGTCACCGACATCGCACGCAGCATGGTCACGCGCTTCGGGATGGTGGAGAAACTCGGCCACGTGGCCTACGAGACCGAGCGCGCGCCGCTGCTCGGCGGCCCGCTGGTCCCCTTCGGACCGCGCGAATACAGCGAGGAGACGGCGCGCGAGATCGACTGTGCGATACGCGAGATCGTCGAGGGCGCGTTCGGCATCGCGGTCGGCGCGCTGACCGCGCGCCGGGACGTCCTGGAGCGCGGCGCCCGCATGCTGCTGGAAAAGGAAACCCTCAGCGAAGAGGACCTCCAGCGTCTGCGCGAAGGACTGGGGCAGGGAACGCAGTGACCGCCGGGCGGCGCTCGCCCGGGGACGAGCGAAGACGGGTGGGCCGGTTCGTGCCCGGCGACGCTTTTCGACACCACGGGCGCGGCTCAGGCCCGCGTCGCGGTTCCGCGGAAGGTGTAGCCGACGATGCGCGGCGCGTGCGGCAGATATCGCCGTTCCATGTCTTCGATCGTGAACCGGGCGTTTCGCAGCAGCACCGGAACATCGCGGTCGAGATGGCAGCCGCCGGCGAACCTTCCCCAGAGGGGCGTGAGTCTGTGCTGCCAGCGTCGGACCCCCGGGTCGGGAGCGAGGCCGTGCTCGAGAAACAGCAGGCGCCCCTGCGGTTTCAGCACCCGGCGCATTTCCTCGAGAGCGGTTTCCACGTCGGGAATCGTGCAGAGGGTGAATGTCACGACGACGGTATCGATGCTGGCCGAGGGCAGCGGAATCCGTTCGGCGCCGGTCTCGATCAGCGCCACCGGGAACGAAGCCTTGGCAAGCCGGCGGCGGGCGTACCCGAGCAACGCTTGGGACGGATCGAGGCCGATCAGGCGGCGAACCCGGCTGCCGTCATAAAGCGGAAGATTGAGGCCGGAGCCGATCCCCACGTCCAGAACCTCGCCTTTCGCGAGCGGCACGATCCGGACGCGTTCCTCGCGCAGCAGCTTGATGCCGCAGCCAAGGTCGGTGAGCAGCGGCAAGACGTGCCGGTCGTAGAAGTCCATTCGTGAAAGAGGGCGCCGTTCAGAGAAAAGCGGCGAGCAGGCGCCCGGATTCTGCCCACAGCTCTTCCGCCAGCCGATCGTCGCACGCAGCGCGCGACGGCGTGGCCTCGCGGCAGTCGACGAAGTACTTGCCGCTCACGCCCGCCACTTCGTCCGTATTCGCGAGGTACACCGAGGTACGGGCGCCTTGTTGTACCGAAGCGCCCTTGATGGCGAAGCCGGCGTGCAGCAGCTTGGTGTCGATCACGCCGGGGTGCAGCGCGTTGGCGGTGACTTTGCCGCCTTCCAGCCGCCGCGCGAGCGCGCGGGTGAAGAGAATGTTCGCGAGCTTGGAAGCGGCGTAGGCCTCGTAACCGTCGTACCCGCGCGCGAAGGTCAGATCTCCCAACTCGAGGTCGCCGCTCTGGTGCGCGATCGAGCTCACGGTCACGACGCGCCCGGCCGGCGCGGCGGAGAGCAAAGGGCCGACGAGCCGGGTCAGCAGGTAGGGGGCGAAGTGGTTCACCGCCATGGTTCTCTCGAAGCCGTCGACGGTGAGATGGCGGCGCTTCTCGTAGACGCCGGCGTTGTTGATCAGCACGTCGAGCGCGGACGCCCGCGCCTGAACCTGCTGCGCCAGGGCGACGACCTCGCGCATGCTCGACAGATCGCCCCACACCGGCGTGGCCTGCGCCCCGTGCGTCTCGCGGGACAGTTCGTCCGCGTGCTGCACGGCTTTGGACTCGCTGCGTCCGTGCACGAGCACATGCAGGCCGCGGGCGACAAGCTGGCGCGCGGTTTCGCGTCCGATGCCGTCGGTCGCGCCGGTGACGAGAACGGTTTTCAAGATGTCGTCGCCGGATCGGCCGCGTTCGCCTAGGCGGCGGCGACGCGATAGCCGACCCGCGGGAAGTGAACGCAGACGGTGCCCACGCGCGGATCCTCGCGCAGGATCGCGATCCGGTCGCAATCGACGAGGCGAACGGTGCCGAACACCGGCGACTCGCCGCTGTCGAGGTCCGGGACCACGCCGACTCTCCAGCCCGGCTGCAGGCCCTGCGGATCCTTCGGATCGCCTTGCTCCGCCGTCGCCGGCTCGGCTGCGCGCGCGATGTCCAGCGCTTCGCCCGAAGTCATGGCCGCCGGGCGGCCGTGGCCGATCGCCTTCACCCGCTGTTCCCATGCTTCGAGCGCCGGGAACTCCGAGAGCAGCCCCGGCCCGCCCTGCCAGCGAGCGCGTACGAACCAGACCAGATAGTAGGCGAGCGCATCCGGCAGCCCCGGCTCGTCGCCGAGGAGGAAGCGGCGGCCGCGGGCGAGCCGCTGGTCGATCCAGCCGAACTGCGCGCGCAACTGGGCGACGACGTGCGGCAGGTCGGCCCGCACTTTGGCGAGATCCCCGTTCGCGCCGAGAAACAGGCGCACGCGGTCCTTCGCGAACGCTTCAGGCAGCTGATCCGCATTAGCGCCGAGCGAGAGCCGGACCGCGACATCGAACAGGGCGTCGGTCCAGCGGCTGATGCCCCAGGGCATGCCGCCCGCGCCGCCGGGGAAGAAAGTCGGCTCCGGAAATCGCTGCTCGAGCTCGCGCAGGATGCACTGGCTGTCGCAGTAGACGTCCGCGCCGATCTGCATGACCGGCGTGCGCCGGTAGCCGCCGGTAAGCGGCATCACGTCCGGCTTCGGCGGCAGGCGGGGAATCTCCACCGAGCGCCACGCGAGCCCCTTGATGCCGAGCGCGACGCGAACCTTCTCCGATACGGGCGACTGCGGATAGTGATGCAGGATGATTTCGTGCACGGCAAGCTCCGGTCAGGGCGCGACGCGGTCGTAGGCGGTGCGGGTGCGCGATGCGAGGTGCTGGAGCGCGGTGTCGACGTATTTCTTGAAGTGCGGCGTCTGCTGGTGCGCCTGGAAGGCCGCCTCGCTGTCGTAGACCTCGTAGAAGACGACTTTCGTTCGATCCTTGGGATCGACCAGCACGTCGAACTGCCTGCACCCCGGCTCCGTTTCCCGCGCCGCCTCGGCGTTTTCCAGCGCGAGCGGCATGAAGCGATCGACGGCGTCGTTCTTGATTTCGAGATGGACTACCAGGACGAATGAGGACATCGATGCACTCCGTCATCAAGGCAGTGATTGGTAACTGGTGACCGGTCACCAATCACGGCCTTTATAATGCGGCGCTGCGCGCTACTGCGCCTCGACGATCTTTTTCAGGTTCGCAAGGCCGGCCGGATACGCCTTGTTCAGCGCATTGAGCACGGTGGCGTCGTCCTGTCCGGGCGGCGGGTCGTCGGTCCAGTACGCCAGGCGCCGGAAGCGCGCTTTCCACTCGACCAGCGTTTTGCCCTCGCCCGCGTCGGTCAGCGTCATGGTGGCGAAATAGTCGCTGGACATGGGTTGCCCGCCGGCATAGGTGTAAGTGAAGGTCATGTCCCACGGGTCGTAGGCGATCAGCTTTTCCTCGACCTTGGTCCCGTTCAGGCGGGTGATCTCGCGGATACAGCCGACCTGACGGTTCTTGCCGAGCACCAGCCGGCTCGATTCCACCAGCGGATACCAGCGGTCCAGCCTGGCGAAGTCGCTCACCACCTCCCAGACCCGCTCGCGCGGTGCGTCGATCACGATGGTGTGTCGCACGCTCAGCTCCGGCGCGTCGGCCGCGGGAAGCGGCAACGGGGCGAGCAGCACGGCGACCAGGAATGATGCAATGCCTCCCGGCAGCGTTCTCATTTTTCTCTCCTCGAGTTCATTCGTATGGACGCCGGAACTTCCGGCCCGACGCATTTTGCACCATACCGGGCGGCGTTGGCGAAGTCAGGACCGAGGACGAAGGACTCAGGGCTGAGTCAGACCGAAGAGAAGACGAAAACCGGGCAACTTTTCCGGTCTCCGATCCGGAGTTCTCAATCCTAGGTTTCACTCAGTCCTTCGTCCCAAGTCCTTGAGTCCTGGTTTTTCCGTTCACTGTTCACCAATCACCCGGCAATGGTCACGCCGCCGTCCGCGACGATCGTCTGCCCGGTGACGAAGGCGCCGGCGCGCGAGGCGAGGAACACCGCGATGCCGCCGATGTCGTCCGGCTCGCCGATGCGACCGAGCGGCGTCTGGGTCTCGTAGCGGCGCAGTATGTCGGGGTTTTCCCAGAGCGCGCGGGCGAAATCGGTCTTCACCAGCCCGGGCGCGATGCAATTGACGCGCACGTTGTGCTTGCCCCATTCGACCGCCAGATTGCGCGCGAGCTGCATGTCCGCCGCCTTGGAAATGGCGTAGGCGCCGAGCGTGCCGGTGCCTTTCAGCCCGCCGATGGAGGAGACGATGATCACCGCGCCGTCCCTGCGCTGCGCCATCTCGGGCAGCACCAGGTTGGCGAGCCAGTGGTTGGAGACGACGTTGTTCTGCAGGATCTTCTGGAATGCATCGTCGGGCAGGCCGGCCATCGGGCCGTAGTAGGGGTTGGAAGCGGCGTTG
Organism: Burkholderiales bacterium; assembly: GCA_035651315.1. Taxonomy (GTDB): domain Bacteria; phylum Pseudomonadota; class Gammaproteobacteria; order Burkholderiales; family Eutrophovitaceae; genus DASRFY01. Next base: position 22,336 of record DASRFY010000027.1, read on the forward strand.
CACACCAGCACGTCGATCCTTCCCCAGCGCCGGCGTGTCTCGACGACCAGGTTCTCGAGCTGCGACTTGTCGCCGATGTTCGCCGCAATGGCGATGGCCTCGCCGCCGGCATGGCGGATCGCCTGCGCTGCTTCTTCGCAGGCGGGGGTCTTGCGGCTCGAGACCACGACCTTCGCACCTGCGCCCGCCAGGTGTTCGGCGATCGAGCGGCCGATGCCGCGGCTCGACCCGGTGACGACGGCGACCTTTCCGTCCAGTCTGAACGCGTTCATGTCCGCTCCCCGAATGCGATTGTGAGGCGATGATACCCGGGGAAGGAGAGGACCGAGGCGAAGGACTCGAGACCGGGAATAAAACGACTGCTTTGCGCCCGCGACGGGCGCAATCGACCCCGGCCCGTGTCGATTACACTTATCGGGTAATCGGTCCATGGGCGCGCCTTTGCGCGCGGACCTGGGCAGGAGGATGAACCATGGGCATGACAGCAGAGATAAGGCCGCACAAGGGCGACGCGCTCCTGATCGTGGACGTGCAGAACGATTTCCTGCCGGGCGGCGCGCTGGCAGTCCCGAACGGCGACGAGGTCGTGCCGGTGCTGAATCGCTACATCGAACGCTTCTCCCGGCTCGGGTTGCCGATCCACGCCACGCGTGACTGGCATCCGGCCGATCACTGTTCGTTCGTCGAGCGGGGCGGCCCGTGGCCGAAGCACTGCGTGGCGGGCACCGGCGGCGCCGGGTTCGCGCCCGGCCTCGCGCTGCCTGCCGACGCGAATATCGTCTCGAAGGCGACGACGCGCGACGAGGAGGCGTACTCGGGCTTCGCGGGCACTGCACTGAACGCGCAATTGCGCAGCCTCGGGGTCGGCAGGCTGTTCGTCGGCGGGCTCGCCACCGATTACTGCGTGCTGAACACGGTGAAGGACGCACGCGCGCTCGGCTACGAAGTGATCCTGCTCACGGATGCGATCCGCGCGGTGGACGTGAAGCCGGAGGACGGTGCGCGCGCCGAGGCGCAAATGCGGCGTCTGGGCGCGCAGAGCGCCGAGTTCGACGCGCTGGCTGCCTGACAGTGCGTCCGGACGCTTTCGACCAGCGGACGGTGGCCGGCGATCCGGGCGCGAGCGCGCTGCTCACCGACCTGTACCAGCTCACCATGCTGGCGGCGTACCACGCGCACGGCATGGAAGACACCGCGGTATTCGAGTTCTTCGCCCGGAAACTGCCCGACGATCGCAATTTTTTCGTGGCGGCGGGACTGGAGCAGGTAATCGAGTACCTGGAGAACCTTCGCTTCACCGCGGCGGAAATCGACTGGCTCGCGCAGACCAAGCGCTTTCCGGCGGGATTCCTCGACTGGCTGGCCGGGTTTCGATTCCGGGGCGACGTGCACGCGATGCCGGAAGGCACGATCTGCTTTCCGAACGAGCCGCTGCTGCGGGTGACCGCGCCGCTTCCGCAGGCGCAGCTGGTGGAGACGCGCCTCGTCAACCTGCTTCAGTTCCAGACGCTGATCGCGACCAAGGCCGCGCGGGCGGTTCTGGCAGGCCGCGGAAAGCTGCTGGTGGATTTCGGCCTGCGGCGCGCGCACGGCGCGGAGGCCGGCCTGCTTGCGGCGCGGGCGGCGTATCTCGCCGGCTATGACGGCACCGCCACCGTGCTCGCCGACATGCGCTTCGGGATTCCGACCTACGGCACGATGGCGCACTCGTTCATCCAGGCGCACGACAGCGAGATGCAGGCGTTCGAACGTTTCGCGCGCGCTCACCCGGAGAACACGACGCTGCTCGTGGACACGTACGACACGGAAGCGGGCGCGGCGAAGGTCGTCGCGCTCGCGCAGCGTCTCGCGGCCGAGGGCATCGTGATCCGTGCCGTGCGCCTGGACAGCGGAGATCTCGGCGCCCACGCGCGCAAAGTGCGCCGCATCCTGGACGAGGGCGGTTGTGGCGACATCCGGATTTTCGCCAGCGGTGGCCTGGACGAAAGGCTCATCGACCGACTGTTGTCGGACGGCGCTCCGATCGACGGCTTCGGCGTGGGCACCAGCCTGACCACCTCGGAAGACGCGCCGGCGCTGGATTGCGCCTACAAGCTGGAGGAATACGCCGGCAAGCCGAGGCGCAAGCGCTCCGAAGGCAAGGCGACCTGGCCCGGGCGCAAGCAGGTGTTCCGCCGCCGCGGTGCCGACGGCGCGCCGGTCGGCGACGTGCTCACCGTGGAGGGCGACGACTGCGAAGGCGAGCCGCTGATCGTTCCCGTCATGCGCGCCGGAAAGCGCATCGCGCCGCTGCCGGCGCTTGCCGATTCCCGCGAGCGCTGCCGCGCGGCGCTGGCGAAACTGCCGGCGCGGCTCAGGTCGCTGGACCGCGCGGAGCCTTATCCGGTGGAAGTGAGCGAGCGACTGAAGAAGCTCGCCGAGGAAGCGGACCGAATCACGCGCACCTATTAGACGCCGGCTTGCGTCGCGAGGTAGGCCCGCCAGCCGCCGCAACGCGAGATATCGATCGCGCCGGCTGCGGCCCAGCTTTCGCACAGAAAGCCCTGCACCCAGTCGCCGTCCTCCAGCTCGATGCGCCCGATGCCGAGCGGCGAGGGAATCGCGGCGACGAAGGAACCGAAGCCGGCGCTGGACATCCGCCACACCTCCACCTCGATTGCGGCATCGCCGCCGCGCACCAGTCCCGGTTTCGGCGGGGTCGTGCCGGGAAGCGCGAACAGGCGGTAGCGGGCGGCAGTGCGTGCAGTTTTTTCCAGGCGTGCGCCGCGCTCGACCAGCTGGTGGTTTAGCGGCAGCCCGGACAGATGCGCGCCGACCACGGCGACGCGCACGCTGTCGTCCGAAGCGGGAATCGGCTCCGGCGGGGGAAGCGGCTCGCCGAGCGCGCCGAGCTTCAAACCGGTGCGCTGATGGAAGCGCTGCGCGAGATCGGCGAGCGCGACGTCGCTGCCGGCCGGGCCGATCAGCGTCACGCCGCTGGGCAGCCCATCGGGACGGATCGAGGCCGGCACCGCGCAGGCGGCGAGGTCGAGCAGGTTCACGAAATTCGTGTAGTGGCCGAGCCTGCGATTGTTCGCGAACGGCTCGGCAAGCGCCTCTTCGATGGTGTACGCGGTCGGCACGGTCGGCACGACCATCACGTCGGCGTGGCGCCACAGATCGGCGGCCTGTTTCCTGAGCGCTTCGAGCCGGGTCAGCGCGGCGAACAGATCCGCGGCGCCGTATTGCCTGCCGCCCTCGATGATCTTGCGCACCACCGGGTGCACGCCCTCGGGATGGCTGTCGAAGAAGTCGCGGATCGCCGCCAGGCGCTCGGCGACCCACGGACCTTCGTAGAGCAGCGCGGCCGTTTCCAGGTACAGCGAGAAATCGACCTCGATCGGCCTGCCGCCGAGGGCCGCGAGCCGTTCGATTACGTCTTCGAACGCGCGCTCCGAGAGCCGGTCGCCGTAGAACTCGGGCGCCGCCGGCACAGCGAAAGTGAAACTCTCGCCGCACGGCGCGGAGGAAAGCGCAAGCTCGCGCGACCAAGGATCGGCCGCGTCGAAGCCGCGCGCGACGTTCAGCACCGCGCAGGCGTCCGGCACCGTGAGCGAGAAGATCGAGACGCAGTCCAGCGACTGGCAGGCGGGCACCACGCCGCGCGCGGAGATCAGTCCCCGGCTCGGCTTGAGTCCGACGATGTTGTTCAGCCCGGCGGGCACGCGGCCCGATCCTGCGGTATCGGTGCCGAGCGCAAAGCTTGCCACACCGAGCGCCACTGCGACCGCCGAGCCCGAGCTCGAGCCTCCCGAGATATATTCGCGCCGGAACGCGTTCGGGACTGCGCCGTAGGGCGAGCGCGTGCCCACGAGACCGGTTGCGAACTGGTCGAGATTGGTCTTGCCGACGAGGATCGCGCCCGCGGCGTCTAGCTTTTCCACCACGGTCGCGGAGCGCTCCGGCAGGTAAGAGAACGCGGGGCACGCGGCGGTAGTCGGCAGCCCGGCGACGTCGATGTTGTCTTTCACCGCGTACGGAATTCCATACAGCGGGAGCCGTTGCGCAACGTGCGGCTGCGCGCGCGCAAGATTCTCCAGCTCCCGTGCGCGGCGTGCGAGCGCGGCCGCTTCGGGCGGGCGGATCCAGGCGGCGGCGAATGCAGGGTCGTTACGCGCGAGCAAGGATTCGACGACCTCGGTGGGCTTGCGCCTGCCATCCCGGTAATCGGCGAGCAGAGATCCGATCGTCATCGACACCGCTTTCCCCCCTGACGCATCTTGTATACGATGCAGTATAAACACGGCTCTTTGGTGCGAGAAGCGACACGCCGGATCGCTTCGTCTGCGCGCTGTCGCGCGCGAGCCGCGGATTCGCGACGCCACAGGGAGGAGGACGCGAGATGGCAACGAAGGCAATGCAGGCCGAGCCTTACGAGCTGGAGTTCGACCCGGCGACCACTGCGCTGCTGATCATCGACATGCAGCGCGACTTCGTGCTGCCGGGCGGGTTCGGTGAAGCGCTCGGCAACGACGTTACGCCGTTGCAGGCGACCATCGCGCCGACGCGGAGCGTGCTGGAGACCGCGCGCAAGCTCGGGATGCTGGTCATCCACACGCGCGAGGGGCACCGGCCCGACCTGACCGACTGTCCGCCGACCAAGCTCGAGCGCGGGCGCGGCAAGACCCGCATCGGCGATCCGGGACCGATGGGCCGCATCCTGGTGCGCGGCGAGGTCGGCCACGACATCGTGCCGGAGCTCTATCCCAGGCCGGGCGAGCCGGTCATCGACAAGCCGGGCAAAGGCGCGTTCTACGCCACCGACCTGGAGCTGATCCTGCGCGACCGCGGCATCAGGACGCTCATCGTCTGCGGCGTGACCACCGAAGTCTGCGTCAACACCAGCGTGCGCGAGGCGAACGACCGCGGCTTCGAGTGCGTAGTGCTGTCCGACTGCGTGGGATCGTATTTCCCGGAGTTCCAGAAATCCGCGCTCGCCATGATCAAGGCGCAGGGCGGAATCTTCGGCTGGGTATCGGATTCCAGGCGCGCGCTGGCGGCGCTGGGCGCCTGAGCGCGGCATTCGTCCTTCGACCCGCAGCCGCGCCGTGCCCGGTTCGCAAAGGCTCCTGACCGCCGACTGCATGGGCGCGCTCGTTCCTCCGCGCACGAGCGGGCGCGTGCACAGCGTGTTCCGCCGCGCCTGCAACATCGAGACGCATGCGGGCGAGCTGGTGACGCTGCTCGCAGGCGATCTCGGCGATCAGCCGCACGGCATCCGTTGCCCATCGCCTGGCGAGTCGTGGAACGCGAGACTGCGCCCCGGCCAGCGGGTGGCGCTCGACGGCGGCGTGCTGCGGGTGGAGGCGGCGGGCCTGGCGGTGGATCTTTCGCGCGCAGGGATCTGGAGCGGAGACCTGTCGGCGGTGGGGATCGAGGCCTGCCGGCTCGCGACGGCGCTCGGGGAGTTGCAGGCAACGCTGCGCGGCAAGGCACCGGAAGACGGATACGCGCCGCTGCTGTTCTCGCGACAAGACGGGCACTCCCCGCTCGTGCGCGCGCTCGGCTCGCGGCTTGCGCAGGCGCTGCCTGCGGCTGCCCGCGCCGAACGCGCGCGCGATGCCGCCGCGCTGGCGCAGGCGCTGTCGAAGCTGGTCGGACTGGGCTGCGGGCTCACGCCTTCCGGCGACGATTTCATCGTCGGGTATCTGGCGGCGTTGTGGAGCCGGGCGGCACGCGAGGCGCACCTGACTGCCCTGCTGCGTACGCTCGCCGAGGCGGTGCGCGAGCTGTCGAGGCGCACCAATGCGATCAGCCGCCAGTTGCTCGTGGATGCGGCGCGCGGCCGCTTCGCGCAGCGCCTGGTCGAGGTCGTGCATGCGCTCGCGCGGGGCGAAGATGTCGCGGCCCGCGTGCGCCGGGCGGTGGACAGCGGACACAGCTCCGGCGCCGACACGCTGTGCGGTCTGTCATTCGGTCTCTCGCCTGCGCCGATCGGGGCGGCGCACTCAAACACGCCGGCGCGCCGCGCTGATATGCCCGCCCGCTTTGCCGTAGTCTGACTCAGGGGAAAGCGCTTGTCCGCAACGCTGTTCAAGATCGTGCAGAAGGCGTACCGGGATTCGGTGTCGTTGATGCAGCTCTCGGCGCTGCTCGCCAAGCTGCCCGGCGTGGAGCAGGCCTCCGCGGTCATGGCGACGGAGAACAATCTTGCGCTCCTCGCGGAAGCCGGAATGCGCGTGGACGCCGAAGGCGCGCACGCGAACGACCTGCTGATCGTGGTGCAGGGAGAGAGGTCGGCGCTGCCCGCGGCGATCGAGGAGGCGATCAGGAACCTCACGCGCCAGAACGAGGATCCCGCCACGCAACCGCGCGCCGCATCGCGCCCGCGCAGCATCGACATGGCGCTGAAGACCGGCGCCGAGTCCAACCTGGCGCTCATCTCCACTCCGGGGGACTACGCGGCAGCGGAAGCGATGAAGGCGCTGCGGCTCGGCCTGAACGTGATGCTGTTCAGCAACAACGTGGCGCAGGAGGAGGAACGCGCGCTCAAGGAATTCGCGCGCACGAGAGATCTGATCGTGATGGGACCCGACTGTGGCACCGCGATCGTGAACGGCATTCCGCTCGCCTTCGCCAACGTCGTCAGGCGCGGCCCGATCGGGGCCGTGGCCGCCTCCGGCACCGGGCTGCAGCAGGTCACCGTGCTGGCGGATCGTCTGGGCGCCGGGATTTCGCAGGCGGTCGGCACCGGCGGGCGAGACCTGCACCGCGAGATCGGCGGCATCTCGATGCTGAAGGGACTCGCGGATCTGGCCGCCGATCCCGCGACAAGGGTGATCGTGCTGCTGTCCAAGCCGCCCGCTCCCGAAGTC
>DASRFY010000028.1:0-6692 GCA_035651315.1 Burkholderiales bacterium
CCACCCTGAAATCGACCGTCTCGCCTGAATCGCGGCGCATGGTTTGCCGCACCAGCTGCGCCCACAGTTTTCCGTAGCCAGGCCAGCGCAGCCATTCCGCCGCCCAGCGGTTCTTCACGTCCGAGGCGAACAGCACCGTCCTGCCCAACCCGTATTGCCAGCGTACGAGCAGGGGCGCGCCTTCCGGGGTGGCGAGCAGAACCTCGGCGGTATCGCGCGGCTTGGTGCTCACGTGACCGCGCAGCGGCGGCGCGTCGCGAAAATCCACCCCGCGCAGAACCTGTATGCGTCGCATGACCACCGGCCGCACCGGCTCCTCGACCAGGCTGGACCGAATCGCCTTCTGCGTCTCCTCCATGAAGATCTGCGGAATCGATTCCGCGTTCCGCGCAAGATAACTGCGCCCTCCACCCCACCTGGCGATGTCGTCCATAAGCTGCGGATTGCCGCCCTCGCCAATGGTAACGGTGGACACGACGATATCGGCGTTCTTCATGCGGCTGACCAGGCGCTCGAAATCCGCCGGATGAGTGTCACCGTCGGACAGCACGATCACATGCTTGGACTTGGCGTCGACCTGTTGCAGCATTCGGTAAGCCATGCTCAGCGCCGGATAGATGTTGGTCTGGCCGCTTGCCTGGATGCGTCCGATGAGGTCCTCCGCCTTCTTTTTCGAGCGCACCTGCTGCATCGGTACCGAAATGTAGGGCTGCGAATCGAACGCCACCACTCCGAAATAATGCTGCTCTTCCAGCAGATCGAGAGCCGCGCGGGCCGCCTCCTTCGCATACTCCATCTTGCGGCCCTTCATGCTGTAGGAACGGTCGATCACGATCACCAGGGCCACGTCCTTGCGCTTTTCTTGAGCCTTGAATTCCACCGGCAGGACTTTTTCCACCAGGGAGCCGGAATAGCCTTCCTCGCCGAACGTGTTTTCGCCGCCTGCGAATAGAAGTCCGCCGCCCAGATCGCGAACGTAGCTTTCGATCGCCTTCATCTGAGCGTCGGATAAGGACTTCGCCGGCACGTCTGAGAGGATCAGCGCGTCAAAGCGGGCCAGATCGGCGGCAATGGCGGGAACGGAATTCGGCTCGTCCACCTGTACCTCGATGTCGGCGTCGCGGAGCGCGTCGCGGAGATAGTGCGCGGAGTCCGGCTGGCCCTCTACGTAAAGCACGCGTGGACGCGCGCCAATCCAGATCGATGACTCCGCGCGATCGTTGTCGCGCGTTCGATCCGCTTCCGCCTCGACCGTCGCAGTCAGCGTGGCGGTGCCCGCACCCGCCAGCCGGATTTCGAACGGGACGCGGTTCATACCGGAAGCCAGCCTGAGCGTTCGGCTGCGGAGTCGATTCGCGCCACGCCGCAGCTCTACGCGGGCGACGGTCTCACGCGGGCTGAACACCCGCACAGTGGCGACGAAAGGTTCGCCGTCGCGCACGTCGTCCGGCAGCTCGATCGCATCGAGCCATGCATCGGCCTCGTCGCGCGTTTTCGCCGGGATCGGGTACACGCGCACGCCGGCGTGCCTGAGCCTCGGCAGCACGCGCCAGACGTCTCCCCTAGTCTGGTTGCCGTCTGTCAGCAGCACGATTCGCCTGATGCCGTCGCGGTCGACTGCCATCAGGGATTCATCGAGAGCGCGCTCCAGGTCGGTCGCGTCCTGGGCAAGCGCCGCCCGCACCGCGCCGGTGTCGGCCACCTTGAGCGCGCGAACATCTTCGGTATCTTCGAGCAGCACCGGCCTCTCCGCGAAGGCGACGATGCTCGAGCGCGCCGGCTTGTGCTCGAGGCGGGTGCGGTCGATCCAATCCAGCGCCTGCGACACGAATCGGGCGGACACGCTGCGCGACACGTCAAGCGCGTAGACTACCGAAAGATCCCGGGAGCCGCCGTGCCACACAGGCTGTGCCGCCGCAATAACCACTAGACAGGCCGCAAGCATGCGCATCGCCGTCACCGTGCGCAGGTGACGCGGCGATAAATCGCTGCGTCCGCGCAGCGCCGCGGCCCAGAACAGGGGAAGCACCGCAAGCAGAGACAGCGACCACGACGCGCCGAAGCTGAGACTCACGAGATTCTCCTCATACCGTCACCCTGCGGTTGTAGGTGATCCACTCCAACAGCAGCAGGGCCACCGCCAGCGTGAGCAGGACCAGATTCGGGTCGGGGGGTCGAGCAGACGTCGGGGGCAAGGTTCCGGCAGGGGCGGGCGGCAGCACCGAATGGTTCAAGCGCGTCACCCGCGGGTCGGTCAGGTTGACCACGACCCGCATTCGGCCGCGCGCATGGATTGCGGTGTATACGCCGGGTTCGCCCGCCTCGAAACGGGTTGCGCCGGGTATCGCTTGCACGGCCAACTCCGTGCCGTCCATCGCGATTATCCGCGCGCGCTCCAGTGGCAGCTCTATTGCGCCCAGCTTTGCATCTACCATCGGCGAGTCGTCCGTCGTCCACTGCAACACGTTGTTGAGGAATACCGGGAAACCCGCGTGCAGTCCGAAGTTCGACTGCGCCAGCGAGAAAGACAGCATGACCCAGCGCCGTGCGCCGTCGGACGCGGCAACAAGCGGCTCACCGGTCCCGGTAGCGACCAATGCACGCGCCTCGCCGGTCGCATCGAGCCGCGGCGGCTGCGCCTTCTCGATGTACAGATCACGTAGAGAAAGATTTTCAAGCACGGGATGGCCAGCGTCCCAACGCGCAACCTGCGGTTCGACAAGCTCGCCCCCCGCCGCGGGCAGCCAGTTGGCCCGCCCGGGGCGCACCAGCAGCGCCGGCGCCGACGGCGGCTGGCGGGGGGCGAAGCGATCGAACACGTACAGGTCGGCATCCCCGCGATCGACGAAGCGCTGCGGCGGCACCACCGTGAGCCGTACGCGCGGTTGCGTGACGAGCGACTTCTCCAGGTAGGGATTGGAATCGGAAACCAGGGTGACACGCAGCGCCCGGTGCGTCGGCAGATAACCGTAGGCGACATCGTCTAGGACAAACCCGTCGCCAAGCGCAGTCAGCGCCGCGCGCAGCGGACCGCCGACGAACGAGGACACATCGAACTCCCGGTTCACGGCAGAGCCTGCAGGGACAAGAAGGCGCCGCGTCACGCGCGGGGCGCCCGCGCCGGACAGCGTGAGCTCGATCTCCTTCGACGCGCCGCTGTCGCTGCTGACCTCGACGAAGGCCTCGTAGCGGCCGCTATCGCCGGGCACTGCCCTGACCCGGAACGCGGTGATGCCTACGTTCTCGACCGGCTCGTATACCGAGACCGCCATGGCCCGGCGCGGCAGGTTGCGCAACAGAACGCCATCGGTCAGCACGTGGAATTTCTCCGCCGGCGCGGAGGCAACCAGGTCCGGCACCGCGGGGTCCGTACCGCGCACGACTTCCAGCCCGGCCAGCGTCTCGAGCGCGGCCCGGGGCGTATCGAAACACGGTGTCGCTATTGCGCGCATGGTATCGGCCAGCATCACCTGCGCGCCCGCGGGCATCGCACCGAGCAACTCGCGCGCGCGTGCGCGCGCGTGCTCGAAGCGCGTCGAGCCGTCGGCGGTGCGCGTGGCCATGGTCAATGAGTCGTCCACCACCACCACCTCCCGCCCCTCGGAAGGCGCGGCGCCCGGAAGCCTCAGGTGCAGAAACGCGGCGGCAAGACAGCCCGCGATCGCCAATGCCAGCAGCAGCGAAACCCACCATCGCAGGCGATCGTCGACGCGGTGCGCGGCGCGCAATACGCGCTCCCAGATCAGATTCGAGGGCACGAGGACACGGCGCGCGGGCGGGTGCAGCAGGTACAGCATTGCCACCGCCATGAGCAGCCCCAAAACAATACCGCCGGCGGCGAGCGGAGATACCTCGAATCCGCTCACCTGATCAGGCCCTCCTCACGCAGCGCCCTGAGCATCAGCTGCTCAAACGGAGCGGTCGTCGACGCGCGCAGGTAGCCCCAGCCGTGACCGCGGCAGAACACCTCGATCTCGGTGGAATAACGGGCGAAGGCTTGCCGGTACGCCTCGCGCAGTTCCGCGCCGATACGGACCTGCGCCGCGCCGCCGTCCTCGGCGTCGACCAGCACGACTTCCTCGCCTAGCTGGGGATCGCTCTCCTGCGGGCCCACCACGTGCAGCGCGAAGACCTCGTGCCGGAGCTGCCGGATCACCTGGAATGCGGATTCGAATCCGGAGCGGTCGAGAAAGTCGGATACGACCATCACCATCCCGCGGGTACGCCGAGCACTGAAGTAACCCTGAAACGTCGCCTGCAGACTGGTACGGCCCTGGGGACGCAGGCGTTCGAGGAAGTGGAGCATGCGCCAGATCTGGTTTCTGCCACGGCGCGCCGGCATTTCCTGCACGACACAGTCCGAGAATGCCGTCACGCTCACCCTGTCATGATTGATCAGACCGACGTAGGCGAGCGCGGCGGCGAGCCGCCGTGCGAAATCGAACTTCGTCGGGGCGCCGAAATCCATTGAGCGGCTGGTGTCGAGAAAAATATAGATCGGCAGATCCGCCTCCTCCTCGAACAGGCGCAGAACCAGACGGTCCAGGCGCAGGTAGGTGCCCCAGTCGAGGTTGCGCGTATCGTCACCTGCCGAATACGGCCGGTAGTCGGTGAATATCATCCCCGTGCCGGTACGTCGTGAGCGATGGGAGCCGCGCAGATGTCCCGCCGCCGGGCGCCGCGAGACGATCGCGAGGTGCTCGAGCTGGCGCAGGAACGCTTCGTCGAACGGCACAGAAGGCGAAGTCATGACGTGGCTGATCCGTGGTCCGTCCGCCACCCGATCGGCCTCAACGCGCACGCACGGCGGCGGGATGCGCGAGTACCGGCGACGTGCGGCCCATCGCGCTACTCGTCGGGTTCCGGCACCCAGTCCAAGATGCCGGCGAGAATGTGGTCGGTATCGATGCGCTCGGCCTCCGCCTCGAAGTTGAGCAGCACGCGGTGACGCAGCGCGGGCAACGCGACTGCGCGCACGTCTTCGCAGGAAACGTAGACGCGATCGTTCATCAGGGCGTTCACCTTGGCGCCGAGGATGAGCGCCTGGGCGCCGCGCGGACTGGAACCGAAGCGCACGTACTTTCTCGTCAGCTCGTGGGCGCGGTCGCTTTCGGGATGCGTGGCAAGCGTGAGGCTGATCGCATATTCCTGTACCGGCCGCGCGATCGGGATGGCGCGTGCGGTTTCCCGCATCTCCAGGATCTGCCCCCTCTCGATGACGCGCCTGACCTCCGGCTCCACCTCTCGCGTGGTGCGGTCAATGATGCTGTGCAGTTGCTCGAGGTCCGGAAAATCGAGCTTGAGCTTGAACAGGAAGCGGTCCATCTGCGCCTCCGGCAGGGGATAAGTGCCCTCCATTTCTATCGGGTTCTGCGTGGCGAGCACGAAGAAAGGCTGATCGAGCACATGGGTGCGACCGCCCGTCGACACGCTGTTTTCCTGCATTGCTTCGAGCAGCGCCGACTGCGTCTTCGGCGTGGCGCGGTTGATCTCGTCGGCGAGCACCATGTTGGCGAAGACCGGCCCACGCTGAAACTCGAAGAACTTGCGTCCCGACTGGTCCTCGCTCACCACATTGGTACCGACGATATCGCCGGGCATGAGATCGGGGGTGAACTGGATACGAGAGAACGTCAGGTGCATGACGTCGGCCATTGTCTGCACCAGCCTGGTCTTGCCCACGCCCGGGATTCCCTCGAGCAGCACATGACCGCGCGCCAGCAGGCAAGTCATGACGTTCGCGACCACGTCCTCGTTGCCGACGATCACGCGCCCGATCTCTTCGCGGACCTGTTGGAAACGGCTGCGGAACGCATCGATCTGCCTGTCGACGACAGTATTCATTTCTTCTCGCTTTCCTGGTGGAGATGGATGAAGTAGTCCTTGACCAGCCGTTGCTGGCGCATCGGTATGCGCTGCGGGCTCAGGACGTCCGCGCCGGCGTAGGAGCCCGCCCGCACCTCGGCAAAGGAGGCTCTGGCGGCCTCCGCGCGGCTGGGCCGGTAGAACCAGCCTGGCTGCTCCCGGCCGTCTTCGTTCTTGTCGCCGGACATTTCCGGAGACCTAACGGCCTCGAGCTTGAGCTTGGCATCGAGGCGCTCGCTGCGGGCACCCTGCACCGCCAGTGCCGCCGAATGTCCGGAGGCGCTGCCGGTCCGGCTGCTCTCCTGCGGCTTGTCGCCTTCATCGCCGCGCGCGATCGCGCCGCTGCGGAACATCGTGCCGCCGCGTAGATCCGCGTTTCCGGTTTCCGGAGCGGGCGTCGCGTTCGGCGCTGCCGCCCCGGCGCCGAACCGGTTTGCAACTAGGGCGCTCGCCTGCGAAGCGGCAACCAGAAAATCCTCCATGCGGCGCCTGGCCTGGTTTACCCGGCTCTGGACCTCCATTGCGTTGCGCGCGTCTTCGATGCTCTTGAGCAGATTGACGATAGTGTCCTTGTCCACTGCAGCGTTGGTCCGCCCGAGATCGCGCGCGAGATCCTCGGCGGTCGGCGCAGCGTCCGTATCCGTGCGACCGGCCTGTGCCGCCAGAATTTCCTCGCCTTCCGCAGCCGCGCCTTCGCGCTGCTCGCGCGCGAGCGCACCGACCAGCCGCATCGCCTCTCGCGTGCGGCCCTCCTGGAGCTCCTGCGCCGCCTTGCTCAACGCTGGATGGGCCTTCATTGCTCCGGCAAGTCTTGCCATCGTGTCCCG
>DASRFY010000029.1:0-12076 GCA_035651315.1 Burkholderiales bacterium
ATTCCGCCATGCGTGGGTTCGAATCCTACCTCCCCAGCCAGCTGCAAGCCGCCGCCGGGCGCAAGGCATGCCGCGGCGGCCGGGACTGAGCGCGGGGGCGCCGCGCCGAAGAGAACACGCCGCCTGCGCGGCGTGTTCCGTTTTGGGAATCGGCTGCGCGGCCGAAGACTTCGCCGACACGGATAAGCAATGGCGTACGACAGCTTGATGGTGTTCACCGGCAATGCGAATCCGAAGCTTGCCGAGGACGTCGTCAGAAATCTGAACATTCCGCTGGGTCGCGCCACCGTCAGCAGGTTCAGCGACGGCGAAGTCATGGTCGAGCTGCTGGAAAACGTGCGCGGGAAGGACATCTTCGTCCTGCAGTCGACCTGCACGCCGACCAACGACAATCTGATGGAAGTCCTGCTGATGGTCGACGCGCTGAAACGCTCCTCGGCCGGACGCATCACCGCCGCCATCCCGTATTTCGGTTATGCGCGCCAGGATCGCCGGCCGCGCTCGGCGCGCGTCGCCATCAGCGCCAAGGTGGTCGCCAACATGCTGCAGGCAGCCGGCGTCGACCGGCTGCTGACCATGGACCTGCACTCCGACCAGATCCAGGGATTCTTCGATATCCCGGTCGACAACATCTATTCCGCGCCGATCCTGCTCGGCGACATCTGGAAGCGCGGTTACAAAGAGCTGATGGTGGTCTCGCCCGACGTCGGCGGCGTGGTTCGCGCGCGCGCGCTGGCGAAGCGGCTGGAATCCGACCTGGCCATCATCGACAAGCGTCGTCCGCGGCCCAACGTGGCGACGGTGATGAACATCATCGGCGAGGTGACGGGCCGGACCTGCGTATTGATGGACGACATGGTCGACACCGCGAACACCCTGTGCGAGGCTGCTGCCGCGCTCAAGGACAAGGGCGCCGCAATGGTGCTCGCGTACTGCACTCATCCGATTCTGTCGGGCAGGGCGATCGAGCGCATCGAGAACTCCGCCCTTGACGAGCTGGTCGTCACCGACACGATTCCGCTGCGCGACGACGCCAGGCGTTGCTCGCGCATCCGGCAGCTCTCCATCGCCGAGCTGCTGGCGGAGACCGTGCGGCGGATCAGCAACGAGGACTCCGTGAGCTCGCTGTTCATGGATTGACTTTTCTTGGCGGCGCGCCGGGCAGGCACGCCTTTTCGTAATCGGCGGCGGCTCGCCGCGGACGTCGTCGAATTGACTGGAGAGCATCATGGCAACCATAGAAGTCATCGCAACGCCGAGATCGGTACAGGGAACGGGTGCGAGCCGCCGCCTGCGCCGGACCGGCAGGGTTCCCGGCGTCGTCTACGGCGCGAACAAGCCGGCGCAGGTGGTGGAATTCGACCACAACGCGCTCTGGCTGCAACTGCGCCAGGAATCTTTTCACGCGTCGATTCTGACCATCGATCTGAACGGCCAGAAGGAGCGGGTGCTGCTGCGCGACGTGCAGATGCATCCGTGGAAGAAGGAAGTGCTGCACGTGGACTTCCAGCGCGTCTCCGCGGATCAGAAGATTCACATGAAAGTGCCGCTGCACTTCAAGAACGCGGACATCGCGCCCGGGGTCAAAGCCGGCGGCATCGTCAGCCACGTGATGAACGAAATCGACCTCACCTGCCTGCCGGACGACCTGCCGGAGTTCGTCGAGGTCGATCTTGCCGATCTTCAGCTCGGGCATTCCATTCACCTGGCCGAGCTGACGCTGCCGAAGGGCGTGGAGTCGGTGCAGCTCGTCCGCGGCGACAACGCGGTGGTGGCCACCGTGCAGGTGCCGAAGGTGATCGAAGTCGAGGAAGCTGCCGCCGTCACGGAGGAAGCCGTTCCGGCGGAAGGCGCTGCCGCGGCACCGGCTGCCGCGCCGGCACCCGCCGCAGGCGAGAAGAAGGAAGGCGAGAAGGGCGAGAAGAAGTAGCCCTTCGGGCGAAACCAGAGGCCCGCCTGCTCGCATCGTTCAGCCGGCGGGCCTTTTTATTGGAGCGCGCGGAAGCGTCATGAAGCTGCTGGTCGGTCTCGGAAACCCGGGGCGGCAGTACCAGGCGACAAGGCACAATGCCGGCTTCTGGTGGGTCGATCGGCTGGCCGGTGCGCAGCGCGTACCGATGCGCACCGAGGCGCGGTTTCAGGGCGAGGTCGGCAAGCTGAGCCACGCCGGCCGCGAATGCTGGCTGCTGAAGCCGTCGACCTACATGAACGGCAGCGGCCGGGCGGTGCAGGCGCTGGCGCGCTTCTACCGACTTACCGCGCCGGATATTCTGGTGGTACACGACGAGCTCGATCTGCCCCCCGGCGCCGTCAAGCTCAAGAAGGGCGGCGGGGTGGCCGGTCACAATGGGTTGAAAGACGTAGCTGCCTGCCTGGGCAACGACTTCTGGCGATTGCGCGTCGGCATCGGCCATCCCGGCGACCGCTCGCTGGTGGTGCACTACGTACTGGCTCCGCCACGCAAGGAGGAACTGGCGCTGATCGACGCGGCGGTTTCCAGAAGTCTCGAGATCTGGCCGCTGCTGTTGGAAGGCAATACCGAAGGCGCAATGCATCGCCTCCACACGAAGCAGTGAACGGTGAATAGTGAACTGCGAACGGTCCACCGCAAGACGCGGCGGCTTGCGGTTTACCGTTCACCGTTCACTGTTTACGGGTTTTCAGAATGAAATGTGGAATTGTCGGACTGCCGAACGTCGGCAAGTCCACGCTGTTCAATGCCTTGACCAAGGCGGGGATCGCGGCCGAGAACTATCCGTTCTGCACCATCGAGCCCAACGTCGGCGTGGTCGAGGTGCCCGATTCGCGGCTCGCCAGGCTGGCCGAGATCGCCAAGCCGCAGAAGGTCGTCCCCGCGATCGTCGAATTCGTCGATATCGCCGGCCTCGTTGCCGGCGCCTCCAAGGGCGAAGGGCTGGGCAACCAGTTCCTCGCCAACATTCGCGAGACCGATGCGATCGCGCACGTGGTGCGCTGCTTCGTGGACGACAACGTGGTACACGTCGCGGGCAAGCTCGATCCAGTATCCGACATCGAGACCATCCATACCGAGCTTGCGCTCGCCGACCTCGCTTCGGTCGAGAAGCAGCTTGCGAAGCACGCCAAGTCGGCGCGCGCCGGCGGCGACAAGGAAGCGCAGCGCCTGGTGGCGGCGCTGGAAAAGATCCAGTCGGCGCTCGACCAGGGCCGCCCGGGGCGCGCCGTCGACCTTTCCCGAGAGGAACGCGCGGTGCTGAATCCGCTGTTTCTGCTCACCATGAAGCCGACCATGTACGTGGCGAACGTGAACGAGAGGGGCTTCAGCGACAACCCGCTGCTCGAGCGCGTGCGCGAGTACGCGCGCACGGAGAAGGCCCCGGTAGTGGCGATCTGCGCCGCGCTCGAGGCCGAGATCGCTGACATGAGCGACGAGGACAAGCGGGTCTTTCTCGCCGACACGGGGCTGGACGAGCCCGGGCTGAATCGGTTGATTCGCGCCGCTTACGATCTGCTCGGGCTGCAGACCTTTTTCACCGCCGGGGAAAAAGAAGTTCGCGCCTGGACCATCCACAAGGGCGAAACCGCGCCGCAAGCGGCCGGCGTGATCCACACCGATTTCGAAAAGGGCTTCATCCGCGCCGAGGTCGTCGGCTTCGACGATTACGTCGCACTCGGGGGCGAGCAGGGCGCGAAGGAAGCCGGCCGGCTGCGGCTGGAAGGCAGAGACTACGTGGTCAGGGACGGCGACGTCATGCACTTTCGTTTCAACGTCTGAGGCACGGCGCTCGCCCGCGGCGGGTAAAGAATATGTCCCGCCGCTCAGCGCGCCCGAACACCGACCAAGGTGACGCCGGCGAGCACCACCGCGGCGCCGGCGAGCTGGCTCAGGCTAACCGGTTCGCCGAGAAACCAGTAGCCGAGCAAGATCGTCGCCACCGGTCCGATCGAGCCCGCCATCGCGGCGCGGTGCGCGCCGACGCGGCGGATTCCCTCCGACATGAACCACGCCGGCAGCACCGTGGAAACGATCGCCATCAGCAGCGATAGCGCGTAGACGGGCAGCGGCAGCGACAGCGCGGCGAAACGATGGGTGAACAGGAACTGCGCGAGGCAAAAGCCACAGGCGGCCAGCATCGCGTACGCCGTGAAACGCGCGGCACCGATCCGGGCGATGACGCCGCCGACGCCGATCAGATAGACTGAGTACGCCACGCCGCTCGCGAACACCAGCAGGCCGCCGATCGCCACGTCGCGCGGCGCGCCGCCAAAAACCAGGCTTTCCCTGAATACCAGCGCAATGCCGGCGTAGGACAGCGCGAGCGCGACGACATGATGTGCGCGGATCGCGGTTTTCAGCAGCCAGGCGGAGAGCAGCACGACGATGGTCGGATAGAGGAACAGGATCAGCCGCTCCAGGCCCGCGGTGATGTAGACCAGGCCGAGGAAGTCCAGATAGCTTGCCAGGTAATAGCCGACGAAGCCGAGGGCGGCGACCGCGCCCCAATCCGCGCGCGACAACGGCGATCCGCCGCGTCCGCTCCACAGCGCCATGACCGCGAAGAAGGGCGCGGAGAAGATCATGCGCAACGCGAGCAGCGTTCCGGCATCCACCGTGTAGCGGTAGGCGAGCTTGATGATGACCGCTTTGGCGGAGAATCCCGCCGCCGCCAGGAGCACGAGCAGAATGCCCGACAGCGGGACGCGATCCGCAGCCGCCGATGCGGCATCCGAATCCGACGGACGCGGGATCAACGGCGGCGCCCCGAAAGCCGAAAATCAAATCGGTCGCCGCCGCGGTTGTCTGGCACGCTATATCCGTAACGATTGCGCGCGCCGCCCGTTTCACCGCCGCCGGCTACCACTCGGGTGCCGCCCCTCGGCAGGACCGCCAGCGCGCTCGGGTTCTCTCGTCGATCGAGCGATGGGAAACGGCGCCGGCAGGAACGTCCGCGGCGCGGGAAGGCGAAGCGCTGTGTTAAAATTTTCGCGAATTATATCAGCCGTATACATGACCTCTCGCGGCGATTCGCGAAACGCGGTTCGCCGTCCGGGAGGGCGTGTTGCGCACGATCCGGAAAGCATCATGGCAGGCCACAGCAAGTGGGCGAACATCAAGCACAAGAAGGCCGCGCAGGACGCCAAGCGCGGCAAAATCTTTACCCGTCTGATCAAGGAAATCACCGTCGCCGCGCGGCTCGGCGGCCCCGACCCCGGCAGCAACCCGCGTTTGCGCCTCGCGATGGACAAGGCCTATGACAACAACATGCCAAAGGACACCATCGAGCGCGCCATCAAGCGCGGCAGTGGCGAGCTGGAGGGCGCAAGTTACGAGGAGATCCGCTACGAAGGCTACGGCATCGGCGGTGCGGCGGTCATCGTCGATTGCATGACCGACAATCGCACCCGTACCGTGGCCGACGTGCGTCACGCTTTCAGCAGGAACGGCGGCAACCTCGGCACCGACGGCTCGGTGGCGTTCCTGTTCAAGCATTGCGGCCAGCTCGTCTTCGCGCCCGGCACCAGCGAAGAAAAGGTGATGGAGGCAGCGCTGGAAGCGGGCGCAGAGGACGTGGTCGGCAACGAGGATGGGTCGATCGAGGTCATCACCGACCCGAACAGCTTTGCCGCGGTGAAGGAGCGGCTGGAGAAGGCGGGGCTCAAGGCCGAGTTCGGCGAAGTCACATTCAAGCCCAGCATCGAAAATGTGCTCACCGGCGAGGACGCGGCGCGCATGCAGAAGCTTCTGGATGCCCTGGAAGCACTCGACGATGTGCAGGATGTCTACACTACCGCCGTGCTCGATGAGGCGTAGGCGCGCGCCTCGCGAACACGGCGCAGTCGGCGGCGATTCCGGCGGCGTTTCCCGGACGGCGGCGACGGCGGGCCGTGCACGGTGTTGGGCTGCGAGAAGCAGGTGGGGCCCGCGCTGGTCGCGCTTCGCTGCGCCCACGCGGATGCCGGGAATCCGCCGCGGGCCCAGGGGCGCTGGTTGGCGCGCAACGCGGATCGTGTCGTGTGGGCGACGGTAGTGCGCGCCGAACTGCGACCTTGCGGCCCATCTTGAACGCCGGCGCGTCGATTCGAATCCTGGGCATCGATCCCGGTCTCAGAGTGACGGGGTTCGGACTGATCGAAATGAACGGTCGGCGCTTGCGCTACCTGACCAGCGGTTGCATTCGCACGCCGTCCGCCGCGCTGCCCGATCGTATCCGCGCCATCCTCGAAGGCCTGAACCAGGTCATCGCCGAAGGCCGCCCGGAGCAGGTCGCGGTGGAAAAGGTCTTCGTCAACGTCAATCCCGAGTCCACGCTGCTGCTCGGCCAGGCGCGCGGCGCCGCCATCTGCGCGGCGGTTTCGAACCAGCTGCGGATTTCCGAGTACACCGCGCTGCAGGTCAAGCAGGCGGTGGTCGGCAACGGTCATGCAACCAAGGAGCAGGTTCAGGAGATGGTGCGCAGGCTATTGAAACTTCCCGTCGCGCCGAGCGCCGACGCCGCCGACGCGCTCGCCTGCGCGATCTGCCACGCCCACGGCGGGCTCGGTCTGGGCGCGCTGCCCACACACGGCTTCCGCATGCGCCGCGGGAGGCTGAGGTGATCGGCCGGCTCACCGGAACGCTGATCGAGAAGCGACCGCCGACGGTAACGGTGGACGTCAACGGCGTGGCCTACGAGCTCGACGTGCCGATGAACACGCTGTATCAACTGCCGGCCGCGGGCTCGAAGGTCACGCTCTACACGCATCTCGTCGTGCGCGAGGACGCGCACCTGCTGTTCGGCTTCGCGAGCGAGCAGGAGCGACAGGTCTTTCGCCAGCTGCTCAGGGTCAACGGCGTGGGCGCGCGCACTGCGCTCGCCGTGCTCTCCGGCCTGTCGGTGCAGGAGCTGTATCAGGCGGTGGCGACGCGCGACGGCACGCGGCTGACCAGGATTCCCGGCGTGGGCAAGAAGATCGCGGAGCGACTGCTTCTCGAGTTGAAGGACAAGCTCGCAGTAGGCGAGACGGCCGCCGGGGACGGCGCACTTTCGGCACGCGCCGACGCATTGCATGCGCTGCGCACGCTCGGCTACAGCGACAAGGAAGCCGCTGCCGCGCTCGCCAAGGTCGCGGCCGACACGCCGGTACCGGAGGCGATTCGCCAGGCGCTGCGCTTGCTGTCCAGAACCTCGTAGCGTTTTCCTCGCGCCGCGCGCCGAGCCGGAAAACGGCGCCGCCGCAGGATAGTATCCGGAGGCGCGCAGCACCCTGTCATGTCGTCTTGCGACGACATAATAATCAGTGACATGCACGCTTCGCCGACGAATGTTCGGGCTATAATGCGGCGAGTTTTTTTGAACACTCAAGGCGGCTCGCCTTGTACGAGCGGGGGAAAGCAGTTCAAATGTTCGATCGCGCCTGCGCTGTCGTCGCCGGGTGTGTCGTGATGACTCTGTCACCGGCGGCCGTGACCGGTACCGGTGGAGGCGAGGAGAAAGTGCGCGAGCTGGTCGAGATGCACGATCTCAAGACTTCGGTGTCGATCGGCGATTACTACCTCAAGCAGCAAACCTTGCTCGCCGTGCGCGCCTTGCTGGCGCAAACCGGCAGGGACGAGGGTCTGGGCGCCGACTGGAACCCGGACAATCCGTACTGGCGCCAGGCGGAGCAGGCGCTGCTCGAGCGGGTGATGACGCAGGTGGACGCGGAGTTCACCGACCTCGCCTGGCTGAAGCCGCTGTGGATCAGGCTGGATGAGAGCGAGTTCAGCGATGAGGAGATCGACGCGCTGCTCGCGCATTTCCGCTCCGAAGCCGGTCGCAAGCAGTTGCAGATCGTCGATCACACCGTCTCGACCCATGTCATGACCACCCTGTCCTTTTCCGGCAAGCTCCGGGGCGTGCCGGGAGTCGAGCGGGAACGCGCACGCATGCAGCAGCTCTGGAACGACGAAGACCGCAACATGCGCTTCTCCGTCGAGGGTACGATGAACGTCGACGCCCAGCGTTTCGCCCTTTCGCCGCTCGGGAAGAAATATTTCGTTACCGCCGTGCTCAAGCTGACCGGCATCGTCAACCGCCGCATCGACGACATCGCGGCCAGGCTTCCGGGCGATGTCGAGGCCAACGTCCAGCGCGTGCGGCCCATCGTCCGTGAGTACAAGAATGCGCGGGGATGAGCGCCGGCGACCGGGCACTCGGGACGCCGCCAGATGATCGAGACCGACCGCCTCATCGCGCCGGACGCTGTTTCTTCCCAGGAGGAAACGATCGAGCGCACGCTGCGCCCGCGTCGGCTCGAAGAGTACGTCGGCCAGGAAAAGATCCGCTCCCAGCTCGCCATCTTTATCCAGGCGGCGAGGAACCGCGGCGAAGCGCTCGATCACGTCCTCCTGTTCGGCCCGCCTGGGCTCGGCAAGACCACGCTCGCTCACATCCTCGCCCACGAGCTGGGCGTGGGCCTGCGCCAGACTTCTGGCCCGGTGCTGGAGCGGCCGGGCGATCTCGCCGCGCTGCTCACCAATCTCGAGCCCAGGGACGTGCTGTTCATCGACGAGATCCACCGTCTGTCGCCGGTGGTGGAGGAGATCCTCTATCCTGCGCTGGAGGACTTCCAGATCGACATCATGATCGGCGAGGGCCCGGCGGCGCGCTCGGTGAAGCTCGATCTGCCGCCGTTCACCCTGGTGGGGGCGACCACCCGCGCCGGCATGCTCACCAACCCGTTGCGCGACCGCTTTGGCATCGTCTCGCGCCTCGAGTTCTACACGCCGCAGGAGCTGCAGCGCATCGTCGAGCGTTCGGCGCGCCTGTTGGATGTAGACATCACTACGGAAGGGGCGCTCGAGATCGCGTCGCGCTCGCGCGGCACGCCGCGCATCGCCAACCGGCTGCTGCGCCGCGTGCGTGACTACGCGGAAGTCAAGGCGCCCGGCACAGTGGATCACGAAGTGGCGGATGCGGCCTTGTCGATGCTCGACGTCGATCCGCTCGGGCTCGACGTCATGGACCGCAAGCTGCTGCTTGCGGTGATGGAGAAGTTCAACGGCGGCCCGGTCGGCATAGACAACCTGGCGGCGGCGATCGGCGAGGCGCGTGACACCATCGAGGACGTGCTCGAGCCGTTTCTGATCCAACAGGGATATCTGCAGCGCACGCCGCGCGGGCGCATGGCGACCGTGAGCACCTATCGCCATTTCGGCCTGACGGTGCCTACCCATGCCGCGACCCGGGATTTCTGGCGGGAGAGCTGAGATCGGCTTCGAGTTGTCCATCCGGGTCTACTTCCAGGACACCGATGCAGGCGGCGTGGTCTATCACGGCGCGTATCTGGACTACCTGGAGCGGGCGCGCACCGAGTGGTTACGCGGCCTCGGATTCGACCAGCGGGAGCTCACGCGTCGCTTCGGCGTTTTGTTCATCGTGCGCACGCTGCGGATCGCCTACGCGCGGCCTGCGCTGCTCGACGACGCGCTGACGGTGACGGCGGACATCGATAGGCTCGGGCGGGCGCAGGTGACGCTGGCGCAGCAGGTGCGGCGCGGCGCCGAGACGCTCGCGAGTGCCGGCGTCAACCTTGCCTGCGTCACCAGCGTTGGTTTGCGTCCAAGCGCGCTGCCCGCGCCGGTATACGACGCGTTGGCCGCCGACGCGGAGCAGGAAATGACGCGCCATGCGGCCGCTGTCGTGTCGGAATCGGGATGAAGACCATGAACGTCACCCAAGACCTTTCTTTCCTTTCCCTGGTCGGCAACGCGAGCATCCTGGTGCAGCTGGTGATGGCGCTGCTGCTGTTCATGTCGCTCGCCTCCTGGTGGTTCATCTTCCGCAAGATGTTCGTCGTCCGCGAGTCGCTGCGCCGCACCGAGCAGTTCGAGCGCAGCTTCTGGAGCGGCATCGATCTCGGCACGCTGTATCAGACGGCGGCGAGCGGACGCGAGACCGCGGGCAGCCTGGAGCGCATTTTCGAGTCCGGCTTCCGGGAATTCGTCAAGCTGCGCAAGCAGCCCGGCCTGAGCCTGTCGGTGCTGATGGACGGTACGCGCCGCGCGATGCGCGCCACCTACCAGCGCGAGATGGACTACCTGGAGTCGCATCTGTCGTTTCTCGCCACCGTCGGATCGGTCAGCCCCTATATCGGCCTGTTCGGCACGGTATGGGGAATCATGAACGCATTTCGCGGGCTGGCGAACGTTGGCCAGGCCACGCTGGCGCACGTCGCGCCCGGCATCGCGGAAGCGCTGGTCGCCACCGCGATGGGCCTGTTCGCCGCCATTCCCGCCGTGGTTGCCTTCAACCATTACGTGCGCGACATCGAGCGGCTCGCCACCCGTTTCGACAGCTTCATGGAGGAGTTCTCGAACATCCTGCAGCGGCAGGCGAACGCGGCGGCGATGTCGCAGACGCAGACCCATCCGATCATGCAGGGAGTGGCCTCGGCATGATGGTCCGGCGTCACCGGCGACTGATGAACCAGATCAACGTCGTGCCGTTCATCGACGTGATGCTGGTGCTGCTCGTCATCTTCATGGTGACCGCGCCGCTCATGCACCCCGGCGTGATCGACCTGCCCTCGGTCGGGAAAGCCGCGACGCCGCCCGCGCAACCGCTGGAGGTCCAGATCCGCGCCAGCGGCGCGCTCGCCATCGTCGACCGCGACGTGTCGGGAATCGAGCGGCCGGTGAGTCGCGACGAGCTGCTCGTCTTGATCAAGGCCAAACAGAAGAAGAAGCCAGACCAGCCGGTGGTCATTTCCGCCGACAAGAACGTCAGATACGAGGCGGTGCTGCAGGTCATGGACATGCTGCAGCAGAATCAAGTCAGGAGGGTGGGTCTGCTGGCGGCGCCCAAGAACTGAGGCGATGGACGCGGCACAGGAACCCGGACGCGTTGCATCGGGCGTGCTCGCCCTGGTCGTGCATGTATTGTTCTTCGGCCTGCTGGTATTCGGCATCAGCTGGCAGAAAAAGGTGACCACGCCGGTGCTGGTCGAATTGTGGGAAGAGCTGCCTGCGCCCAAACCCGTCGAAATGCCGCGCGTCGAGTCCAAGCCCGCCCCGCCCGCGCCCAAGCCGAAGGCCGCACCACCGCCTCCCAAGGTGGAGCAGCCGCCGCAGCCCAGCCGCGCGGAGATCGAACTCAGGGAAAAGCAGCGCAAGCAGCGCGAGGAAGAGCAGCAACGGCAGGAAGAACTCAAGCGTCTGGAGGCGGAGAAGCGCCGCGCGGAGGAAGAGAAGCGCCGGCTCGAGGCGGAAGCGCGAAAACAGGAAGAAGAGCAGCGCAGGAAGGCAGAGGAAGAGCAGCGCCGGAAAGCGGAAGAACAGCGCAAGAAGGAGGAGGCGATGCGGCTGGCGGAGGAGCTGCGGCAGGAGGAACAGACGCGCCAGCTCGAGCAGCTGCGACGCGAGGAGGAGGCGCGGCGCATGGCGCAGCTTGCCGAACAGCAGCGGCGCGCCCAGGAGGCGGCGCGCAAGCAGCGCGAAGCCGAAGAGGCGCAGCAGCGCGCCGAAGCCGCCGCCAAGGCGGCGCACGACCGAGAGGTGGCGGATTACGTCGCCCGCATCCGTGCCAAGATCCAGGGGCGCGTAGTCGTTCCGCCCGGCATGGACGGCAATCCGCAGGCGGTCTACGAAGTGGTGTTGCTTCCGGGCGGCGACGTGCTGGAGGTCACGCTCAAGCGGTCGAGCGGCGTGCCGGCCTACGACGGCGCGGTCGAGCGTGCGATCAATGCCGCGCAGCCCCTGCCCGTCCCCGCCGACCCGAATCTTTTCCAGCAGAGCTTTCGTATGATCGAGCTGAAGTTCCGTCCCAAAGAGTGACAGGCGATGAGACCAACGCTAAAAGCAATCCTCGCACTCGGTTTTGCCGTGGCGTGCGGCTGCGCCGGGCCGGCGCGCGCCCAGCTTTCGATCGAGATCATCGGCGGCGGAGCAAATCAGATCCCGATCACCATCCTGCCGTTCGGCGACGAGGATCGTTTTACCCAGCGCGTGAGCCAGATCGTCTCCGCCGATCTGCAGCGAAGCGGGCTGTTCAGGCTCGGCAGCCAGGGCAGCGTCCGGCCGTTTCCCGTCGAGGCGAACGAGGTCGACTACCGATACTGGCACAACGAAGGCGCCGAT
>DASRFY010000030.1:0-16361 GCA_035651315.1 Burkholderiales bacterium
ATTCCGCCAGCCAGAAGTGCCTGTCGTGCACGCCGGGGTTGTCGCCGATCACCTTCAGCGACCGCGTGGTGGAGATGGTGAAGAACCGCAAGCGCAAGGTGCAGAGCTGGTTCATGGACCTCAACCTGCTGCTCGGCTACTGGGGCGAGACCAACCGCACCTATCACCACACCGCGCCGACCAACTCGCTGTACTCGCTGCACGAGGCGCTGGTGATGTTGCGCGAGGAAGGGCTGGAGAACTCGTGGGCGCGCCACCAGCGCAACCACAAGGCGCTCAAGGCCGGCCTGGAGGCGCTCGGGCTCAAGTTCCTCGTCGAGGAGCCGTACCGCCTGCCGCAGATGAACACGGTGCACGTCTACCCCGGCCTGGACGAGAAGGAGGTCCGCCGCCGCCTGCTGCTCGAGTACAACATCGAGATCGGCGCCGGGCTGGGCGACCTCGTCGGCAAGGTCTGGCGCTTCGGCATCATGGGCTATTCCTGCAAGATGGAGAACGTGATGCTCGCGCTGTGCGCCCTCGAGACGGTGTTCGCCGACATGGGCGCGAAGATCGAGATCGGCACCGCCGAAGCCGCCGCCTACCACGCCTACGCCGCGCATCCCTCGCGCGTGCCGCCAGCGCGCGCGGTGGCGTAGCCGGCGACCTCACAACAGAGGCACAGGGATACCCAAGAAATAACCACCAAGGTCACCAAGAAAGGCGGTTCCATTCGTATTGTTCCTTGGGGTACTTCGTGTGCTCGGTGGTGAGCTCTGATCTTTTTCTGTGTGCCTCTGTGGTCAAATCATCGACGCCAGGCGGGAGATGGTGTCCGACTCGATCGCGCCGGGCGGCGGTTGGCCGGTGCGCGCCACCTCCAGCATCGCGGCAGCCACCGCGTCGGCGCGAATCGCGCGGTAGCGCGCCAGCCGCCCGCGCAACAACGGCGCCAACAGCCGCGCGGCACCGAGTGCCGATTCGTTCCGCGGGCCTGAATTCCGCGCCCGGCGCCCGAGCGCCACGACGTGATCGTGGTCGACACGTGCGAATGCCTGCCGGTTGCCCGCATTGGCGAGCGTCGTGCCGAGGCAGCAGAAGACGTCGTCCACGCCGCGCGGCAGCGCCGGCAGGCGCTCGAAGTCTGCCACCTCGACCGTCAGCTTTGCGTGGTTGATCTGAAGAGGGCGGCGGGACAGAACGATGACCCGCGCGTAAGCCTGCGCATCCAGCAGCCGCCGCAGAAGCAAGCCGCCGACCAGGCCGGTCGCGCCGGCGAGCACCGCAGTGCGCATTCCCGGCGCCCTTGATCAGCGCGACGCGATTCGCAGCGTCCGCGTCGCCTGCTCGAAGCGCGATGCGTTCTCCGGCGAGCCGCCGAACACATCGAAACGCGTACCCATGCCGATCGCAAGCTGGTCGAGCCGCGCAGTGGGCGCCGGGTGCGTCTTGAACAGCAGTGCGAGGTACGCGTCGTTGGGATTCGCCGCGGCGAGCGTCTGCAGCACGGCGGGCAGCGAGTAGGGATCGTAGCCCGCCCGCGTGCAGAGCACGACTCCGATGCGATCGGCCTCGAACTCGTCGGACTTGTCCAGGCCGCGCGCGTACAGCTCCTTGGTCGGGCCGACCAGCTTCTGCACCAGTTCCGCGTATTGCTTTTCGGCGGAGGCGGCGGCCACACCCGCGCCGAGCAGGTTCATCACCGCCGACTTGCGCAATGCCTTCAAGTGGTGCTTCTGGACCACGTGCGCGATTTCGTGGCCGAGCACGCCGGCCAGCTCGCCCTCGTTGCGCAACTCCTTCATCATGCCCTTGGTGACGATCACATACCCACCGGGCGCAGCGAAGGCGTTGATGTAGTCCGAGTCGTTGACGCCGAAGTGCCACGGCAGGTCGGGGCGATCCGACTGGCGCGCGACCCACAATCCGACCTCGTTGACGTAGCGCTGCAGCTCCGGGTCGTCATAGAGCGGGCGCGCGCCGAGCAGCGTTTCGGTGACGCCGCGGCCGATGTCGATCTCTTCCGCCTGGGTCGGTTCGCGCAGGCCCTTCAGCGTCTGCTGCAATCCGCCGGACTCGTTGATGTTTTTCATGAACGCCTGCGCCTGCTGCTGGCTGCAGCCGGCAAGCCCCATGGCGGCGGCGAGCGCCGTCGCGGCAGCCAGGGCAAGTCGCCGCGCGCTCATTTGTTCTTCTCCAGCGGCTTGCCGTCGGCGGCGAAGTAGGGCACGTCCCGCGGCGCCAGCTTGCCGGCTTCGGCGAGCTGAGCTGCCTGCGCGGCCGACGCCGAGAACGATTCCATCTTCTTCAGTTCGGCGGGATTGGGTTTCGCCTGCTTCAGGTCTTCCTCGGAGAAGCCGCGCACGCCGGTGGTGACCGTGGCGCCAGTCTGCGGAGGCTGCCGCGCGCCGACTCCGATCGCGGCGAGTATGCCGCCCCCCGTGGGGCGGCGGTTCGGGTCGCCGAGGCGAAGCGAGAGCATGCGCACCCAGCCTTCCGGGCGGACCGTGTCGGAACGATTTCCGGCGCGCACCTGCATCCATGCGCTCTTGCGCACGATGATTTCTACCTGCGCCCCCTCGGGCAGCGTAGCCACGGTCTGCGCATCGGTGAAGGGTTTCGCCTTGAGTTCGGTGGGGCGGATCGTGTAGCCGGATTCCGCCGCCGGCGCTGGCAGCGCGAAAAACGAAACCAGCAGGACGAGCGGGAGCAGGCAGCGTTTCATGCGGGTTTGCGGCGCGGTTCGAACAATGCGACTTCCTGGGTGCGGCCCTTGACTTTATAGAGGCCGCGCGCAACAAAGTCAAAGGCGTCCCCGGCGAGTTTCTTGGTGTCCTCCGAAACGAGAATCCGCGCCACGCCCTTGGTCAGTCCCTCGATGCGGGAGGCGAGATTCACCGTATCGCCGATGGCGGTGTACTCGCGCCGCTGCTCGGAGCCGATCAGCCCGACGACCGCCGGCCCGGAATGGATGCCGATGCCGACGTCGAAGCCCGTCCCCATTTCCCCCAGCTCCTTCCTGAACGCTTCCAGCGTGTCCGACATTTCCAGCGCGCAGCGCACCGCGCGCTCGGCGTGCCGCGGATCGTCGAGCGGCGCGCCCCAGCAGGCCATGATCGCGTCGCCGATGAACTTGTCCAGCGTGCCGCCGTTGCGGAAGATGACCTCGACTTGGCGGCTGAAGTAGCGGTTGAGCAGGCTCACCACTTCCTGCGGCGTGCGCGTCTCCGACAGCGTCGTGAAATTGCGGATGTCCGAGAACAGCAGCGTCACCTGCCGGCTCTCGCCCTCGCGCGACAATCCGCCGTGCGCGATCAGCTCCTGCACGACGTATGGATTCACGAAGCGGGAAAACTCGCGCACCGCCTGCTCGCGCGCGCGGCGCTCGCGCAGGTACTCGCGCAGCGCGGCGGCGAAATAGAACGCCCAGCCGAAGGCCAGGACCCGCAGCACGGGCACGAGGACCAGCTCGCCGATGGCAACCATGCCGCCCGCGAGGAGCAGCAGCGAACCGCCGGCCAGCGCGGCGCCGGTCTTGACGGTGTTGACGCGCCGCTGGAAGGCGGCGAGCAGGCCGGCCAGCAAGGCCAGCGTGAGGGCGGCCGGCCAGACCGGGGGCAGCTCGCGCAGATAGTTGCGGTTGCCGAGGTTGTCGATCGCCGCCGCGAGGATGTCCACGCCGTCGTAGAGCTTGTCGATCGGGGTGGCGCGGATGTCGTGCAGTCCGCTCGCCGTCGTGCCGATGAGCACGATCTTGTCCTTCAGCTCCGCGGGATCGCGCTGCCTTTTCTGGCGGCCGAAGTCGGCGTACAGCTCGTAGTACGGGATATGGCGGTAGGCGCGGCGCCCGCCTGGCCAGCTCAGCACGACGGAGCCGCGATCGGGCACGCCCAGGCCGAGGTCCTGGACCACGCGCGCGGGCAGGGAGGGAATGCGCCAGCCGTACGCGTCCTGGTAGACGTAATAGCGGCGCCCCACGCCGTCGCGGTCGGCGAGGAAATTGATCGTGCCGAGGCGCCAGCTCTCCGGGGCCAATGCCTTGGGGAGCGTGATGTCGATCCGCGCCTCCTTCGCCGCGCGCGCCGTCTTTACCGCGCCGAGCGCGGGCGCGAGTTCGGCGAGCGGCACGCCGTACGGATCGCCCGCCGGATCCTGGCGCGCGACCGGAAAATAGACGTGCGGCTGGCCCTTGATCGCCTCATTGAAGTAGGTGTCGGCGTCGGGCCGGAAGATGTCCGGCTCCGAGAACATCACGTCGAAGACGATCGCCCGCGGCTTCTGCGCGACCATCCCGGCGACCAGCTCGCCGTGCACCGAGCGCGGCCAGGGCCAGCGGCCGGCGACTTCCGCCATTGCGGCGAGGCTGCCTTCGTCGATGTCGACCACGACGATGCCGGGATCCGCCTGCAGCCGCTTCGCCTGCCAGGCGACGAACAGATCGGAGAACCTGCGCTCCGGCAGGTCCAGCCAGCCCAGCCAGGAAAACTCCGCGATCGCGGCGATCGCGAACGCGACGAACAGCACCAGCAGCGGATATTTGCGCAGGAGCGGCACGCGCGCAGTCTATTGCACGCGCCCCGTCATGACAACGTCGAACCGGAGCCACCGCGACACAGAGGCGCAGAGAAAAGCGGGAAAAGAGAATGCCAACGCAAAGGCCGCAAAGGAGCGCAAAACACGCAAAGGAAGAACTGGAAAGAAACCCTGAGTCTTTCGCTTCGTGTCGGCCTTTCTTTGCGTCCTTTCTTGCAGTTCTTTGCGATCTTTGCGTCTACGCTTCTCTTTGGACCGAATCGGCTGTGCCTCTGCGGTTCTGAATCCGCCGCGCTAGAGGCCGAGGCGCTGCCAGATGGCGGCCGTGAGTCCCGCCTGATTGAGGGTGTAGAAATGCAGCCCCGGCGCGCCGTGGCGCAGCAACCGCTCGCAGAGCCGAGTGACGACGTCCAGGCCGAAAGCCTTGATCGAGGCGGTGTCGTCGCCGAATCCCTCCAGCTTGCGGCGGATCCAGCGCGGAATCTCGGCGCCGCAGGCATCCGAGAACCGGGCGAGCTGGGAGAAATTGCCGATCGGCATGACGCCCGGAACGATCGGGACCGAAATGCCCGCCGACCTGCACTCGTCCACGAAGCGGAAGTAGGCGTCGGCGTTGTAGAAGTATTGCGTGATCGCCGAGTTCGCGCCCGCGTCCACTTTGCGTTTGAAGTTCTTCACCTCGTCGGCGGCGTTTCGGGTCTGCGGGTGGAACTCCGGGTAGCAGGCGACCTCGATCCGGAACCAGTCGCCGGTCGTCTCGCGCACGAAGGCCACCAGCTCGTGCGCGTATCTGAACTCGCCGCTGGCGGCCAGCCCGGATGGCAGGTCCCCGCGCAGCGCCACGATGTGGCGGATGCCGCTTTCCTTGTAACGCGCCAGGATCGAGGCGATCTCCGTCTTGCTCGAGGCGATGCAGGACAGATGCGGCGCCGCCTCCAGGCCCGCCGCACGAATTTCGAGTACCGTTTCCAGCGTTCCCTGCCGGGTGGAACCGCCCGCTCCGAAAGTCACCGAGAAGAAGCGGGGCTTCAACTGCGCGAGCTGCTGCCAGGTCGCGCGCAACTTCGCCTTGCCTTCGGGCGTCTTCGGCGGAAAAAACTCGAAGGAGAAGATGCGTGAGGAGTGAGGGGTGAGGGGTGAGGCGTTCATTGCCGCGTGGATCGTGAGGCGTCAGGCGTGAGGCGTTTATCGCGCAAAGAACCCGGTGTTCATTGCTTTGCAGCGCGAAGCGAATTCAGTAACCCCCCTATCAAACCAAACACTCGGTCCAGTGTTTGTTGAACTTCCAAGTCGCTGTCGATGTAGCCAAGAAGCTTGGCAATAGCGAGCTGCGTATCGACTTCGCTCAAGGACGCGCGAGCGATCGTAAGGTAATGCGCGAACTCCTTCTTCGTTGCTCGTGCTGCGCCCTCGGCAATATTCGACGGGACGGAAACGGCAGCTCTTCGAATCTGTGCCGTCAGTCCGTACAGTTCGTGAGAGGGAAACGTTTCGGTAAGGCGATATATGTCTTTTACGAGCGCCACCGCAACTTGCCAGGCGACGAGATCATGGTGTTTTCGCTTCACGCCTCACCCCTCACGCCTCTCGCCTCACCCCTCTCAGTAACGATAGTGCTCGGGCTTAAAGGGACCTTCCCTCTGCACGCCGATGTAGCGCGCCTGGGCGTCGGTCAGCGCCGTGAGCTGGGCGCCCAGCTTCTTCAACTGCAGGCGGGCGACCTTCTCGTCCAGGTGTTTCGGCAGGACGTGGACGCCGATGGGGTACTTGTCCGGATTCTTGAACAGCTCGATCTGCGCGATGGTCTGGTTGGCGAACGACGAGGACATCACATAGCTCGGGTGGCCGGTGGCGCAGCCGAGGTTCACCAGCCGCCCCTCGGCGAGCAGAATGATGCGCTTGCCGTCCGGGAAAACGACGTGATCGACCTGGGGCTTGATGTTTTCCCACTGGTACCGCTTCAGCGACGCGACGTCGATCTCGTTGTCGAAGTGGCCGATGTTGCAGACGATGGCCTGGTCCTTCATCTTCTTCATGTGATCGTGGGTGATCACGTGGAAGTTTCCCGTGGCGGTGACGAAGATGTCCGCCTTGTCGCAGGCGTAGTCCATGGTCACCACGCGGTAGCCTTCCATCGCGGCCTGCAGCGCGCAGATCGGATCGATCTCGGTCACCCACACCTGCGCCGAGAACGCGCGCAGCGCCTGCGAGCAACCTTTGCCCACGTCGCCGTAGCCGCACACCACGGCGATCTTGCCGGCGATCATCACGTCGGTGGCGCGCTTGATGCCGTCCACCAGCGATTCGCGGCAACCGTACAGGTTGTCGAACTTGCTCTTGGTCACCGAGTCGTTGACGTTGATCGCGGGAAACTTCAGCCGCCCTTCCTTCGCCATCTGGTACAGGCGCTTGACGCCGGTGGTGGTCTCTTCGGTCACGCCCCGGATATGCGCGATGCGGCTGGAATACCACTGCGCGTCCGCGGCGAGCTTGGCCTTGATCGCTGCGAATAGCGCGGTCTCTTCCTCGCTGGACGGATGGTTGAGCACCGAGGCGTCCCCTTCCGCCTTGACGCCCAGGTGCAGCAGCAGCGTGGCGTCGCCGCCGTCGTCGAGGATCATGTTCGAATAGCCGCCGTCGGGCCAATCGAAGATGCGGTGCGTGAACTCCCAGTATTCGGCGAGCGATTCGCCCTTGTAGGCGAACACCGGCGTGCCCGCCGCCGCGATCGCCGCCGCCGCGTGGTCCTGGGTCGAGAAGATGTTGCAGGATGCCCAGCGCACCTGCGCGCCGAGGGCCTGCAGCGTCTCGATCAGCACCGCGGTCTGGATGGTCATGTGCAGCGATCCGCTGATGCGCGCGCCGCGCAGGGGTTGCGTCGCGGCATACTCCTCGCGGATCGCCATCAGCCCCGGCATCTCGGTCTCGGCGATGCGGATCTCCTTGCGCCCCCAGTCGGCGAGCGACAGGTCGGCCACGCGGTAGTCGTTGGGCTTGGCGTTCGTGTGCAGGACGGCAGACATCGACACTCTCCTTCAATTTCCGGAGCGCCGAAATGACAACGGCGCTCCAAACCGGTAACGAGGTTTGCGAGCGCCGTTATTTCCTTCGCTGAGCCTGGCCTGTCCTCCGGGGACGGTCGCAACGCTCCTCAGCGGGGCGGATTATAGCGCCGGTTCCCGGCTCGGAGGCAAGTAGAGCAATTGGCTACTCGAACAGGTCCGCATGAGTTCCCGTCCTCACGAATATGATTTCCTCCCCTTCCGAGTCCTCGTTGATCCGGTAGATGAGGACCCAGTCCCCCTGATGCGACAGTCTCGGAAGTCGCGCCACTCACCCTTCAGCGGGTGATCCAGATATTCCGGGGGGGAGTGGTCCGCGGTTTTCAATCAGAAGCTGCATGACGTGCTTCAGCTCCTGAGTCGGGTAGCGGCCGCTGCGCTCCAACCGCTTCCAGTCTTTAGCGAACTGCTTTGTGTACCCGCTTTTTCTTGGGACGCCTGCCCTTGATGCCATCGGCGAGGTCCTTGGCGGTATCGTAGCGGACGCGCGCCTGGCGGGCCTCGACCATCGCCGCCTGCGTAGTCGCGGTGGGGTTCTCGCGGACTTCGAACGGCAAACCACGCGCTACAACGACCTGACGCAGGAAGAGGCGGATCGCGTCGCTGATATTGAGGCCCAAGCGACTGAGAACGGCCTGTGCCTCGTCCTTCAAGTCGGGTTCGATGCGGGAGCGAATTTCGGAAGTCAGCATGGCAGCATTTGTAGCGTGGCGTCTATGTAGCTACATGGTAGCGGCAACACCGAGGCCGGTCAAGCGCTGCCGCATCGACACTCTCCTTGTCAATTACCGGAGCGCCGAAATGACAACGGCGCTCCAAACCGTTTCAGGGTTTGTGAGCACCGTTATTTCATTCGCTGAGCCTGGCCTGTCCTCCGGGGACGGTCGCAACGCTCCTCAGCGGAGGCAGATTATAGGCCATGGTTTGGTGATGTGAATGTGAGTGGTCTGTTCCTTAAGTTCCGCAGAAGCCGGGTACAACGACGACACACCTTGACCTTGCAAATACGCCCTTTGTCTTGACGGAGTGAGCATCACAAGGAGTAATTCAGATTTCTTTGGCATACCGCAAGACACGTAATTTAAAGAGGCTTTAGTCGCGACTCTCGCCACAGAGGGAATCCGAATTCAGGGCAGTGGCCTTGCGGTCACCACAACCGAGCAGTTATCTTGCTGGCCCGGCGTTTTCACTTTGACTTAGCGAGCATGTCACACGTTTTTCTTCGCGGCCAAGTCTGGCGCATACGAGAGGAGGCGATGCTCGGCACACGCACGCGGTTTGTGCTGGAGGATCTAGCTAACGGCAATACGATCGAGGTCTTATGTCCGCCGGACGACTATGAGCCACTTGTCGAGCCGGCCCCATCGCTCGACCGCCGGTCGCTCACCCCCTATGGCATCTGGCGGTCTCATCACGAGGCGCTTCAACTCCGGGCGCCGGCCGAGAGCGAGTACGCGGCCTTCCACGCGGGCCGGATTTCACCGGAGCCGTACCAGTTTGCGCCGCTCGCGCGCCTGCTTGCGGGGCCGCGCCGAAGCCTGCTGATCGCCGACGATGTCGGTCTGGGGAAAACGGTCGAAGCAGGGATCTGCCTGCTCGAGCTGATTGCGCGCGGGGTCGGTAACCGAATCTTGCTCGTTGTACCGCCAGGACTCATCCCGCAGTGGCTCGACGAGATGTGGCAGAAGTTCGGGTTCGAATTCCGTCCGATCGAGAATTCCGCCTCTCTTGACCGCGCGCAGACCCTGCTTTCTGAAGGGCTCCAGCCCTGGGTGTACTTTGATCGCGTGATTACGTCGGTCGAGTACCTCAAACGCCGGGATGTGCATGCCGCGGCGCTCGCGCGGCCCTGGGATGCGATCGTCGTGGACGAAGCCCACTATCTCGCCGAATCGGGCACCCCCGCGAATCCGTACTCGACGGCACGAACACGCCTCGGTCCGAAGCTGCGCGAGGCGACACGCTCGCTCATCCTTCTCACCGCTACGCCGCACAACGGGTACCGGCACAGCTTCCGCTCGCTTCTCGAGCTCGTGGAGCCGGCTGAAGCCGCGCTGCACGGGCGCGCCGAGGACGTGCGCCGCCGCGTCTCGCGCTCGATGATCCGGCGCCTGAAGCCTCAGATCGTGAAGTCCGCGCCCGATGGATGCGTCGGGCCCGCGTTCCCGGTCCGGGAGCCCGTGAAGCGCGTTGAGGTGCGAGGACTGAGCGATGAGGAACGAGAGATCTTTCGCCTGGTTTCCTCCTACTGCGCGAAGACCATCGAATCGGCGGCGGGCTCCGAAGAGGCGGACCTCGTTTCCTTTGCCATGCAGATCGTTAAGAAGCGGATGCTGTCCAGCCGAGCGGCGCTAGCGAAAACCGTGTCGAACCGCATGGAAGCGCTATCAGCGAGACGCGCCGAGGAGGCGCCCACCCGGGCAGAGGTGCGCGAGCTGCAAGGGGACCTGCCGATCTCCGAGGTGGCTGCTGAGCGCACCGCTGCGCGCGTGCTGCGCGCGGCCATCGCGCGCGATGCGCGCAGGCGCGAAGCAGAGAAGCGTCAGCTTAAGGCAATCGAAAGGCTTCTCAACGGCGTTGCGGAGAAGCCCGATCCGAAGATCGCCGCGCTGGTCGCCGACCTGGAGCGCGACGTGCTCTCCATTCCGGGCGAGAAGGCGATTGTGTTCACGGAGTACCGCGACACGCTTGGCGCGCTGCGAGTGGCTTTTTCGGCGCACCCTGCTCTCGCCGGAGCTTTCGCGGAGCTGATCGGAGGTCTTTCTCCTAGACAACGGGAAGCACGCATCGCCGCGTTCCACCAGCCGGCGTGCCGAGTTCTCCTCGCCACCGACGCGGCAAGCGAAGGGCTCAACCTGCAGCGGCACTGCTGCCGGCTCTACCACTTTGAGCTTCCGTGGAACCCCAACCGTCTCGAGCAAAGGAATGGCCGAGTGGACCGGCACGGCCAGACCCGGCCCCCTGTCATTCGCTACCTCTTTTATCCCGACTCGCCCGAAGATCGCGTTCTCGGGCGCCTTGTCGAGCGCATCTCGCAGATGCACGACGATCGCGTGTCCACACCGGACATCCTGGGCATCCTGGAGGGCAGCCGCATTGAGGAAGTGCTCGGCCGGATCGACTCGCCGGAGAAGGCAGAGGCCGAGGAGAGGACGCTCATGAAGCTCTTCGAGGCGCGGCAGGAGGAGTTCGCCTATCAGATCGCACCACTTCTTCTCGGAGCGCAAGAATCCGTTTCACACCTGCCGCTCGCGAATGCGGTGACCGCTGACCCGCTGCTGGAGGACGACTCGCGGTTCGAGCGCTTCATGTTGAGTGTGCTCGGTTCGGGAGCGCGTCCCGGCCAGATTCCGAGAACCTGGCGGGTCGAGGTGCCGCGGCACCTCCAGGCCGCGGGCGTCGAGCCGCGCTACGCTTGCGTCACGTTCATACGTTCGGTCGCCGTGCAATACCCGGCGAGCGAGGTGGAGTTCGTCCACCGCTTGCATCCTCTCTACCGCGCCGCAGCCGCGCACGCGTTCGAGGAGCTGACCCTCGCGCCCGCGCGCCATGCGGCTGCCTCGCGGATCGCCGTGCGGCGCCACCCTGCGGCAAAGCGCGCGCCGATCGCGCTGTTCACCTACCTCGAGCGCCTGAGCCACCCGGCGGGCGTCGTGTTCGGGATCGCCGTGGACGCCAAGGGCCGGATGCAGGACCGCGCAGTCGCGGAAGCGTTGCTCGTGGACGATTCGGATTCCGTGGGCGAGGCGAGCTGGGAGGAGTGCGAGCGCGCCTTCGTCTCGGGTTTCGCCGAACTCCAGGAAGTCGCTGCGAGCGCGGCGCGCGAGCTCATCAGGGACCGCGCCGCGAAGATCGCTGCGGAGCGAGACAGGACTGCGAAGCTGCTGCGCGAGGAGGCGGCGCTCTACCGCGTGGACCGCCTCGCGGAGATCGATGCCGAGGAAAAAGCCGAGCGCGCGGGCGCCCGTGAGCAGTTGGAGCTCTTTCGCGAAACGCCGACCAACTGGCAGGCACGACGCGCCGCCGTGGATACGATTCACAAGAAACGACTGGACGAGATCGAGCAGTTCGCAAGAGCACCGGAGATGGGCGAACCGCAGACGCTCGGCGTCTTGCTCGTCTTTCCGCCCGCCTGAGCATGGCGCTGCAATCCATCCGCAATCACCGGGGCTTCTTTTCGGACTACTGGCTGGGCACCGCGCTCGGCGCGCGCGGCGGCGCAGGCGCGAAGCTCACCGCGGCGCAGGCGCACAAGGCGCTCGAGCGCATTTCCCGGCTAATCGATTCGGTGAACAGTGGTGGCGCGGCGGATCTCACGCGCTTCCGCGAGCGCTTCGCCCGCCCGCTCATGCAGGACTTTCTCGGATTCGAGCTGCGCGAGAATGCCGCCGAGCCGCGTCTGCGGCCCCTCGCGGCAGCGGATGCCGGAAACGGCAGCGAACCGGTCACGATGGCGCTGCTTTGTCCCGAGGCATCCGACCTTGAATCGCGGCAGGGGCGGCGTCAGCTCGAGGAAGGCCTGCTATCCGCGGGACTCGACTACGGATTTCTCGTCTCGCCAGAAGTGCTGCGGCTCGTGCGAAGGCCGGGCACGAGCGGCGCGCGGGGCGCATCGTTCGACCTCGCGCTCGCGACCGCAGTCGAGCTGGACGACGTGGATTCGATCGCCGCGGGCTGGCGCGCCCTCTCGGCGCGCAACTTCGTGCGCGGCGCGGACGGGACGCGTCCGATCGACGCGCTCGAAGCGGAAAGCCGCCGCCACGCGGCGAGGGTCTCGAACGATCTCAAGGCCGCGGTGTTCGAAGCTGCCGAGCGCATCGTGGCCGGGTTCCTCGCCGACGCGCGGGAGCGGGCTGCGGCCTTCGCAAAGCCCCTGGGGCTCGCGGAGCTGCGCGATGGAGGTTTCCTAGCGCTCTATCGGCTCCTGTTTATTCTCTACGCCGAGGCACGCGACGAGCGCCTGATCCAGCACCGCCTCTACTGGAGGAGCTACTCGCTCGATCAGGTGGTCTGGCGGCTCCTGCGGACGCCGACCGAGGCCCTGGCGGCGAACCGCTACGGCCTGTGGATGCACCTTCAGGCGCTCTTCCGGATCTTCAACGAGGGTATCTCGCCCAATCCACCAGACCTGGAGAACATCCCGCCGCGCGGTGGTCGCCTGTTCAGCGAGGAGACCGACGAGGGGCGGCTCCTGCGCGCGCTGCGCCTACACGACCGCGATACCGCGGCAATCCTCCTTTCGCTCGCCACGACCCGGCCGCGGCGCGGCGTGGGCCGCGAGCGGGTGTCTTTCCGCGAACTCGACATCGAGCAGTTGGGCAACGTGTATCAGGGATTGCTCGAATACGAGCCCGAAGAAACTGCCGCAGTGCTCATCGAGTGTCAAATCGGCAGCCGGGAACTGGTGCTCGCGCCCGCGGAACTCGTGCGGCTGGTCGAGCAGAAGTCGCTTTCCGTGCGCG
This sequence comes from Burkholderiales bacterium, assembly GCA_035651315.1. Classification (GTDB taxonomy): domain Bacteria; phylum Pseudomonadota; class Gammaproteobacteria; order Burkholderiales; family Eutrophovitaceae; genus DASRFY01. Next base: position 13,037 of record DASRFY010000030.1, read on the forward strand.
GGGATGCCGCCATCGTCGAGGAGACCGAAGCCGCGCGGCTGCATCCGGACGCGGCGGCCGACGAAGCGGAAGCCGAGGCCGACGACGAAGCGGACGCCGACGGCGAGTCAGGCGAGGACGAGGAGGAAGTCGACCGGGGGGTGACCCGCGGCGCGGTTCTGAAGCTACTGCGGCGGCTCGAGTCAGGCAGCTTCTACTTCAAGCCCGGCTCGGGGCGGAAAGCCAGCGGCTCGTACTACACGCCGACCGAGATCGTGGATTACCTCGTGCGCGAGTCGCTCGGCCCGCTTTCCGAGGGCAAGAGCGCCGGCGAGATCGAGGCCCTGCGCATCATTGACCTTGCCTGCGGTTCGGCGCACTTCCTGGTGGGCGCCGCGCGTTTTCTCGGCCCGCGGCTTCTTGAGGCGTACAAACGCGAGGGTAACGGCAATGCGCCTGCGGCGTTCCATCCCGATAGGTCTCTCTCGGCGGACGTGCGCAAGCTTTGGGAGGAGGAAGGTGCCGCCTGGTGCAAGCGACGCATTGTCGAAAAATGTGTGTTCGGCGTGGACCTCAACCCGGCTGCAGTGCAGCTCGCGCAAGTATCGCTCTGGATTGAATCCCTCGCCGGCGACCGGCCGCTGAGCTTCTTCGCGCACCACATCCGCAACGGCAATTCGCTTCTCGGCAGTTCGCTCGCCAACTTCGACCGTCCGCCGCACCCGAAGCTCGACGCGCGGCGCGACCGGATGACGCGCGGGCTGTTCGAGGCGGAGCTGAAGCGCCGGCTCGAGGAAGCCCTTGCGGAACGGAAGCTCATCGATGCGCCGCTGCCGCCCGAGGTGCGCGGCGACACGCCCGAGGAGTACGCCTACAAGGAGGACCGTCTGCGCCGCGCCGAAGCCGCTACCGCGCAGGCGAGGCTCCTGCTCGATCTGCGCAGCGCGGCCGGGTTTGTACCTGAAATCTGGCGCGAGCTGCCGGCGCTCATATCCTCGCAAGATCTGGAACGCGATGCGCGGTCGAGACCTTGGTGGGGCAATTTCGAGCAAGCGCGCGAGCGCGAGCGGTTCTTTCACTGGGAGCTTGAGTTTCCCGAGGTGTTCGCGGCGGGAGGCTTCGACTGCGTGCTCGGCAATCCTCCCTGGGAGAAGGTGAAGCCGGACCGCAAGGAGTTCTACGGTCGCGCCGATGTCCTGATACGCGCCTACACCGGCGGGGAACTCGATGCTCGTATCCGCGAGCTGCACCGCGAGAACCCGGCCTTGGCGAAAGATTTCGACACGTACTCGGAGCGGCTGAAGATCCTCGCTGCGATGCTCAAGGGTGGCGGCGACTACCGATACGTGGACTGGGAAGTCGAGGGCCGCGCGACCGGCGGCGACCCGGATCTTTTCAAATTCTTCGTGGAGCGCTCGCATCGGGTGCTCAAGACCGGCGGGCGGCTCGGGTATTTGGTGCCGAGCGCGATCTACAACAACGAAGGCTGCACGGGGCTACGCCATCTGCTGCTCGACGAAATGAAAGTCGAGCGGTTCTATGGCTTCGAGAACCGGAAGAAGATCTTCAACATCCACTCAAGCTACAAATTCGTCTGCCTGGTGGCGCAGAAAGCGGTCATGGGGAAGGAGGAGGTCGGATTTCGCGCGGCGCTCATGCGCCACAAGCTTTCCGAGCTGGAGTCCGGCGCGCCAGCCGGAGTCGAGGTCGTCGTTAACAAAAAGGAAATCAAACGCCTCTCGCCCGGCACCTTGGCGTTTCTCGAATATCGTGGCGAACGCGATCGCGAGCTGGTGCTGAAGATGTACGGGCTTCTCGACGGGCAGCAGCCGCGGCCGCTCCTCGGCGGTGATGGCCCCGGAGCGTGGAAAGCGCGATTTTCCACTCAGTTCCACATGACCAATGACCGCGACCTGTGGACGCGCGACGACGGACGCCTCTACACGCCCAAAGAAATCTGCGGCATCGACTGGCCGGCCAGGCGCGTGGTCCCGTTTACCGAAGTACGCGCAGCGATGGCGGAGAAAGGCTTCTGGCCGCTCTACGAGGGGAAGCACATCGACCAGTTCGTCGTGGACGTAAAGCCGGTGGAGCGCTGGCTGAACCTGGAAGCGGCCGAGAAGAAACACGGCAACGTGCCGACCCCTGGACCAAAGCTCGTTTTTCGTGACATCGCCCGGAACACCGATGTGCGCACCTGTATCGCCGCAGTGCTGCCGGTGAGGTCGTGCTCCTGCAACACGCTCGCGACGCTCGAAGTCGGCGCGATCAATCCCAGTGTAGCGGCGGCAGTGATGAACAGTTTCGCGTTCGACTTCATCACCCGCTTGCGGACCGCGGGAACACACCTCAACTGGACCTACGTATCCCGCGTCGCCGTGCCGTCAGCTGCCGAGTGTCGGAATATCCCCGTCGTCGATACCATCTCCATCGACGGAGCCGATTCTCCAGTGCGCGACGAGCGCTACATCGAGGGCGTCTGGCAGGCCAACCGAGCTGCAGCCCAAGCTTATGGCCTCGGCCCTAACGATCTCGCCTACATCCTGACCAGTTTCCCTGTTTTCGCACGTAAGCGACCGGATGTTATGGCTTTTCTCCGTTCGAGGCTGTCCGAATGGGAGGGGTGATGAACGCTAGAAATGTTTCATTTGTGCAGTATTATCTTGCATTATTAGTAATGCAATATTAGACTTCGCATGAATGGATTTCGGATCGCGACCTTTATTGTTGACCGAAGGTTATGCAGCGTTGGAAATCAGGCGACGCTCGTCGTGAGTTCTACGGCTGTCGTGGCGCTATGAATAGCCCGCTAGACGCGTATTGGGAGACGCAATGAAGCTTAGGACCGTCCAAATCCGCATGTTCCGCAACATCCTCGATTCCACCGAAGTGAAGATCGAGGAAAAGGTGACGTGCCTCGTCGGCAAGAACGAGTCCGGCAAGAGCGCCTTCTTAAATGCCCTCTGGCAGTTGAAGCCCGCCCGCACCAACCCTGAGTTCACCATCCACGATCACTATCCGGCGTGGCTCGAGAAGCGGCACCGCAACGAGGGTGTGAACCAGAAAGAATTCGAGCCTGTGGAAGTCTGCCTCGAGTGGGAGCCGGCCGACGTCAAGGTAATGGAGGAGAAGTTCGGCCCTGGCGTTGTCGCGGCCGGAACCAAGCTGCGGCTATGGAAGAACTACGAGAACGACTACCGCTGGGAGAGCGGTTGCAATGAGAAGCAGGCGGTCAAGAACTTCGTGGGCAAGCACCCCGTGCCAGCCGCGGAAACGGCCGCCTACGCGGGGTTCACCGATTTTGAGGCACTGAAGAAGAAGCTTACCGAGGATGTGGCGAAAAGCG
>DASRFY010000031.1:0-16329 GCA_035651315.1 Burkholderiales bacterium
CCTCCTCGCCGTCGAGAAAATCCTCGATCATCACCCGCGAGCCGGCATCTCCCATTTGATTGTCGACCAGCATCATGTCGATGGCCGCGTGCGCCTCGTCCTCGACCGCGGCGACCACGACACCCTTGCCGGCGGCGAGTCCGTCCGCCTTGATCACGATCGGCGCGCCGCGGCTCCTGACGTATTCATGCGCCGCCGCGGCATCGGTGAAGCTGCGGTACTGCGCCGTCGGGATGCGGTGGCGCGCCATGAAGCTCTTGGCAAAGTCCTTGGAACTCTCCAGCCGGGCCGCGGCCCGGGTCGGTCCGAAGATGCGCAGGCCGGCGGCGCGAAATGCGTCTACGACGCCGGCCGCGAGCGGCGCTTCCGGCCCCACCACCGTCAGCGCGATCGCCTCCTTTCTGGCGAACTCGACGATCTCCGCCATGCCGGTGAGCGACACGTTGAACAATCCGTCCTCGCGCGCCGTGCCGGCGTTGCCGGGGGCGACATAAACGCGCGCGATGCGCGGCGACTGCGCCAGTCTCCAGGCGAGCGCATGCTCGCGCCCGCCGCCGCCGATGACCAGAAGGTTCATGAGTTCCAGTTAACCACAGAGGCACAGAGAAAAGAGAAGATCTGATCGAACCACCAGCACACCGGGAAAACCGGAATTGGATCTCCGGGCATCGTTGGCGATCCTGGTGCTTAACTGGCTTTCTCTGAGTCTCTGCGCCTCCGGGGCGAATTCTAATGCCGGAAGTGGCGCACGCCGGTGAACACCATCGCGATGCCGTGCTCATCGGCCGCCGCGATCACTTCCTCGTCGCGCACGCTGCCGCCGGGCTGGATGATCGCGACGGCGCCCGCCTTGGCGACCACGTCCACGCCGTCGCGGAAGGGGAAGAAGGCGTCCGAGGCGACGACGGAGCCCTCGAGCGCGAGCCCCGCGTTTCCCGCCTTGATCGACGCGATGCGCGCGGAATCCACCCGGCTCATCTGGCCGGCGCCGATCCCGAGCGTCATGCCGTTTGCGCAGAACACGATCGCGTTCGACTTGACGAATTTGGCCACCCGCCAGGCGAACAGCAGATCGGAGAGCTGTTGTGCCGAAGGCTGTTTCCTGGTGACGATCCGCAACTCGGATGTCGAGACATTACGCACGTCCGGGCTTTGCACCAGCAGACCGCCGCCCACCCGCTTGCAATCGAAGTCGTTCACGCCGCTGCCCGGCGGCACCTCCAGCACGCGCACATTCTGTTTTTGCGCGAGCACCTTGAGGGCTGCCTGCTCGACGCGCGGCGCGATCACGACCTCGACGAATTGCCCACCGACCGCTTCCGCCGCCAGCTCGTCGAGTGTGCCGTTGAAGGCGATGACGCCGCCAAAAGCGGAAGTCGGGTCGGTGGAAAAGGCGCGCCGGTAGGCATCGGTCGGGCTGGCTCCGATCGCGGCTCCGCTGGGATTGGCGTGCTTGATGATGACGCATGCCGGCTGTTCGAAGGTCTTTACGCACTCCCAGGCGGCGTCCGCGTCCGCGATGTTGTTGTAGGACAATTCCTTGCCCTGCAACTGCACGTAGCCCGCCAGCGCGCCGGGCGCCGGGCTCAGATCGCGATAGAAGGCGGCGCTCTGATGCGGGTTTTCGCCGTAGCGAAGATCCTGCACCTTCGCGAAGCTGACGTTGAACTGGTCGGGGAAGCCCTCACGCTTGCCGTCGATGTCCACGGCGGTGAGGTAATTGCTGATCGCGCCGTCGTAGGCGGCGGTATGCGAGAAAGCCTTCCTGGCCAGCCGGAAGCGGGTTTCGACGCTGAGCGCGCCGCCTGCCGACCCCATTTCCGCCGTCAGCTTCGGATAATCGGCGGGATCGGTGACGATTGCCACGTGCTGCCAGTTCTTTGCCGCCGCCCGTACCATGGTCGGGCCGCCGATGTCGATGTTCTCGATCGCGTCTTCCAGCCCGCAATCCGGCCTTGCCACCGTCTGCACGAAGGGATACAGGTTCACCACGACGATGTCGATGGTGGGGATCGCGGCGCGCTTCAGCGCTTCAAGGTGCTCGGGCAGGTCGCGGCGCGCGAGGATGCCGCCATGGACTTTCGGATGCAGCGTCTTGACGCGGCCGTCGAGCATCTCGGGGAAACCGGTGTAATCGCCGATCTCGGTCACCTTGAGGCCGGCATCGCGCAGCAGCCTCGCCGTGCCGCCGGTGGAGAGCAAGTCGATGCCGAAGCGGGATAGCGCGCGGCAGAAGTCGACGATGCCGGATTTGTCCGATACGCTGATCAACGCCTGTTTGCGTGCGGTCATGCTGTTCTCGCGAGAAAAAACAAAACCGCCCGCGAGCTGAGCGCGGGCGGGCCTGCTTCGGATTCGATTTTACGCCGACGTTACTTGATGCCGTAAGACTTCATCTTCTTGCGCAGCGTGTTGCGGTTCATGCCCAGCAGCTGGGCGGCCTGCGTCTGATTGCCGGCGACCCGGTGCAGCACCACCTCGATCAGGGGTTTTTCGACCGAACTCAGCACCATGTCATAGATCGCGCACGGTTTCTCGCCGTCGAGGTCGCGAAAGTAGCCGTCGACCGCCTTGCGCACGCAGCGGGCGATTTCGTTGTCGTTGATCATGCTGCGAGTTCCTCGATACAGGTCAGACAGCCTCCCCGGCCGGCGAGCGCTTGGAAAAAGGTCTCCACTTCCTCCAGCTGCGCTTGCGCCGACTCCAGCCGGTTCACGTTCTGCCGGAACGATTCCGCGTCCGCGAGCCCCTTCGTGTACCAGGCGATGTGTTTGCGGGCTACCCGCACACCAGTGTACTCGCCGTAGAGGACGTACAGAGATTGCAAGTGCCGTACCAGAATGCGGCGGATGTCATCGACTTCCGGCTGCGGCAATTCCCGTCCCGTTTCAAGAAAGTGCAGGATTTCGCGGAAAATCCACGGTCTTCCCTGCGCGGCGCGGCCGATCATGATGGCGTCGGCGCGCGTGTGCTCGAGCACCTGCTTCGCCTTCCACGGCGAATCGATATCGCCGTTTGCGATCACCGGAATTCCCACCCGCGTCTTGACTTCGGCAATGGTGTCGTATTCTGCGGCACCGGCGTAGAGATCGACCCGGGTGCGGCCGTGAATCGCGATCGCCCGAATGCCGGCCGATTCCGCCATTCTTGCCACGCGCACCGCATTGCGATGATCGCGGTCCCATCCGGTGCGCATTTTGAGCGTGACCGGCACGTCCACCGCGCCAACCACGGCTTCCAGGATTTCCCCCACCAGCGGTTCGTCGCGAAGCAGCGCGGAACCGGCGAAGACGTTGCACACCTTCTTGGCCGGGCAACCCATGTTGACGTCGATGATCTGTGCGCCGCGGTCCACGTTGTAGCGCGCCGCCTGCGCCATCGTTTCGGGATCGGCGCCGGCGATCTGCACGGAGATCGGCTCGACTTCGCCTTCGTGATTCGCGCGGCAACGCGTCTTGCGGGAATCCCGAAGCGCGCTGTTGGACGCGATCATCTCGGACACCGCCATGCCCGCGCCGAGCGTTTTGCAGAGCTGCCGGAACGGCCGATCGGTGACGCCAGCCATCGGCGCCACGATCAATCCGTTCCTGAGCGAGTGATCACCGATCTGCATGGCCGGCTCAATCAAAAAGGGCCGCCATTTTATCGCAAAGCGGTATGCGTCAACGAAGAATCGACGGCTTCAGAGCGCGCTGCCGAACATCATCCGCCGCATCAGGAAGCGTTTCGCGGGCGGATGGGTGTCGAGACAGGAAAGGGCGACGCCGCGCGCTGCGGCAAGAACGGCGGAATCGTTGGAAAAGAGCCTGGCGAGGGCGTCGGTGGAAAAGATGCCGGCGGCGCGGTCGGTCCGCCGCGCCGCGCGGTAGCGCTGGAGCGCGCCTTCGGTGCCCGGATCCGACAAATCCGTACGGCGCAGGATCTCTCCCAGGGCCCACGCATCGCGCAACCCGAGATTGAATCCCTGGCCGGCGATCGGGTGCAGGGTCTGCGCCGCGTTGCCGAGCAGCACGACGCGCGCTTGCACCGGCTCGATCGCGTAGCGTAGCCGCAGTGGAAAGCCGGCGCGCTCCCGCACTGCTACGAAGCGTCCGGCACGGTCGCCGAAGTGCGTCTGCAATCTTTCCAGGAACGCCTGTTCGTCCAGGCCGAGCAGAATCGGCGCATCAGCGGGAGCGCAGGACCATACCAGTGCATATTCCTCGCCAGAGGGCAGAAGCGCTACCGGTCCACCCGGCGTGAAGCGCTCGTAGGCGCGGTTTGCGTGCGGCGCCGAGGAGCGGACGAGCGCGACGACGGCGGTTTGTTCGTAATCCCGCGCCCCGAATTGCGTGCCCGTCTGGTCGCGCAGCACCGCTCCGCCGTCCGCGACGGCCGCCAGCGAGGCTTCGACGAGGTTCTCGGTACCGTCCCGGAGGTAGCGCAGGCGCACCGCGTCGGGCCGCGACTCGATCGCGGTCACGGCTGCGCCGGGGCGCAGCTGCGCACCGCGCGCGACGGCCGCCTCGTGCAATGCGTCGTGCAGCGCGGAAAACCCGGTGACATATCCCAGTGCCGGCACACCGACCTCCCGTGCGGCGAGGACGGTGCGCCCGAAGGCGGCGCGCTGCGAGACGTGAATCTCTGTGATCGGAGTCGACGCCTCGAGTGCTGCCCAGACGCCGAGTCGTTCCAGGATGAGACGACTGCCGTAGGAAAGCACAAGCGTGCGCGCGTCGGCATGACGCCGACCGAGGTCCTTTTCCAGGATGAGCGGCGCGCGAGTCGCACCGGCGAGCGCCGCTGCAAGCGCGCAGCCGATCGGTCCGCCGCCGACGATGACGAGGTCGCGTCGCTCGAGGTCCATGATGCTAGTCGCGCATCGCCGCTTCCACCTCGGCGACGCTCTTGGGCGCCTGGGCGGTCAGGATTTCGCAACCGTGCTCGGTGACCAGCGCGTCGTCCTCGATACGCACGCCGATATTGCAGAGCCGCTCCGGCACGCCTTCGCCCGGCCGGATGTAACAGCCCGGCTCGACGGTGAGCACCATACCCGGCGCGAGCTTGCGCCAGGCCCCGGCATGCTTGTAGTCGCCGGCATCGTGCACGTCCATGCCGAGCCAGTGGCCGGTGCGGTGCATGTAGAAGCGCCGGTAATCGCCCGATTCGATCACGCCGTCCACCGTTCCCTTGCACAGGCCGAGATCGATCATCCCCTGCGCGAGTATCTTCACCGCGGCGCGGTGCGGGTCTTCCCATTCGTTGCCGGGCTTGACCTGTTCGATCGCGGCAGCCTGCGCCGCGAGCACCAGCTCGTACACCTCGCGCTGCGGGCCGGCAAAACGTCCGTTGACCGGGAAAGTGCGGGTGATGTCGGCAGCGTAGCCGTCCAACTCGCAGCCGGCATCGATCAGCAACAGGTCGCCGTCGTTGAGCGTTGCATCGTTGCGCACATAGTGCAAGATGCAGGCATTGGCGCCGCCCGCGACGATCGGCGTATAAGCCGGCGCCTGTGAACCGTGGCGGCGGAATTCGTGCAGCAGCTCGGCCTCGATCTCGTACTCGCGGCGGCCGGGGCGTGCGGCGCGCATGGCGCGGCGGTGGGCTTGCACGGATATCTCGGCGGCGCGGCGCATGGTGGCAAGCTCAGCCGAGTCCTTGATCAGCCGCATGTCGTCGAGGTGCGCGCGCAGGTCGCGAATTTCTCCGGGGGCGCAGACCCCGCTTCGCACCTGTTCTTTGACTTTGTTGATCCAGCCGATTACGCGTGTATCCCATTCCGGGTCGCCGCCCACGTCGCAGAAGACGGCCGGCTGGTTGGCGAGCACCTGCGGCATGAATTGGTCGAGTTCGCCGATCGGTCGGGCTTCATCGACGCCGAACGCCTCGCGTGCCTGTTCCGGACCCACCCGGTAACCGTCCCACACCTCCCGCTCCGGATCCTTGTCACGGCAGAACAGGATCGCCCTGTGCGGCGCTCCCGCCACGAGGACCAGCGCCGCTCCCGGCTCCGGGAAGCCGGTGAGGTAGTAGAAGTAGCTGTCGAAGCGGAAGGGATAATGGGCATCGCGGTTGCGCACCCGCTCGAGAGCGGTACGCACCACCGCCACACCCGCACCCATGCGGCGCGCGAGCTCGGCCCGGCGCCTGGCAAAGATCTCGTTTCCGTTCATGGGAAAGCGTCCGGATGGCAGCCGGATTATAGGTCCGCGTCGGAAAGCACGCTGCGCATCAATTCCGCCGTGGCCCGCGCCTTTCCCTGGGCGTGCACGACCGCGTAGTTCCAGGTCGGCACGCTCGGCTGGCTCGCATACCAGGACGGCGAGACATAGTGATGAGGTCCGTGAAAGATCGCGAGGCTTTGTCCCGCGTCCAGTACCCTCCAGTGAGGATTTGCCTTGGCCATGTGACCGCGCAACACGCGTCGATTTTCGTCTGCAATCAGCGGCAGGTGGCTGACCCACGGGACCTCGCCGGTCGACGAGATCAGCGTCGCGAACGGCCAGTCCCGAACCAGCTTCCACAGCCGGCTTTCGTCCGGCTCGGCAAAGGACGCGGGCATATAAATCAAGACGTCTCTCCAATGAGCATGCGGTTCAACGCCGCCAGGCGCTCGGGCGTACCCGCGTCCATCCAGATGCCGCGGTGATGCTCCCCGCTCACTTCCCCTGCCTCCATGGCTTCGCGCAGCAGGGGCGCAAGCGGCTGCTTCCTGCCGCGATCCAGTCCGGCAAAGAACTCCCTGCGGTACGCGCCGATGCCGCTGAACGTGAGCGCGTCTGCGCCCGCCGCCTCGACCCGTCCGGCGTGCAGGCAGAAGTCGCCCCGGGGATGGTGGGATGGATTATCGACCAGCACCAGATGTGCGACCCGGGAGGCATCGGTCGCAAGCGCGTCCAGCGCACGCCCCAGCGCACGAAAATCATAATCGGTGAAAATGTCCGCGTTGACCACCGCGAAGACCTGCGCCGCGAGCAGTTCGAGCGCGTTTCGAACGCCCCCTGCCGTTTCCAGCGGCTCGCGCTCCGGGGAGTACAGGATAGACAGATGCCAACGGCGGCCGTCACCCAGCGCTTTCTCGATCTGTTCGCCCAGGTGCGCATGGTTCACGACGACGCGGGAGAATCCGCCTGCGGCGAGGCGCTCGAGCTGCCAGCCGATCAGCGGTTTGCCGCCCGCGGTAAGAAGAGGCTTGGGCACGCCATCGGTCAGCGGGCGCATGCGCTCTCCCCGACCGGCAGCCAGGATCATCGCGGTTCGCTGCGGGGCTACCACGGTCAAAACGTGTAGCCGACCTGCGCCGCGCGGTTTTCCAGCTCGTCGAGCAGGCGCGCCAGCGGCGACAGCGCGCCGTAGCGTTCGGCGCAGGCGCGCGCATAGCGCAGAAAGCGGGGCGTATCCTCGAGGTATCCCGGTTTGCCGTCCCGGTAGCGAATGCGGGCGAAGATTCCGAGCACCTTCAGGTGACGCTGCAGCCCCATCCATTCGAACTCGCGATAGAACTCGCCGAAGTCCTCGCGCACCGGAAGCCTTGCGGCGCGTGCCTTTTCCCAATAGCGTACGGTCCAGTCGAGCACCCGCTCCTCGTCCCAGCTCAGAAACGCGTCGCGCAGCAGCGACACCATGTCGTAGCTGATCGGGCCGTATACCGCGTCCTGAAAGTCGAGGACGCCGGGGTTGGGCTCGCTCACCATCAGGTTTCTCGGCATGTAATCGCGATGCACGTAGACCCGCGGCTGTGCCAGTGCGCTTAGAAGCAGAACGCGGAACACCGCCTCCAGCGCGTCGCGCTGTCTCTGCGACAATTCGACGCACAGATGCCTGCCGACGTACCATTCAGGGAACAGCTCCATCTCGCGGCGCAACAGGGTCTTGTCGTAATCCGGCAGCATGCCTGCCCGGCTCGCGGACTGCCAGCGCACCAGGGCAGCAGTGGCGTCAGCGAACAGCCGATCCGCCTCGCCGCCGCGCAAGGCTTCCAGATAGGTGACGGCACCCAGGTCCGTCATCAGCAGGAACCCGCGCTCGAGGTCCTGAGCAAGAATGCGCGGTACATGCAGGCCGGCTTCCGCCATCAACCGGGCGATTTTCACGAACGGGCGGCAATCTTCCTGCGGCGGCGGGGCGTCCATCGCGATCAGCGTGGCGTCGTTGAAGAAGACGCGGAAATAGCGACGGAAGCTGGCGTCCGAAGACGCGGGTGCGAGGCGCAGGCTTTTTCCGGGGAGCTGCTCGACGAGCCACCGTTCGAGCGCCGCGGTGCGTTCCAAGGGCGTTCGTTGATAGACGTGTGAATTTATGAGATTTTAACATCCCACTCCGGCCGACAGCTTCGAATGCAGCCGCGTTATCGTCCCGCCTCTGTCTTTCTGTTGTCGGCCAGCCTTTTCTTCTGTTTGTCAACTCGCGCGCAGGAACTCGGCCTCAAGCTCAAGCTTCAGGAGGAACTCATTCCCTACTCGGTGGGCGCGGACGAGCAGACGCCGCTGTTCCTTGAGGCGGACCGGCTCCAGGGTCACGAGGACAAGGAAATCGAGGCCGAGGGCAACGTGCGCCTGCGTAAGCGGGGCGAAGCGATTTTCGCGGACTACTTGCGCTACTCGTTTCCGGAAGATTCGGTGACTGCGCGCGGAAACCTGCGCTTCGAGCACCAGGGCAGCATCCTGCGCGGGGAGGATCTCACCTACAACCTGCGCGACAGCACGGGCCTGGTGAACAAGGCCGATTATTTCATCATCGACGTCCACGGCCGCGGCACCGCGGATCGCATCGTGGCGCAGAGCAAGACCCGCCTGCATGTCGACAACGGCACGTTCACCAACTGCGACGTCGGCAATGACGACTGGTACCTGCGGACCGACAAGCTGGATCTGGACCGCACGCGGGACGTTGGTACCGCGCGCGACGCGACGGTGGTGTTCAAGGGACTGCCGGTTCTCTACACCCCCTATCTCGACTTCTCGCTCAGCGGCGCGCGCAAGAGCGGCTTCCTGCCGCCGTCGCTCGGCTCGAGCGGGCAAAGCGGCCCGGAGATCACGCAGCCTTACTACTGGAACATCGCACCCAACGCCGACGCGACCATTTCACCGCGCTTCATGACTCGGCGCGGATTGTTGTGGGGCGAGGAGTTCCGCTACCTCGAGCCGGATATGAACGGCCAACTGTTCGGCGAATACCTACCGGACGATCGGGTGCGGCAGGAAAACCGTTATGCGTATTCGCTGCAGCACCACCAGAACTTCGGCAACGGCTTCACCGGAAACGTGGACCTGGAGGGCGTCTCGGACGACTTCTACTTCACCGATCTTGCCGACAAGATTTCCGTGACTTCGATAACGAACCTGCCCCGCCAGGGCAGCCTGCAGTACGACGGCGGCTGGTGGACGGTGAACACGCTGGTGCAAAAATTCCAGACCCTGCAGGATCCCCTCGCGCCGGTCGTGCCACCCTACGACCGGGAGCCGCAGATCACGCTGCTCGCAAACCAGCAGCCGGCCTCTTTGTTGGACCTGAATTTCAACGGCGAACTGGTGGACTTTCGCCACCCGTCCCTCATCGAGGGAAGGCGCAGCACGTTAAACCCCAGCGTGAGCGTCCCCTTGCAGACGTCCTACTTCAATTTCACGCCGAAGGTGGGTTATCGCTATACGCACTATACATTTGACGACGACTTCACGCCTCCGAGGACGGTCGCGGTACCGATCTACAGTCTCGACAGCTCGATGACCTTCGAGCGCGATACCAAGCTCTTCGGACAGGCGCTTACCCAGACGCTGGAGCCACGCCTGTACTACGTCTACATTCCCTTTCGCCAGCAGGACGAGCTGCCGAATTTCGATACCGCCGTCGCGGACTTCAATTTGGCGCAGATCTTCACCGAAAACCAGTTTACGGGCGGCGACCGGATCAACAACGCCAATCAGCTCACCGCTGCGGTCAGCAGCCGTTTCATCACGCCGGAGGACGGCGCCGAAAAACTCCGCCTGACCTTCGGCGAGCGATACTACTTCACGCCGCAGCTGGTGTCGCTGAACACAAATTTTCCCGGTGCCCCGCCTGCGGCCGTGATCACGGGCGGAACGCCGGCAGCGAACCACTCCGACCTGCTGGCGGCGATCAGCGGTTCCATGGCGCGGAGCTGGATGACCGAGGTCACGACGGAATACAGCACGCAGGACCAGCGGTTCGAGCGCAGCAACGTGAGCGTCCAATACCTTCCGGATACCGGCAAGGTCGTGAACTTCGCCTATCGCTTTACCCGCGGCCTGCTCGAGCAGCTGGACTTGTCCTCGCAGTGGCCGTTATCGGCGAAGTGGAGCGGCATTGCGCGCTGGAATTACTCGCTGCAGGACAGGCAGCTCCTAGAGGGGTTGGCGGGCGTCGAGTACAATGCGGGATGCTGGGGTGTACGTTTCGCCCTGCACAGATTCGTGACCTTCACGCAAGAGTACACTAATGCAGTCATGCTTCAGTTCGAGCTCTCCGGCCTGTCTCAAAGCGGCGGATCGATTCAGACCTTGAGGCAGTTCATTCCCGGATTTGTCAACACGCTGCAGAATAGAAGCGTAGAGCGAAATCCGTTCCCCGTTTACTGATAGGGAACACGAAATCGTTGCCGCGATCGCCGAGGTTCAATCCAGTCACGCCGAAATTCGCCGAATGCAAGTGCGTAACATTGCGAAGCCGCTCCTCTTCGTCTTCGTGATCTGCGTGCCGTGCGTGGCCGCGCGCGCCGCAGAGGAGCACAAGGCGTCGGCGCCGCTGCTGCTGGATCGCACGGTGGCCGTTGTCAACAACGAGGTGCTGACCAAGGTCGATCTGGACGACCAGGTGAAGATGGCGATGTTGCAACTCAAACGCCAGGGCACTCCGCCGCCGGCGGCCGATGCACTCGAAAAGCAGCTGCTGGAGCGCATGATCACGTCCAGGATTCTGGTCCAGACGGCCAAGGAGACCGGTCTGCGCGTGGAGGACGCCCAGCTCCAGCGTGCCATCGAGCGCATTGCCGAAGAAAACAAGATGACGCCGGATCAGTTCCGCAAGTCGATGGAGGACGACGGCGTCAACTTCAATCGCTTCCGCGAGGAATTGCGAAACGAGATCCTCGTTACTAGGCTCAAGGAGCGGGAAGTCGATAGCAAGATAGTGATCACCGACGCCGAGATCGATGGTTACCTGCGCAACCAGACGCTACAGGGGGGCAAAGACGATGAGTACAACCTGGCGCACATCCTGATCCTGGTTCCGGAAGGTGCCACCCCGGAGCAGATCCAGGCCAAGCGGGCAATCGCGGATCGTGCGCTGGCCCAGCTCCAGGCGGGAGCGGACTTCCGCCAGGTCTCGGCGAGCTTTTCGGACGCGCAGAACGCTTTGGAGGGTGGCCCGCTCGGCTGGCGCACCACGGCTCGCCTGCCCGAGATGTTCGTCGACGCGGTCAAGGGACTGAAGGTGGGCGAGGTGAGCCAGGTGCTGAGAAGTCCCAACGGCTTTCACATCCTCAAGCTGCTCGACAAGCGCGGAAATGAATCCCCAGTCATCGTCCAGCAGACCCACGCTCGTCATATTCTGATCCGCACCAGCGAAGTCGTGTCGGAAAACGAGGCCAAGCACCGGCTGGAAGGTCTTCGCGAGCGCGTCGTCCTGGGCAACGCGGACTTCGGCGAGCTGGCGCGGCAGCACTCGGAGGACGCAAGCGCGACCAAGGGCGGCGACCTGGGTTGGCTGTCTCCCGGCGACACGGTGCCGGAGTTCGAGCACGCGATGAATGCCCTCAAGCCGGGGGAAGTGAGCGAGCCGGTACGTACCTCCTTTGGCTGGCACCTCATCCAGGTGCTCGAAAGGCGCGACGAGGACATGTCCAAGGAAAGGCAGCGCGTGCTTGCGCGGCAGGCGATTCGGCAGAGGAAGTCGGACGAGGCATATCAGGAGTGGGTGCGCCTGCAGCGCGACAAGGCCTACGTCGAATACCGTCTCGAGGACCACTGAGCGGGGCGGTGCGCCGCTCTCCGCCGCTCATGCAGTTGCCCCGCCCGCGCAAGCGCTTCAGCCAGAATTTCCTGGTCGATTCCAATTACGTTGCCCGCATAGTCGAGGCGATCGCACCGCGGCCGCAGGACCGGCTGCTCGAAATCGGCCCCGGGTTCGGCGCGTTGACCGGCGCGCTGCTCGAGCGGGTCGATTCGATGGACGCTGTGGAGATCGATCGCGACGCGGTGCGCGCGCTTCGAGAGCGCTTCCCGCCCGCCCGGCTGCGCGTTCACGAAGGAGATGCGCTGGACTTCGACTTTTGCGCTCTCGGCACCGGGCTGCGGCTGGTGGGCAACCTGCCCTATCACATCTCGACACCGTTGCTGTTCCGCGTGGACGCAGCCTACGCCTCGGTCCGCGACTGTCATTTCATGCTTCAGAAGGAAGTGGTGGAGCGCATGGCCGCTATTCCGGGCACGCGGCAATACGGACGTTTGACGGTCATGCTGCAGTACCACTGGCGCGTCGAGCGCCTGTTCGATGTGCCGCCGGGCGCCTTCCGTCCGCGGCCGAAAGTCTGGTCGGCGATCGCGAGAATGCTTCCGCTCGGGCAGCCGGCTTCCCAGGCGCGGGACCATGGAGTCTTTTCTCGCCTTGTCGCCGCCGCGTTTATGCAACGCCGCAAGACCCTGCGAAACGCACTCCGCGACCTTCTTGCCGAAGTGGACATTGCAGGGTGCGGAATTGATCCCGGCGCGCGGGCGGAGACGCTGGGCATTGCGGAGTTCGTGCGGCTGGCAAACCGCGCGGCCGCCCGGCTCAGCGTTCGCGCTGGATGAACTCTATCTTGTAGCCGTCAGGATCCTCGACGAAAGCAATCACCGTCGTCCCATGCTTCATGGGTCCGGCCTCGCGCGTGACCCTGCCGCCGCGCTTCCTGACTTTCTCGCAAGCCTGGTGGGCGTCGTCGACGGCGATCGCGATATGACCGTAGCCGTTGCCCACGTCGTATTTCGCGGTGTCCCAGTTGTGGGTAAGCTCGACTACCGCTTCATCGGCCTCGTCGCCGTATCCGACAAAGGCAAGGGTGAATCGCCCCTCGGGATAGTCTTTCCGGCGCAGCACGCGCATGCCGAGCGCGTTTGTGTAGAAGTCGATCGACCGCTGGAGATCTCCCACCCGCAGCATAGTGTGCAGAATGCGCATGTGCCGTTCACTTCATCAGATTTCGACCAGCTCGAAGTCCTCTTTCCGCGCCCCGCATTCGGGACAGACCCAGTTGACGGGGACATCTTCCCAGCGCGTCCCGGGCGGAATGCCCTCCTCCGGGAGACCGGCCGCCTCGTCGTAGATGAAGCCGCAGATGAGGCACATATAAGTCTTGAATACTTCGGTTTCGCTCGAATTCATTTCGCTACAGGCATTTCCGTTAGAATGCGATTTTAAGTCCAAAGGCGGTCACGCCGCATGAATCACGACGTGCCTGAAGTTCCTCCCATCGTCCTCGTCTTTGCAGCCACCGATCCAAGCAGCGGCGCCGGTATCCAGGCCGATGTGCTGACCCTTTCCAGCATGGGGTGCCATCCACTGTCGGTGGTCACCGCCGTTACCGTCCAGGACACTATGGGTGTGGAGGATCTGATGCCGCTCGACGCGGAGTGGGTCGCGGATCAGGCGCGCTGCGTTCTAGAGGACGTGCCGGTCACTGCGTTCAAGATCGGGCTGCTCGGTAGCGTCGAAACCATTGCCGCGATTGCCGAGGTAGTCTCCGACTATCCCGACATTCCGCTCGTGCTCGATCCGGTACTCGCCTCCGGACGGGGCGATGAACTCGCCTCCGAGGACATGATCTCCGCGATGCGCAAGCTGCTGATCCCGCAGACTACCGTGCTCACCCCCAACAGCCTGGAAGCCCGGCGCCTCACTCAGGACGACGGCGAGGAAAGCGACGACCTGGGCTTGAACGAGTGTGCGCGGCGCCTGCTCGTGCTCGGCTGCGAGTACGTGCTCATCACCGGTACGCACGAAAACACCGCGCAGGTTGTCAATACGCTGTACAGCCAGGACGGCGTCGTGCGCAGCGACGCATGGGAGCGGTTGCCGGGCTCGTATCATGGTTCCGGCTGCACGCTCGCGTCGGCGGTTGCGGCGACGCTGGCCAACGGCCTGGACGTTCCGCAAGCGGTGCACGATGCACAGGAATACACCTGGCAGGCCCTCAAGTATGCGTATCGCGCGGGGATGGGCCAGCTCATTCCCGATCGGCTTTTCTGGGCGCGGGAAGAAGACGACGATGGCGGCGGGCGCGATTAGCGGCCTGTATGCGATCACGCCCGACATCGCAGACACTACCGTCCTGGCCGAGAAGGTGGAAGCCGCCCTCCGGGGCGGGGCGCGCTGCGTTCAGTATCGCAACAAGACCGCACCCAAGTCCCTGAAGCTGGAGCAGGCGCGCGTGCTGGCTGCGCTTTGTCACCGCCACGCTGCACGGCTTATCGTCAACGATGGCGTGGACCTCGCGGCTGCAGCGGGCGCAGACGGCGTGCATGTGGGGCGGGACGATCCCTCGGTGAGCGAAGCGCGCGCGCGCCTGGGCTCGCGAGCGATCGTCGGCGCATCGTGCTACGCGGATCTGGTGCGGGCATTGGAAGCGGAAGACATGGGCGTGGACTATGTCGCGTTCGGCAGCTTTTACCCCTCCGGGACC
The DNA here is from genome assembly GCA_035651315.1 of Burkholderiales bacterium. Classification (GTDB taxonomy): domain Bacteria; phylum Pseudomonadota; class Gammaproteobacteria; order Burkholderiales; family Eutrophovitaceae; genus DASRFY01. The sequence continues at coordinate 14,654 of DASRFY010000031.1, forward strand.
AAGCCCGAGGCAACGCCCGCCCCAATCGGATTGTTGCGCGAGGCGCGAGGCGTGCTGCGCGTGCCTGTCGTCGCAATCGGCGGAATCACCGTGGAAAACGCCGCGTCACTGATCGATGCGGGAGCAGACGCCCTGGCGGTGTCCGGGGCCCTGTTCTCGGCGCCGGACGTAACGCAAGCCGCGCGGTCGTTCTGTGCTCTTTTCGGACGGGGCGTGTCGACCGGAAGGTTCGAGCGCGGATCATGATGGGCAAGAACGAGATCCTTTTCCAGAAATCGCAGGTGGTCATTCCAGGAGGCGTGAACTCACCTGTACGTGCCTTTGGCGCCGTGGGCGGCACGCCCGTATTCGTCGCGCGCGGAGAGGGCGCTCGGATCTGGGACGTCGAGGGCAAGAGTTACATCGACTATGTGGGCTCCTGGGGACCTCTGGTGCTGGGTCACGCGCATCCTCAGGTGGTACGCACCGTACACGAGGCGGCAGCGCGCGGCTTGAGCTTCGGTGCGCCGACCGAGGCGGAACTGGAGATGGCCGATCTGTTGACCCGTGCGCTGCCTTCCGTCGAGCAGGTGCGCCTGGTCAGTTCGGGTACCGAAGCGACGATGAGCGCGATCCGCCTGGCGCGCGGCCACACCGGTCGCGCCAAGATCGTGAAATTCGAGGGCTGCTATCACGGCCACGCCGACTCGCTGCTGGTCAAGGCGGGTTCCGGAACGCTGACCTTCGGTCGGCCAAGCTCGGACGGAGTGCCGGCCGAAACCACCGCGCACACGGTTGTCCTCGATTACAACGATAGTGAGACGCTGACACATGCGTTCGCAAAGTCTGGAAAGGACATCGCGGCGGTGATTGTTGAGCCGATCGCGGGCAACATGAATCTCGTAAAGCCGAAGCCGGAGTTCCTGAGTGCCATGCGCGAGTTGTGCACTCGGCATGGCGCAATTTTGATATTCGACGAGGTGATGACCGGTTTTCGCGTCGGAGCGGCGGGCGCGCAAGGCCTCTACGGCATTACCCCTGACCTCACCACGCTGGGAAAGGTGATCGGCGGCGGCATGCCGGTCGGCGCGTTCGGCGGCCGCAGGGACATCATGCAAAAGATCGCTCCGCTCGGCTCGGTGTATCAGGCCGGAACGCTGTCAGGGAATCCCGTCGCCGTCGCAGCAGGTATCGCCACGCTCAGGTTGGTTCTCCAGCCCGGATTTTTTGAGCGGTTGTCGGAGACGACGGGCAGACTCGTGGCCGGGTTGGAGCAGGCAGGCAAGGAAGCCGGTCTTGCTTTCTGCGCACAATCGGCCGGCGGCATGTTCGGCCTGTATTTCAGGCACGAACCACCCGACAGCTACGCGCGGGTAATGGAGTGTGACCGCGAGCGATTCAGCCGTTTTTTCCACGCGATGCTCGCCGAGGGCGTGTATCTCGCTCCTTCGGCATTTGAAGCCGGATTTGTGAGCGCGGCGCATGGCGCCGCGGAAGTGGAAGAGACCCTGGCCGCCGCAAAGCGGGCGTTTGCTGGTATGGCCTAATGCAGGCCGGAAATGTATTCGGCGAGAGCGGTGATCTCCTGGTCGGAAAGGCGCGACGCTATGTTCCGCATCATCTGGTTCTCGTCGTTGCCGCGCTCGCCAGCGCGGAACGCTTTGAGCTGGTTCGAGGTGTATTCGTCTTGTTGGCTC
>DASRFY010000032.1:0-2829 GCA_035651315.1 Burkholderiales bacterium
CGTGCAGGAAGCCTATCTCGGCGGGGTCGCGGCGACATGAACACGCTCCTCGAAGTCGACCGCATCAACAGCTATTACGGCGACAGCCACATCCTCTTCGACGTGTCGCTGCGGGTGGCAAAGAATGAAGTCGTGGCCCTGCTCGGCCGCAACGGCGCGGGCAAGAGCACGACTCTGAAGAGCCTGATCGGGCTGGTCCGCCCGCGATCCGGCACGGTCACGCTCGACGGCACGCCCACGCACGGTCTGCCGCCCCATGCCATCGCCGTCCTCGGCCTCCAGCTGGTACCGGAGGAACGGCGCATCTTCGGCAGCCTCAATGTCGAGGAGAACCTCGTGCTGGCCGGGCTCACGGCGAAATCGCGCCGCTGGTCGCTGGACCGCGTGTGGGCGACCTTCCCGCGGCTGAAGGAGCGCCGGCGCAGCCGCGGCACCGACCTCTCGGGAGGGGAGCAGCAGATGCTGGCGATCGCGCGCGCCCTGGTGCGCGATCCGAAGATCATCCTGCTCGACGAGCCGTTCGAAGGGCTGGCGCCGATCATCGTGCGCGACTTGCTGGCCACGTGCCGCGCGCTCGCGCAGGGGGGGCAGACCATCCTGATCGTGGAGCAGAACATCTCGGCGGCGATGACCCTCGCCGACCGCGTCTATATCCTCAGGACCGGCCACATCGTCGAGGAGTTGTCCGCGGAGTCGCTGCGAGGCCACCCCGAAGTCCTGCATCGCCATCTGGGCGTATGATGGGCGCCTTCGTGACCGCGCATCCGCGCCAGACGACAGTGCCCGTCGAAAGCTACGCGCAGCTCGCGGCGTTCCGCCACTCCCTCCGCAGTTTCCTGCACTTCAGCGAGTCCGTCGCGGAGAAGGCCGGCGTGACGATGCAGCACTACCACGCGCTCGTCGCGCTGCGGAATGCCGCCGATCGGATGACGATCAACGATCTCGCGCACCAGCTGGTCATCAAGCACAACAGCGCCGTCGGCCTGGTCGATCGACTCGCCCAGCAGGGGCTGCTGGTGCGCAGGCGCTCGCGCGACGACGCCCGCAAGGTCCTGCTGCAGCTGACCGCAAAAGGATCGCACGTGCTCGAGCGGCTGGCCCGGATCCATCTGGACGAGCTGGCGCGCATCGGGTCGCACCTCGGCGGACTGCTGCTGCAGTTCAGCAGCGACCGCGCCGTCTTCGACGCTGCCGGACGATCTGCTCCAGCGTCTTCTTCACCGACGGAATCGGGAGCTCGGATGCCGTCTTCCCGACGAACCCGGTCTCGATCCCTGCGCCCGCGTCCCCGATGAAGTGAATCGGGCACGGCAGCAGCGCCGGAACGCGCGCGGATGGGATCTGCTCGCATCTTGCCCTGCAGGCTTGCGGAACCCCTGCCTCACCACACCGGATTCTGCTCACGATCATCGGTGAGCGGCGTGTGCCTCCTCGAATTGCCAGACGCGGGCGCGCTCACCAGCGAGCAGCAGCACTCGCACGGCCCGCAGGTCTATGTCCGGGGGCACATCGACGGCCAGGAGCCCGTCTCCACCACCTTCATACGAACAACCCAGCTGCTTCAGGCCCTGCCAATGCCGGCTGAAGACGGCGGGGTCCAGGTTCCGCGCCTGCAGGACTCGATACGTGGAGTGACCGCCGCGCAATGACACCCCGGTGAACGTCAGGAGACCCTTCACCTCATCGGCAAAGACGATGTCGTGCCAGCTCACGCCGAAGACGTAGAACGGGACATTGCCGAGCCGATAGCGCCGGTCGCCGACCTTCTCACCCCACATCGTCTCGCCGATGATTCCGCCACCCTGCGGATCTACGTCGAAATGAATCCTGACCCTCTCGCCGGGAAGAATCTGCGTCGCTTCAGGCTTCGTTCGACCAGGTTTCATGACGCTCGTTCTACCGGGCGCGCGACGCGCCGGGCATCGGTCACCTGGCGGATGCGAATTGGATTCTTTCGGTCGCGCAGCACGTCGCGCTTCGATTGCCGCAGGGCTGCGGCAATTTGACTGAACCATCCGGGTGGCTTTCCGGCTCTCACGGTGGAAAGGAGCGCCGAGCATGGAAAGCCACGTTTACCAGACCAGCGTGAAGTGGACGGGCGACCGGCGGGCCGTGCTCGCCGCGGATGGCTTGCCGAGCCTGGAGGTGGCAACACCGCCGGAGTTCCCCGGGGGGCATCCGGGCATCTGGTCGCCGGAGCACCTGTACACGGCCGCCGCCGAAGCATGTCTGATGACGACCTTCCTGGCGATCGCGACGAACTCGAAGCTCGACTTCAAGTCCTACCAGTCCGCCGCGGAAGGAACGTTGGAAAAGACGGAGTCGGGGTTTCTCATGACTCACATCACCTTGCGCCCGAAGGTGGTCGTCGCGGACGCCGGTCGGATCGAGCGCGCGCGGCGCATCCTCGAAAAGGCGGAAAAGCTGTGCCTGATCTCGAACTCGATGAAGACCCGGGTGGAGCTGGTGCCCGAAGTGACCGCGGCCTGACGCACGGAGGAGGGCACTTGCCGGCAACCGTTCGCAGTGAAGGAGTGGAAGCGCTGGAAAGAATGAGCAAGGAGGAGTTGATCCGGCTCGTCATCGACGACGCCAAGAACTGGCTGGCGCATGACGGTCTCTGGTTCCAGGCCGTCGAGCGCGCACACGGGATGGCGGCGGCGATCGAAGCCGATCGCGCCGCATGGGAGCACTTCACGCAGATCGAGGCGCGGCGGATCATGGAACACCTCGGCATCGAGCAAGGCGGGGGCATCCCGGCGCTCGTCGAGTGCCTCAAGCACCGCCTGTACGCGCGGTTGAACACGCAGGAGGTGATCGAGAGCAGCG
>DASRFY010000033.1:0-6979 GCA_035651315.1 Burkholderiales bacterium
CGAATGCAGGCGCCAGGTCTCGCTGAGGTTGAGCGCGCCAAACGTGATGGACGGTGGGCCCGCGCGTATGACAGTGCAAAGACGTCGACCGCGCCGAACGACCTCGCTGAAGCCTTCGAGCGCAATCGCCGAGCCCGCGCATTCTTCGAGACGCTGGATGCTGCGAATCGCTATGCGATTCTCTACCGGGTGACGACTGCCAAGAGGCCGGAAACGCGCGCGCAAAGGATTGCCACATTCGTGGCGATGTGCGCCGCGCACGAGACGCTTCATCCAGTCCGCGCGAAGGTCGCGAGCGCGGCGCCTCGTAACACGCGGAAGCGGGCCAGCAAGCGGCGCTGAGTCAAGCGCCAGCGGGCGGATGTTCTACCGAGCAGGAAGAGTGGCTCCCCAGAGGACACCGATCTAGAACGGATTTCTGTCGGGCGTCCGAGAATCAAGGACTTGCGCGCTTTGTTCCTGATCGTCCTTCCCGTAGCTCGCCGAGAGTGTCGGGTTCGCGAGCTACCGGTCACTTCGACTCCTGCGCGTGCCACGTCCGACTCCGGCCTGCGCCGTGAGCAGTCCGCTGTTGCGGCGGTCGGCAAGGGCGCGCGCATCGCCAAGCGAGAGCGGGGGAGGCGGTGAGCAAGACGAACAGCATCAGACAGGGAGACCTCCCGGCGCATTCTCACCCGATGCAGGGGTTCGCCGGTGGAGTCGACGCCGCAAAGTGTTGCTTCAGCCTTCCTCTGGTAACGACGAGGAGATCCAAACCCTAAGGCTTCACGACCCACAGCGCACCGGACTGGGAATCTGCCGCGTAGGCGGTTCCGTCCTCTGCTGCGACGACGACCCGGCTGCCGTTGCCAACTCCAGCGCTGGCGATCTCGCGCAACGAGCCATCGTCCGCTATTTCCGCGATGGTGAGCTTTGCGGCCTGTCCCGCGCTGACGTAGAGCCGCTTCTTCGCCTGGAGATAGTCGATGTTGTCGACGCCTTTCCCGGTTTCGATGCGCCCCCGCCGCTCCCCGGTCTTGGCGTCGAGCGCGACTACGGCATCCGTGCAGGCGACGAAGAGCAGCGCTCGCTCCGTGTCGATGGCGATCCCGCGCGGCCCAGCCGCGCCGCAGCTCGGGTGAAAGGTCGAGACGACTCTGCGGGCCCGCGCATCGATCACGAGGGTCAGATCCTTGTCCTCGAGGTTGGTGTACACGAGGCCTCTGCCCGGATCGACGGCATAACCCTCGGGCTCGCCTTCGAGCTGCATCTGTCCACCGAGCTGAAGCTCGCCCTGCGCCTTGAGGATCTGCAGTGACTTGTCACGCGGAGTCGTCACCCAGACCTCCTGCGTCGGTGCGACCCAGAACGTTCCATCGGGAACGCCCGGCACGGTGGCACAGCTCTTCTTCGCCAGCGACTGACGCTCGAACGCGCAGACACTCGAGTCACCCCGGTTCCCGATGAACGCCGTCGAGGTCGAGAGCGTGACGCTACTCGGCCCCATCAGGCGATCGTTGCGGCCCTTCCTGGTCGCAAACCCGTCGATGGTCCGAAATGGTTTTCCGGCGCCGTCGAGGACGAAAACCTTCCCCGTGTTCCCCGCGGGAATCCAGACCTGCGACCCCGCTGCGGCAAGGAGGTCCATCGTGACTGGAGCGGGAGCGGGAAGGGCGAGCTTCTGGGCATGCAATGCGGCGGCGCACAGGATGGCACTCAGCATGGCAGCGCACTCTACTCGGTGCGGACTGCAAACGCGCGTGACTTCGTCGTTCGCTGTCCTCTGCGCTTGCGTGGTTGTTCGTCGGCGCAACCGTGCGGCGCTGGATCGGTCAAATACCTACGAGTGACCAAGCACGGGTGCACCATCAGAAAGGACTGAGGCCTGCGGTGCTTCATCCCCGACATCGATCAGCTCCCGACTGCCCTTGTGCGAGATGATTCGTGCCGGTACTCCAGCCATCGAGACGCCTGCGGGAACGGTCTTGTCAACCACCGCGTTCGATCCGATCGCGCTGTCGGATCCGACCGAGATCGGTCCAAAGATCTTCGCTCCGGGCGCGATATACACGCGATCGCCGATGATGGGCGCACCCCTGATGCCGCCCTTCGTTGCGCGCCCGATGATGACCCCCGGGCTCAGGTTGCAGAAAGCTCCGATCACTGCTTCTCCCGAAACAATGATGCAACCGAAGTGACCGATGTAGAGCCCGGGGCCGACTCTCGTAGCCGCAGGAAGATCGACGCCGCTTGCGGTCCGAATCAGGAAGGCGACCGGCGCGAGCACGATCTTCAGCGCTGCGCGTACCGGCTTCGGCACGGCGAGGAGCGCACGCTGGATCCGGTACAGGGCGACAGCCCAAAATCCCCGCGAGCACAGCGCCAGGTGGACGCGTGGATATCGGTCGAGATCGGCTCGTAGATCGCTCCACATGACGTGGAGAGTGTGGATGCGTCGATGGACCGCAACGTGCAACTCGAGCCATTCGTTCGATTGTTCGCGGTCTGCGGCCAACGTCCAGGACAGGATAGACTCCCACCACTGGCCCCGCGCAGCCAAGGACAGGGTGCTTGACGAGCACGTACCGGGGGCGTAGGTGGGCTCGAGCGGTTGAGGTCTCGCCGTACAGGGGATTCTCCATGGACCCTCCGGGCCCGTTCGGGTCGCGCGACATCGGTCGCGTGGTGGTGTGGGTTCTCGCATCGAGCGTCGCGGCAGGGTGCATGGGCAGCGATCCGGGCAACGATCGGTTAGCCGGGGTGCCGCCCGGGGCGCAGGTGAGCACGTTGACCGGCAGGCTCTGGATCCTCGACGAGGCCGGGAACTGCACCCCCACGATCTCCAACTTCTTCCCGTGCCTCCTGGCGAATACCAGTTTCAACCGGCTCACCAGCTCCTTCTCGAACGGCGAGTCTCTATCGTGGGGCGGGATCGTCACGGGCAACGCCGGCAGTTCCTTCGCGGCCAACCAGTATTGCACGTCGAACACCACGTGGCAGGTGGAACTGCAGCGAGCGGAAACGTTTGCGAAATTCGCGCTGCAGAACAACGACGTGATCCTGGTCATCCAGCCGGACAGCACACAGTGGGCGTGCAACGACAGCCGTTCCTACGCCGTCGAGTTGCCGGATGGGACGTTCCGGAACGTGCGCGGCGCTTTCGTCGGAGGCTCGTCGGCCAAGTACATCAACGGTGGGTCGCGCGCTTGCGGCGCGCAGACGACGCTCGGCCTCCACGAAGTGTATGAAGCGGCGAGCGACGGGATCTCTGCCGATTGCTGCCTGGGAGAGTCGATCTGCGCCGCCGGCCCCGTGCTTGCGTCGCTCACATGCGGCGTGACCACATATGACGTGCAGAAGGTGTCGCCCTCCGGCACCGACTACGACAAGTCGAAGTGCACCGCGATCGCGATGACCTGCGTGCCCTCGGAAACCGACGCCTACTATTGCGCGGTCGATACGCGGCAATACGGGCAGCAGACCTGCGGCCATTCCAACTGGGTGAACGATTGCGGCACCTACGTCGATTGCGGTTCTTGTCCGAACGGATCGAGTTGCAACGGCAGCGGTTTCTGTGTTCCAGGCGGGCCGACCTGCCCGGTCGGAAGCTGCGGCTATCGTTACGGCTTTTGCGGTATCGGGGCGTATTGCGGCTCGAGCGGAGTCGCCAACAGCTCGCCCAACACGCTCTACCAGTGCAACTCGCAAGGAGGACCCGCGAGCGTCATCAATACCTGCGGTGGATACCAATGCATCTTCCGACCCGGCCTCGACGACGTCTGCGCGTTTGGACCGACGACTTGTCCGGTGAAAGGCAACGGATGGTATGGCGCCGGGCTCTACTGCGGCCGTGCGCAAGGCATGGGGTATGCCGAGCCTTATGTCGTCTACTATTGCGGTGCACCGGGCGGTTTGGCCACGGTCAACCAGACGTGCACGAACAACTGCGTGGTCGCTGCGAACGGCTACAACGACCACTGCTAACCCGGATTGCCTTCTGGGCAACGCGCTTCTCTCCGTCACCGGCGAGCTCATGTTCGAAGATGAAAAGGCCACAACGCTGCGCCATTCCCCTCTCCGCCTCCTCAGCGCACGAGGGCGACCGTAGCAGGGCGCGGGCGTCGGCGAGATGGCGTCGTCGATCGTGCGGAATTGGCGCCGTGCGACTTCGGCGGATCCCGCGCTCGCGCCGCCCGCGGTACCATCGCGCGCGTATGGAGGAAGCCATGTCGCTTCGCACACCCGCTCTCGTCTGCATCGTCTCCCTCGTCGCCTCCGCGCAGCCGGCACGCGGCGCCAGCACCGCGCCGGGCGCGAGACCACCTTCCGTCGCCGATGCGCACATACTCCTCACGTTACTGCAGACCTTGCTCTCCGAACCGCTCTTGAAGGCGCGCAGGTTCTGGAGGACGGAGCTCACCGAGGGAATGAGCCTCGCCGACTTCGAATCGCGGTTCCCGAAGGGGAGCGAGGGCTACGAGCACTTCCTCAACATGATCGCCTTCTGGGAAACCACGGGCTCCCTCATGCAGCGGGGCCTCGTGAACGAGGATCTCGCCTTCGACACCTTCCTTGATGCTCCGCCGTGGAAGAAGGTGGAGCGGATCTTCAAGGAGAAGCGCGCACGCGACAAGCAACCCCTCGAGGCCGTCAACTTCGAATGGATTGCGGGGCGCGCGGCGCAATGGATTGCCCGGCACGAGCGAGAGATGCAGCGGCGACGGTGAGCCCGGCCGACCCGCGCAATCCCGCGAACGCCATGCGCACGGCGAAGGCGGAGGTCACGGACGATCCTGCAACCCGCCGCCGCGAGATCGAGCGACGGCGGCGTGGTCGAGGCGAATAAGCAGAGAATCCAGCCAGGCGATGTGCCAGCGCGCAAGCTTGCGGAGTTCAGGGCGGAAACACCACGACCTGGCTCGGTCGCATCACGGCAGCTGTGTTGAGCGCCAGCGGCCGATGTTCTACTGACCAGGAAGAGTGGCTCCTCCGAGGACACCGAACGGGAACGCGGTTCTCGCGCTGGTCCGAGAATCAGGCACTTGCGCGATTTGTTCGCGATCGAGAGCGGTGCCCGTCGCGGTCCACGAACTCTCTGTGTGTCAAGCGCGTGCGACTGTCGTCGGCGGTCAACACAGCGGAGAATCGTTCGGCGAGCCGACCGTGTTCTGGCGGGGCGCAAGGAAGAGCGCTAGCCGATCTGGGAGCAACGGCACACCAAACCGTTCGGCTACCACCGCGCATTACGCAGACCGCCGAGCAAGCCCATCTCGAGCGCCTTTAGCACCGCGCGCGTCCGGTCGCGCGCCCCAAGCTTGGCGAGCACGCTGGAGACCTGGTTCTTGACGGTGCCTTCCGCAGTGCCGAGTGCATGCGCGATTTCGCGATTGCTGTAGCCGCCCGACATCAAGCGCACCACCTCCACCTCCCGCTCGGTAAGCCGCTCGACGCCGGGCTCGGGCGGCGGACACGGGCGCGCCGCGCGCAATAGCCGCTCGGTCACCGCCGGCTGGAACACGGTGCCGCCCTCCGCGACGGCGCGGATCGCCGCGACAAGCTGCTGGTACGAGACGTCCTTGAGCATGAATCCGCGCGCGCCCGCGCGGATCGTGTCGATGACCACGTCGGCGTCGTCGAACGTGGTGAGGATCAGCGTCGGCGGCAGCACATCGCGCTCGGATAACTCACGCAGGACCGCGAGCCCGTCCTTGCGCGGCATCCGGACGTCGAGCAGGAGCACGTCGGGCGCCAACTTCGTCACCTGCTCCACCGCCTCGTAGCCGTCGGAAGCCTCGCCAGCCACGCGCAAGCCGGAATCGAGCGCGAGCAACGCGAGGATTCCCTGGCGCACCAGCAATTGATCGTCGGCGACGAAGACGCCGATCACTGCGCGTCCTCCCGCGCCGGAAGCCACGCCGTCACTCCGAAGCCGCGGCCCGGCCGGGAATCGATGATCACGCCGCCGCCTGCGTGCTCTACACGATCTCGCAGGCCGCGCAGGCCGACGCCCGCGCCGCCGCCCGCGACTCCGCGCCCGTCGTCGTGGGCGATCATGCGCAGCTCGCCTTTCTCGCTGCGCACGACGATCCACAGGTTCTCCGCCGACGAATGGCGCGCGGCGTTGGTGACGATCTCCTGCGCGCAGCGCAGGAGGATGTGCGCCTGCTCCGGATCGCCGACCTGGACGCCATCGGCGATTTCCACGTGCACGCGCGGGCGCGGCACCGCCTCGGAGATCGCGCGCAGCGCCCGGTCGAGCTGAATCGCTTCGCGTGACGCACCGGCGACGATCTCCCGGACGTCGGAGAGAATCTGCCGCGCCATCGACTGTGCCGTGGCCACGTGCTGCTTCGCCTTGCCATCGCTGAGCTGGAGCGCCACCTCGAGGTTGATCGCGAGCGTCGTCAGCCGGTGCCCGAGCGCATCGTGCAGCTCGTGAGTGATGCGCAGCCGCTCCGCCATCCGGCTCGACTCCGCGAGGAGACCCTGGACCGTCTGCAACTCGGCGTTCGCCGCGGTGAGCGCGTGCATCGCGTCGAAGACGATCAAGGCGAGCGCCTGCGAGAGGACATAGGGCGGCGCGAGCAGCAGGGCCGCGGCCGTTCCCGCCTGCACCGCCGTGGCGGCGATCAGCAGCGCCGACTGCGCGCCCACCCACGCGAGCGCCCACCGGCGGTCGACGCGGCCACCCAGTTGCGCCGCGATCACCGCGAGGAGCGCGCCTTCGTAGCCGTTGCACCGCCAGAGCACCAGCGCCACCGCGGCCAGCGATTCGATCGCGAGCAGCCACAGGCCGGGGCGGCGCAGATCGCCCGAAAACGCTGCGGCGAACGCGGCCAGCGCCGCGACCCAGCGCCAGTCGAACGGCGGCGGACCCGCGTGGTGGATGAACGCGGGGACGGCGACGAGCGCGAGCGCGCACGTGCCGGCGATGGCGATGAGCCGCTTCATGGCCGGATCATGCCACCTCCGGGCGCCGTCGCCATATGCCGGAAGTCAT
>DASRFY010000034.1:0-14952 GCA_035651315.1 Burkholderiales bacterium
CATTTGATCGCGTAGTTGCCGTCGCCGAGATCCTCGACCCGATCGTATTCGTAGTTCCAGTCGGGAAAGCCGTTGTAGAGTGCGCGCAGCATGTCTAGAAACTCGGCCTTGTCGAGAAGCTTCGCGGCGGACAGGAACTCCAGTTCGTCCGAAACGCTCGCCGCCACGCGCACGATATCGTGCGTCTTCAGGCCTTCGACATAGTCCAGCAGCGCGTCCGGAATCCCCTCGCTCATTTTTTTGCCTCTTTGTCTTTGCTCGCAGGCGGTAGTGTAATGTGGACGCGCCGGTGCGGGGTCGGTGCCTGTGATCCGTGCCACGCAGCGCGCCGAGCGTCAGATCAGAGTCCGCCGGCGCCGGACGGCGAGCAGGGTTTCCCACACGATCACGGTGCAGGCGACGACGATGAGGCTGAATCCGGTCCACACGAGCGGCATGAGCGGCCGGACCGCTTTCTGCACCACTTCGAGCCGGACTGCGGGGACGGCTTGCGGTTTGCCGATTTCCTCGAGCAGCAGGGTGTAGGCGCCGGGATAATAGATCTCGATCGGACCCAGATCGATCGTCTGCGCGCCGCTGCGGGAGGCTTCGAGGACGATCGATCGCTCGAGGATCGACTGGTCGAATTGCATGAGCGTGGCCTGGTACTGCAACTGCGCGCTCGCCGGACGCGCTGTATCCGGGAACTCGAAATGCAGGCGCAGCTTCACCAGGTTCATGTCCGGCGCGAGATCGATCGTCTGCGGCCGGTAACCGAGGCCGCCGCGGAACCGGAGGATGGTTCCATCCGCCATCACCCAGCGCTCCGCGCGATCGGTCATCGGGATCGTCTTCACCGTCTCGCCGCTGCCGTATACGCACCAGGCGTAGTACATCGGCCCGAACAGCAGGCCGAGGACGACCAGCGTGGGAACGGCGATCCGCAGTCGGCGGTTCATGCGCTTCCTCGATGTGCAGGCGAATGGATGGGAGCGCGCGCGGCGCACTCCCGCGGGCGCGCATTGTACGCGGCCGCCGCGTCAAACCGGCAGGCTGACCTCGAAGATCGTCCCGCCGCCCGCGCGCACGAGGCAGCGCGCCTCGCCGCCGTGGTAGCGCGCGATGCGGCGCACGAGGGAGAGTCCCAAACCGACGCCGTCGCCGCGCTCGCGCGTGCCCGGCATGCGATAGAAGGGCTCGAAGATGCGTTCGCGTTCGGCCTCCGGGATTCCGGGCCCGCGGTCGGCGAATTCGAGCACCGCGTGCGCATTGCGCACGTGCACCGAGGCCTCGATCGCCGAGCCGCCGCCGTAGCGCTGCGCGTTGTCGAATAAATTGCGCACCAGGCGGCGCAGCATCCAGTCGTCGCCATGCACGCGCGCCGGCTCGCCGCCCACTTCGGCGCCGGCTCGCGCGCCCTCTTCCGCGAGCAGCGCCAACAGGTCGACCTCTTCCAGGCGCTCCGGCTGGCCGAGGCCCTGCAGCCGCGTGGCGAGCAGCATCTCGCCGATCAGGTCGTCGAGCTCGGCGATGTCGCGGGCGAGTTTTTCGCGCAGGTCGGGACGGTCCTCCCGCTGCAGCAGCTCGATCGCCACGCGCATGCGCGCGAGCGGGGAGCGCAGCTCGTGCGAGGCGCTGGTGAGCATGGTGCGCTCGGCGTCGACCAGCCTCTCGATGCGCTCGGCGGTGCGGTTGAAGCTGCGCGCGAGTTCGGCGATCTCGTCGCGGCCTTCCACCTCGACGCGCACCGACAAGTCGCCCGCGCCCAGCGCCTCGACCCGCGACTGCAGGCGTTCCAGGCGACGCGTGAGCCGGCGCGCCAGCGGAAACGCCGCGATCGCCAGCGCGACCGCCAGCGTGGCGAGAGTAGTGCTCCAGAAGTGCAGCATCTGCCGCGCCGGCAAGCGGACGATGAGCCAGCGCCCGTCGGCGAGCTGGATCGCCGCACGCGGCTCGACCCGCGGACCGCGCAGCAGGCGGCTGCCCGGCGTGCCGGGCGGCGGCGGGGGCAGTTCGGCGCCCACCTTCGCGATCAGCGCCCCGTCGGGCGCGCGCAGCGTGACGTCCGTCCTGAACAGCCTGCCGAGCGTCGCCACACCTTCCTGTACCCGTTGCGGCGGCGCATCTGCGGGAATCCGGTCCACGACCAGTTGCGCGAGCGCAGTCAGCGTCGGCGATTCGCGGCCTTCGTCCGGAAGAAGCCACCACGCCGTCCACATGAGCCCGGTGAAAAGTATGATCCCGGCCACGAAAGCGAGGTAGATCTGCAGATACAGCCGCCTCATCCCGGCGCGCCCTCGTCCTGGTTGCGGGCGAACACGTAGCCCGCGCCGCGCACGGTGATGATGCGCCGCGGATGCCTGGGATCGTCCTCGATCGCGGCGCGAATGCGCGAAATGTGCACGTCGATGCTGCGATCGAAGGCGTCCAGCTCCTCTCCGCGCACCCGGTCCATCAGCGCTTCGCGCGACATCACCCGGCCGGCATTCTCCGCCAGCACCACCAGGAGATCGAACTGATAGCCGGTCATGCCGCGCTCCTCTCCGGCCACCCGCACGCTGCGGGCATCACGGTCGATCTCGAGCCGTCCGAAGCGCAGCGGCGCTCCGCGCTCCGCGTGCGCGCCGCCGCGGCGGCGCAGGATCGCCTTGAGCCGCGCCGCCAGCTCGCGCGGGTTGAACGGCTTGGGCAGATAGTCGTCCGCGCCGAGCTCCAGCCCGACGATGCGGTCGGTCTCGTCGCCGCGCGCGGTGAGCATCAGGACCGGCAAGTCGTGCCGTGCCCGCACTTGCCGGCATACCTCGAAGCCGTCGGTGTCGGGCAGCATGACGTCCAGAATCAACGCGTCGAAAGGTTCGGCCGCGAGCCGCGCCAGCCCTTCGGCGCCGGTCGCGGCAGCGGCGACCGAGAAACCCATCGCGGAAAGATAATCGGCGAGCATCGCGGCGAGGCTCTGGTCGTCGTCGACGATGAGGATGCGCTGGTTCAAGGCAGCGGCGGCAGAGATCGGTGTTGACATCGATTCTACCGGTTACCGCCGGCGCCGCACGCGCCACGACGCGCAGACGGCGCCATGGGAAGGCACGGGCGCGTCGCGTGCCGGCGCGACGTGCTACGGAGCTTGCCCAAGTACAGCCTAGATGCGGTGTCGCAGGGCGAACTGCGCGAATTCCTTGCGCTGGTCCAGCGTCAGGACCTCCGCCGCGTCGGCGACCGCGTTCAACAAGCGCGTCGACGTCTGGTCGGCGAGCTGTATCTCGGCGGCGCGCAAGCGCTGCGCCGCTTCCCGGTCGATGGCCGGCTGCTGGAACAGATCGATCAGCGCGCGCCGGTTCTCGAAGTGTTTCTGGCGCACCGCGACCAGGGCGCCGGTAGCTGCGTCGACGATGGTCTTGATCTTCGCACGCTGCTCGCCGGTTGCCTGGACCCGATCGAGCAGGCGGTCGGCCATGCGGTTGGCGCGATCGCGCATTTCTTCCGGCGTATGCGCGGCGCCGGCGTGCCAGCGGTGGCGGCAGCCTTCATCGGCGGCGAATGCGCGACCTGTGGCAGCCGCCGCGCCGGCGATCAGGCCGCCGAGCAGGACGCCGCGCAGAAACGGCCGGCGGCCGGAGCGGACGGCACCGGTGGGCCGATCGGCCGAGGGAATCGTGTCGGACATGGGAAACTCCTCCAGTGGCGCGCGCCCCGGCTAGGCACGCTGTGTGCACTGTCGGCGTTCCCGGTTGCCCGGGTTTGTCCGGAAAGTAAAGTTGCGTTAACGGGCCGGCTCAGTCCTTTTTCTTTCTTGCCCACTTGCTTGCGCATTGAACCGGGGTATTGCGCGTCAGTTGCTCCTGGCTCTTCCCGTTCGCCCAGTGCAGCAGCGCATGCTTTACCCCGGCCGTCCTGTTCATGACCTCCACCTCGTAGGTGGAGAGGATGTCGCCTTCGATCACGTCACCGATTTTCGGGCCCGGATGAGTCTTCCAGGAGAATAGGCCGAACGCCTCGGCGGGATTGCCCTCCGGCAACCGGACCACGAAATAGCCGCAGCTCGGATCGATCCAGGTCACCGTGCCTTGTTCCGCGGCAGCGGCGCCGGCGCCCGCAACCGCCAGTACGACTCCAAGTAAACCATTAATCGGATTCATTTTCTCCTCCCAGGGGACGATCGTTTCCAGGCCTGCCCCGTTTCTTCTCCGCATGCGCGAAGCGCAGCAACGAAGATTCTCTTGACATATGTCCTGCGCATACTACAAAAGAAACAGGCAGGCGCGGCAAGCGTTGGTGCGGTTTTGTCGGCCAACGCCGGCCAGAATAAGCAATTAATCTCCGGGGGGAGATCTTTTCGGTCGGTCGGAAACGATCCGCCTTTCGTCGGCACGCGGCGCGAGGCGGTTTTCGCGCGTCAAGTCCCGCACCCGAATTCGCGGTCTCGGACTCGACCTAGAGCTCGTCTCGAAACCCCCTCTTGCGCAGTACGCGACGCCGCGGAGTGTCAGGCTGGCGCGAAGCCTCGGTTTCGCAGCCACCGGCATATGCCCACAAAGGGCTAGGGAGCTTCACTTCTATAGAAAAGTTAGGGAGAGGAGAAACTACGATGGACCGCACAATCACTACATCGAGGCTCAAGCGCATCGCGGCAGCGATGTGCCTGGCCGGTCTTGCCGGGTGGGTGCAGGCCGGACCGGTTTCCGACCAGATGCTGGCGAAGGACGCCGGAGATTCCTGGCTCCACGCAAACGGCAACTGGGCCGGGCATCGCTACAGCACGCTTACCCAGATCAACAACGGCAATGCAAAGGACCTGAAAGTAGCCTGGATATTCTCCGCCGGCGGCAAGAACGACGCCCAGAACACGCCGCTGTTCCACGACGGCATGGTGTTCTTTGCGCAGGACAACAAGGTCTTTGCCCTGAATGCAGACGACGGAAGGGTAGTCTGGAAGTACGAGCACAAGCTGCCCGAGGACTGGGGCGGCTACAACGTGCCGTTCATTACGGGCAAGCATCGGGGCCTTGCGATCTACGGGGAGAACGTCTACTTCCTTTCGAACGATGCCAAGCTGCACGCCATCAACTACAAGAGCGGCAAGGCCGCTTTCGTGAAGGATTTCCAGGAAGACGGGTTCCCGTATCCGAAGGACTTTGCCAAGGCGCAGGATGCGACCGGCTATGCCATCACGGTCGGCCCGCTTGCGATTCCCGGTGCAATCATCGTTCCGATGAACGGGACGGACTTCGGCGGCTTGCCGGGTTATGTCCTCGGTTGCGATCCCGGCAACGGTCGGGTGATGTGGAAAGCGAACATGATTCCCGGTCCGGGCGAACCCGGCCACGACACCTGGCCCGAGGGCAGCACCAAGTACGGCGGTGCGGGTCCGTGGATCACCGGTTCGTGGGATCCCGACCTCAAGATGTATTTCACCGGGACTGCGAACGCCTACGAGTGGAATCCGAAGAATCGCGGCGGCGGCGAAATGGACAACGTCGGAGCGGCCAGCATCGTCGCAGTGAATACCACCGACGGCTCGGTAGCCTGGCGCTATGTCGGCGTCCCGGGCGACCCGTGGGACTTCGATATTCCCCAGACGCCGATGCTGATCGCCATCGATGGCAAGAAAACCATCGTGCAGCCGAACAAGACCGGCTACATCCATCATTTGGATGCCAAGACCGGCAAGTTCCTAAAGGCGGACAAGTTCATCGACAAGGTCACTTGGATCAGCGGTTACGACGCAAACGGTCGCCCGCAAAACATGATTGCGTTGCCGAAGGAAGGCGGCGATCCGATCGAGATCTATCCGAGCCTCTTGGGCGGCGTGAACATGTATCCGAACGCCTACAACCCGAAGACCGGGAATTTGTACCTTGCCGCTTCCGAGTCGGGCATGAAGTACGGTTTCGAAGAAATCAAGGTGATCAGCAACGTGCGGCACTTCGGCGCCTACCAGGAGTTCATCTGGGGCGACGAGACCGACAAGGCCGTCAACGCCAAGACCGGCAAGGAAGTGTGGCGCGATACCCGCAAAGGCAAGCCCGGCTACGCCGGCGGCATGATGACGACCGCCGGAAACATCACCGTCTATACCACCCAGGCCGGCGACTTCCAGGTAGTCGATGCGTCGAACGGGAAGATCCTGTATCACATGAACCTGGGGACCACCGCGAAGAGCGGGCCGATCACGTTCATGAACAAGGGCAAGCAGATGATCGTTCAGGCGGTGGGAGGACTGCCTGGCTTCGGGCGCGATGAGGCTATCGGTCTCGAATTCGGCAGCGCGGTAGTCGCATTCACGCGGTAAGCAACATCGTAATGACTCTCTACCCGTAGTAACTTTCGAAGGGCGCGCATGCAACGTGCGCGCCCTTTCTTACTCTCGGTGGTCCGGCGTGCCGACGCGCGAGCCGGACGAAAATCGTTACAACGAGTGGTTCGATGAGGCGGGAGCGATGAGCAGAGTTCTCTGTTGGGTGCTTGGACTGCTTGTAACTGCGATGCTGCTAGCGGCGGCGCCATTGCGGGCGGAAGAGGAGCCTCCCGCGGTCAACCCCTATTCCGGAAACGAGAAGGCGATCCGCGAGGGAAAATCCTGGTTCAGGGGCGTGTGCGCGGCCTGCCACGGCGGCAGAGCCGACGGTGCCGGCGAACGCGGCAACGGCGCGGATCTGCGGAAATTCAACAAGGGCTTCCGCGAGTTCGTGCACACGGTCAAGAACGGTCGCCAGGTACCCGGGCGCACCCAGGGGATGCCTGCCTGGGGCGCGGTGCTCAAGGACGACGATATCTTCAAGATCGGCGCCTACCTCGAGACGCTCGCGATCGAGGGCGCGAACTGGAAGGAAGCAAAACACGAGTGAGTCGAGGCATGGGGCGATGAGTTCCCCCGCTTCCGGTCAGGCGGCCTGCGAGAGGCGCTTGCTGGCCGCGCGCTCGCCCACGCCCACCGCGGTCAACACCGCGCCCGCCTGGAACACGCCGATCAGCACGAAAACCCAGCCCGGGTGGCTGGCATCCATCAGCGCGCCGAACAGGACCGGCGAGATCGACAGCCCGATGTCGAGGCCGGAATAGACCACGCCGTAGACGCGGCCGGTGGCGTTCCTCGGCGCCGCGGCGCGCACCAGCAGGTCGCGCGACGGGCCGGCGATGCCGGAGCCGAAACCGATCGCGCCCAGCACGACCATCAGCAGCCAGGTCGGCAGCGCGCCGCTCGCCGTCAGCACCGCGAGCAGGCCCGCCGCCGAGAACGCGACGGCGATCACGCGATCGTGGTACGCAGTGCGCGAAGCGATGAAGCCGCCGACGATCAGGCCGCCGGCGCTCGCCAGCATGTAAGCGGTGATGCACGCGGTGGCGAGCGTGAACGGCACCGAGTAGATGTCGCGCAGCGCGCTCGGCGCGAAGCTCTGGATGCCGCCGAAGGACATCGAGGAGATGAAGAAGAACGCGAAGCACATCCACACCGCCGGCAGCAACAGGAAGCCGAGCATGCCGCCGCCGTCCGTGCTTCTCGTCGACTTATGCACCGCCGCGGATACCTCGCGCGGATCGAGCAGGTCGCGGAACGCGATCAGCACCGCGAGCACCACGAAGGCGATGCTCGAGGCGGCGAACAGCGCCACGCGCCAGTGAAACGCGGTGGCGATCCCGACCAGGAACACCGGCGACGCGGCCCAGCCGAGGGTGCCGGACAATCCGTGCACGCTGAACGCGTGACCGAGGCGGCCGGTGCTCACGCGCCGGTTGAGCAGCGTGAAATCGGCCGGGTGAAAGACGCTGTTGCCCAGGCCGGCCAGCGCGGCAAAGGCGATCAGCATCGGATAGCTTTGACTGGCCGCGAGGCCGAGCGCGGAGAGGCCGAGCAGCGCGATCCCGCCCAGCAGCACCGGCAGCGCGCCGATGCGGTCCACCACGAATCCCGCCAGCGCCTGGCCGGTGCCCGAGACGGCGAAAAAGACCGTCATCAGCAGGCCCAACTCGGCGTAGGAAAGCCCGAAGGCGTCCTTCAGCCACGGAAACAGCGGCGCCAGGATCAGATGGTAGAAGTGCGATGTGCCGTGGGCGAGGCCCACCAGCCCGATCACCTGGGCGTCGCGGCGAAAGACGGTTTGAGCGGATTGCATGTCGTCGGGCAGCGCGGTCTTTTTCTTCCGCGGCTCATTGGAGCACGCGGTCCTGTTGCGGTTCTTCGCCGGCGGGCGCGAGGCTCGGCACGCCGAGCTTGAGGTCCCACTCCGCCTTCGCCACCGTGTCCTGGATCAGTTTCATCAGGCCGTGCAGCAGGTTGTCGCCCAGCGAGAGGTCGATGCCGTTGCCTTCCTTCGGCATCAGCGACAGCACGCTTAGCCCCTTGTCGCTCCTGCGCGCGCGGATGCGCGTGACGAGCATCGGCGACTCGCCGAGCGGATGCTTGCGGTCGGGCTCCTTCACCGCCTTGCTGAACTTGACCTCCTTCAGCGCCTTTTCGTGCTCGAAGCCGACCATCGCCTTGCGCGCCTCGGGATTGGGTTGCGCCTGGATGTCGGGCTTGGACTGCGCGATCTGCAGCATCACCGGCCAGAAACGCTTGACCAGCCGCCGAGTGAGCCAGAACAGCACTTCCGCCGAGCCGGAGAAATAGACCCTGACGAGGAGGCGGTCTTCCTCGGCGGCAAACTCCACGGTGATGCGTTCCAGGTTCATGGCGGGTCCGGTGCGGGGTCAATGTTACCTCGAACCGATTGCGCGCGAGATAGGCCGTTCACCGCGGCATGGAGAAGAAGTGCACGGATAACTACAGCGACATGGAGGAAGCTAAAACGAAAAAGCAACCACCAAGACACGAAGGCGCCAGGAAGAGCAGAACACGAATTGAAATATCCTTGATGTCTTGCTGCCTCGGTGGTTCGTTTGGATGTTGGTTTTTCCCCAGGGTCTCTCTGGCGGACAATCAGTCCTCGGATTGCGCGGGCTTGTGCGCCGCCGCCAGTTCGCGCTGCACTCCCGGCGGCGCCGGCTCGTAGTGGCTGAAGTCGATGGCGTAGGACCCGGCGCCGCCGGTGATCGATTTGAGGTGCGAGCCGTAGCCCTCGAGCTCGGCGAGCGGCACGCGTCCGGCGAGCTTCACCGCGCCGCCGGAGAGCGCGTGGTTGTTGACGATCTGCCCGCGGCGCGAGGAAAGGTCGCCGCTGATGTCTCCGATCGCGGACTGCGGCGCGGTGACCTCGATGTTGACGATCGGCTCGAGCACGATCGGCCTGGCCTTGGCGCAAGCGTCCAGAAACGCTTTGCGGCCCGCGGCGACGAACGCCACCTCTTTCGAGTCCACCGGATGGCTCTTGCCGTCGTAGACGATCACCCGCAGGTCCTGCATCGGGTGGCCGGACAGCGGCCCGGCCGCAAGCACCTGCCGCACGCCCTTCTCGACGGCGGGGATGTACTGGTTGGGGATGACCCCGCCCTTCACTTCGTCGACGAACTCGAAACCCGCGCCGCGCGCCAGCGGCTCGACGCGCAGGAAGACTTCGCCGAACTGGCCGGCGCCGCCGGTCTGCTTCTTGTGGCGATTGTGGCCCTCTGCCTTCGCCGTCAGCGTCTCGCGATAGGGAATGCGCGGCGGGCGGGTTTTCAGCTGCAGGCCGTACTGCTTGTCCATCTTCTCCAGCGTGAGCCGCAGATGCAGCTCGCCCAGGCCCCGGATCACGGTTTCGTTGAGCGCGGGATCGTTCTCGATCCTGAGCGTCGGGTCCTCCAGCGCGATCTTGTGCAGCACGTCGGCGAGCTTCTGTTCGTCGCCGTGGCGCGTGGCCTCCAGGGCGAGCCCGAATACCGGTTGCGGAAATTCGAGCGGCTTCAGGTGAATGTGGTTGTCTTCCTGCGAGTCGTGCAGCACCGCGTCGTAATGGATGTCGTCCACCTTGGCCACGGCGCAGATGTCTCCCGGCACCCCCTCTGGGACCTCGACGTGGGTCTTGCCCTGCAGGCGATAGAGATGATTGACCTTGAACGGCTTCCTCGCATCGTCGATGAAGAGCTGCGTGTTGAGGGTGACCGTGCCCTGATGGATGCGGAACACGCCGAGTTTGCCGATGAAAGGGTCGATTTCGACCTTGAACACGTGCGCCAGCACGTGCTTGCCGGCGTCGGGTTGCGCGCGCAACGGCTGGGCGTCCTTGCCCTCGCCGCGCAGGAAGGGTGGCGGGTTGCCCTCGGCGGGGTTGGGCATCAGCCGCGCGAAGACGTCGAGCAGCAAGTCCAGCCCCGCACCGCTGCGCGCCGAGACGAAGCACACCGGCACCAGGTGTCCCTCGCGCAGCGCCCGCTCGAAAGGCTCGTGCAGTTGCTCGGGTGTGACGTGCCCCTGGTCGAGGTACAGCGCCATCAGCTCTTCGTCGACCTCGACCACCTGGTCGACGAGAGCGACGTGCGCCTTGTTGACCGGCATGAGGTCCGATTCGCCCTCGGGACGGAAGAAGCAGTCCACGACCTGCGCGCCGCGCGCCGCCGGCAGATTGATCGGCAGGCACTCCGGGCCGAATTCCTCCTGGATCTGCGCCAGCACTTGCGCCAGGTCCACGCCTTCGGCGTCGATCTTGTTGATGATCAGCAGCCGGCACAGTCCGCGCGTTTGCGCCCACTGCATCATGCGCCGGGTCATGAGATCGACGCCGACCTGCGCGTTCACCACCACCGCCGCGGTGTCCGCCGCGGCCAGGGCGGGCAGCGACTGGCCGAGGAAATCCGGGTACCCCGGCGTGTCGAGCAGATGGATGAGAGTGTCGCGGTGCACGACGTTGGCCGCCGCGAGCTTGACCGAATGGCCGTGCGCCTTCTCGCGCGGGTCGTAGTCGCAGACCGTGGAGCCGCGCTCGACCGC
Organism: Burkholderiales bacterium; assembly: GCA_035651315.1. GTDB lineage: Bacteria > Pseudomonadota > Gammaproteobacteria > Burkholderiales > Eutrophovitaceae > DASRFY01. Next base: position 10,820 of record DASRFY010000034.1, read on the forward strand.
GCCCGCCGCGCTGATGCCGCCGGTGCGAGCGAGCAAGGCTTCGATCAGGGTCGTCTTTCCCGCCCCGCCTTGTCCGGCGAAGGCGATGCTGCGGATATATTCGGTGTCGAATCGCGCCACCGCCGGCCTCCTCCGTTATTCACTGCAAATGGGCGTCGCGTGAAGAGTATAAGCAGCCACGCGAGGGACTGCCACAGAGGTCGCGGCGTGCCGCTGATGCGGCGCACCACCGTCAGGGCAGGACCTTCACCTGGCGCACGAACTGCAAAGTGTAGGCCTTCTTCCAGTCGGTGTCCTTGTTCAGCATACCGGCGCCGACCATGAAGTCGTAGGTCTGCTTCCAGCGCGCGTCGGTCATCGCGAGGATGCCGAGCGTGCGCGCGTCGCCGCCGTCGACCAGGGCGAACTTCTTGATCGACGCCACCCCGTAGGCGAGCACGTCGTCGGACATCTGCGGGTTGGCCTTCCTGATGAGCGCATTGCCGGGCGCGGGATTCTTCAGATAGCTCTTCCAGCCTTCGGCGGTGGCCTGGTAGAAGCGGTGGACGACGTCGGCGCGGGTCCGGACCGTCTTGTCCAGGGCGATGATGGTTTCGGCGTAGGGCGGATAGCCGTACTGCGCGAGCAGGAAGACCTTCGGCTTCACGCCGCCTTTTTCGATCGAGTAGGGCTCAGAGGTGGCGTAGCCCTGCTGGGCGACGTTCTTGTCGACCAGGAACTGCTGCACGCTGAACGCGTAGGGCCGCTTCTGCTGGTCGGTGAAGCCGAACTTCGCCTTGAGCCACGGCCAGTAGGTGGTCTCGCTCGCCTGCCCGATCAGCAGCGTGCGCGTCTTCAGGTCCTCGATCCTCTCCACGTCCGGGTGCGCGATCAGCGCCACCGGGTCGGACTGGAACACCGCGCCGACAGTCACCACCGGCAGGTTCTGCTCGATCGCCTGCAGCGTCTGGATGTCGTAGCCCATCACCATGTCGGCCTGCTCGGCGAGCAGCAGCTGCATGACGTTGACCTGCGGGCCGCCCATCTTCACCGTCACGTCCAGTCCGTGCCTGCGGTAGATCCCTTCGGCGAGCGCCTGGTAGAAGCCGCCGTGCTCGGCTTCCGCGTACCAGTTGGTCAGGAACACCACCTTGTCGAGCGCATGCGCCGGCGCCGCAAACAAGGAGAACAGGAAAGAGAGGAGAACGAGCGAGCGCTTGTTTTTCATGAACGATCCCTGAGCGAATGGGTCCCGCATCAGTTTACCGCGTCCGACCGGGACGCAGTCCTCGCGGACGACCTTCGCACCCAACGCAGGCGCAGAGGACGCAGAGAAAATCAAAGGAGAATCGCAACGCAAAGATCGCAAAGGAGCGCAAAGAACGCAAAGGAGAACAAGAAGGTATTCACACATCAGATCAGAATGTGTTCGTTCCTCTTCGTGTCTTCGTGGTTCGCTGTACCGTTTTTCTCCGCGCACTCTGCGTTGTGATTCGATTCTTATATCTCTCGCGTCACCTCGGATTCGTGCCAGTGGCGCAGAGCGAGCCAGGAAAGCAGCGATGCCGCGAGAAACAGCGCGATGCCCGCCGCCGTGATCAGCAGCAGCGCGGCGAACAGGCGCGGGATGTTGAGCTGCAGGCCCGCCATCAGGATCTGGTAGGCGAGCCCGGATTCGGTGCCGCCGGTGCCGGCGACGAATTCCGCCACCACCGCGCCGATCAGCGCGAGCGCCGCCGCGACCTTCAGCCCGGCGAAGAAGTACGGCGCGGCGCTTGGGATGCGAAGCCGCAACAGCACTTGCAGGCGGGAGGCGCCGTACATGCGGAACAGGTCGGCGAGCGCCGGATCGACGCTCTTCAGACCCATCGTGGTGTTGGAAATCACCGGGAAGATCGCCGCCACCGTGGCGCAGATCACGAGCGCCGGCAGCGGCTCCTTCACCCAGATGATGACGAGCGGCGCGATGGCGATGATCGGCGTGACCTGCAGGATCACCGCGTAGGGCAGCAGGCTCGCCTCGATCGTCCGGCTCTGCACGAACAGGAACGAGAGCAGCGTGCCCAAAAGCACCGAGAAGAACAGCGCGAGCCCGGTGATTTCCAGCGTGACGAGCAGCGAGCGAGACAGCAGCGGCCAGTCCCGCCACAGCGTTTCCAGCACCAGCACCGGCGAGGGCACGATGTAGCGGGGAATGCCCTTGACCACCACGAACAGGTGCCAGGCGAGCAGGAAGGCCAGCCCCACGACGGCGGGGCCGGCCCAGCGCAGCCAGGCGGGGCCGTCGCGGCCGGGCTTCATGCGAGCGCGCCTTCCGCGGCGAAGGCGAGATGGCGCGACAGCTCGGCGCAGGCGTGCGCGAATGCGTCGCTGCCGCGGAAGTCGTCGCCGCGCGGCTGCGGCGCGTCGATCGCGACTTCCTTCAGGATCCTCCCCGGGCGCGCGGACATTACCAGCACGCGGGTGGAGAGAAACGCCGCCTCGTAGATGCTGTGGGTGACGAAGAGCACGGTGAGCTTCTCGTGCGCCGCCAGCGCGGCGACGTCGCGGTCCAGCCGGCTGCGCGCGATCTCGTCCAGCGCGCCGAACGGTTCGTCCATCAACAGGAGCTGCGGTTCGGTGACCAGCGCGCGCGCGATCGATACCCGCATCTGCATGCCCCCCGAAAGCTCCCGCGGATAGGCGCGGGAAAAGTCTCGCAGGCCGACCAGTCCCAGGGCGTGCGCGACGCGCCGCGAGGCTTCGCCGGCAGGCAAGCGGGCGAGGTCGAGCGGCAGCCTGACGTTGGATTCGACGCGCCCCCACGGCATCAAGGTCGGATGCTGGAAAACGAAGGCGAGCCGTCTGGCGGCGACATCGTCCGCGCCGGGCCACAGCGCTACGCTGCCGCTGCTGGGCTCGATCAGCCTCGCCACCAGCCGCAACAGCGTGCTCTTGCCGCAACCGGAAGGCCCGAGCAACGTGACGATCTCCCCTTCGCGCAGGACGAGATCGATCGGGGCGAGCGCGCGCAGGCCGGTCGGAAACACTTTGTCCGCGCCGTGCAGATGTACCGCGATCGCTTTGCCCGCGTTGGATGGGCCGTTGCTCATTGTTCCGTTTCTCAGTCGGCAGGAAGCCGGAAGCGATTCTATCCGGGCCGGGTGCGCGCGGCAGCCACCGCACGACCGAAAGTCAGCGGCGCCATACTGTCTCCACTTGGAGGGTCCCATGAAGTACAAGATTGCGATTCGCCGCTCGGACGAAGGCTACAGCGTGTCGGTTCCAGGCCCGCCCGGTTGTTGGTCGCAGGGGGTGACCGAACAGGAAGCGATCGAAAACATCCTGGAAGCGATCCGGGAATACCTCTCGGTAATAGAGGATCAGCTTCGCGGCGAGGAAGTGCGCGAAGTGGAGATAACGGCGTAGCGCTTGCCCAAGGTCCCCGGTGTCGATCACCTCGACGCAGTCTGCGTCTTCGAAAAGGTAGGCTTTCGCATTGCCCGCCAGGGCAGGCAAATCGTGATGACGAACGGGCAGCGAATCCTTACCATCCCCACAACCCGGTCAACGCAATCACAATGGGCGGGCTCGTTCGCGATGCCGGCCTGACCATCGAGCAGTTCCGCGATCTGGTCTGAAGGCGATTTTTGCCGGGCGTACTCGCCCACCGGTAGACTGCGCGTACATCGCGCCGTGCGCCGGCTCGCGACCGCGATGTTCGGGGGCCCGCTCCCGAACCACCCGACAAGAATGTCCACCACGCCGTCACTGAACCTCACCGACACCGAGATCGAGCGCGCCGGCGCGCTGCTCACGGAATTCCTGCGCGGGTACGAGAAGTCGATCCCTGCGCCGAAGGTGGTTCCCGACCTCGATCGTGAGACTCTGGAGGCGCTGCTCTTGCAGCCGTTTCCCCGCGCGGGCATCGGCGTCGATGCGCTGTTCCGCGAGATCCGGGAAAAGGTCGTCCCCAATTCCACCGCCATCTCCCATCCGCGTTTCCTCGCCTATGTGCTCGGACCGTCCAACGGCATCGCGCCGTTCGCCGAGGCGATCGCGGCGACGCTGAACCAGAACTGCAACTTCGGGCAGCTCTCGCCGGCAGCGAGCGTGATCGAGCGCAAGGTGGTGTCCTGGCTCGCGGAGCTGTTCGATTATCCGGATAGCTCCGG
>DASRFY010000035.1:0-10257 GCA_035651315.1 Burkholderiales bacterium
CCTCCAGGTAGAGCGAGTGGTTCACGTAGTCTTCGGGACGGGTGAGCGTCTGTGCGTGCCTTGCGAACACGTCGCGGAAGATGTCCCGTGTCCAGACGTGCCGCACATCGTCCCAGATCGGGTTCAGGACGTTCTTCAGCACCGAGTTGGGTATCAGGCGCTGCCAGAACAAGTAATATTTGTCGATGTAATGCTCGAAGTCGTCGTTCACCACGGCGCGATAGTAGCGCCAGGGATATCCGCCGAAGAGCTCGTCACCGCCGCTGCCGGCAAGCACGACCTTGACGAACTTGCTCGCAAGCTGGGCGATGTAGAAGTTGGGATAGCTCTGGCCGACGCGAGGCTCCTCGATGTGCCAGGCCAGCTTCGGCATGACGCGCTCCATGTCGCCAGCCTTGAGGACCATCTCGTAGTGCTCGGTGCGAAAGCAATAAGACATGCGCTCGGCGGCGGCCCGCTCGTCGAACGCGAGCTCGAGGCCCGAGGCAGAACTGAGATCGAACCCGCACGTGAACGACTTGATGTACGGCAGCTGTCTCGAGGCGAGCGCCGTGATCGAGCCCGAATCCAGCCCCCCGCTAAGATAGGCACCGAGCTCGACGTCAGAGACGAGCTGGCGGCGCACCGCCTGCGCAAAGAGCCGGTCCAGCTCCTCGAGGTAGGCCTCGTCCTCGACCAGCCGGTCCGGCTCCCTGAAGTCGAAATCCCAGTATGTCACCGGGCTGCTCACTTTGTCGCCGGCGCTCGCAGTGAGGTAGGTCCCGGCGGGAAGGATGCCGATCCCCTTGAAAAGCGTGCGCGGAGTGAAGTAGTTCTGGAATGTCAGATATTCGAGAAGACCTTCCTTGTCGAGCCGCGCACGGCATCGCGGGTCTGCGACGATGGCCTTGATCTCCGATCCGAACAGCAGGCAGTCGGGCGTAACGCAATAGTAGAGCGGCTTGATGCCGAACCGGTCGCGCCCGAGCGTCAATCGGCGCTCCACGCGGTCCCACACCGCGAAGGCGAACATGCCGTTGAATCGCGGGATCCCGCGGGGCCCCCAGGCGGCGAACGCGTTGACCAGCACTTCGGTATCGCTGTGCGAGCGGAACGGTACGCCGTCGCGCTCGAGCTCGGCGCGCAGCTCGCGGAAATTGTAGATCTCACCGTTGTAGACGATGCTGTAGCGCCCGCTCGCGTCGGTCATGGGCTGCGCCGCGGCATCGGACAGGTCGATAATGGCGAGCCGCAGATGCCCGAGCGCGCACGGCCCATCGACCAGGCTGCCGTCGCCGTCGGGCCCGCGATGCGCGATCGCGCTCATCATACGGCGCACGCCGCTCTCCGAAGCGGGCGCCGACTGCAGGTTCAGCATTCCGGTGATTCCGCACACTGTGGCTGGGTGCGTTCAATGACTGAACGCAGGATTAGACCCGCTTGTCGGGCGGGCGTCAAGCGACTATGGCAGGCGGCAGACGGCGCAATCCGAACCTCGGTAAAGGACCAGCAGCTCTAGACGGTAGGGCATGACCAGCTGTGGTCCGTACTACTCGCCGAGGCGGCCCCAGTGCTCCGCGATGTAGTCGCGTGCCAGTCTCTGCGCGGCGCTGCCGCAGCGCACCGATGTGAGCCAGCGCGAGCAGGTCGGTGCAGAGCATGAGGACGGTGATCGCGAACGCCTTCGCCGGTGATGGCGTGGAATGCAGCGCGACTAAGTAGATGCCGGCAGTCAGGATTCTCGCGATGACGACGTATAGCAGCGCCGTCCCGGCGTCGAATCCGCCCCAGGAACTCAGGGCCGCAAACGTCTGGTGCCCAAACGATATGGACAGCGTTCGGGAATATTGCGTCATTGCCGTGGGATCGAGGAGCGCAGCCTGCGAGGCGGCCGAAGGCCGGGTGAGGAATTCGTACCATGCACCGCTGCGCCAGAATGCGTTCTGCTGCATCATTGCGGACATGTATTTGGCGCAGAACAAGGCGAGCACGACGACGACGGCCAATCCGCCCGCGACGGCGCGCGCGGCGCCCGGTGGCTTCAGCATTGTTTCCCTACTCAAGCGGTGTGAGCAGCGGAGAGGTATCGCATGAAGGTGTTGGTCACAGGCGCGACGGGCTTCGTCGGGCGCCGGCTGTGCCGAGTCGTGACCGAGGCGGGGCACGAAGTCCATGCGCTGGTGCGCCCGGAATCGATCGCGCGCGCGCGAAGCAAGCTAGCGACTGCTGCGTTGGTCGCGGCGGATCTCGCTTCGCTCGACATGCGCGACCTGCCAGACCGAGTCGATGCGGTCGTATCGTTAGCTCAGGCGCGCCGCTTCCGAGAATTCCCGGAAACGGCCGAGCAAGTGTTCACCGTGAACGTGCGCGCGATGCTGACATTACTGCAATGGGCGCGCGGCGCGGGCGTGCGCCGCTTCGTTCATGTCTCCTCGGGTGGAGTCTACGGGGGGACACGAGGGACGCCGTTGCGCGAGACCGATCGGCCGTCCGCCGATCCGCAAGGCTTCTATCTCGGGACCAAGCTCTGCGCGGAGGTACTCTTCCAGAATTACCGCCAGTTCTTCGAGGCGGCGGTGCTCATCCGGCCTTTCTTCGTCTACGGTCCGGAGCAGCAGAAGGAGATGTTCGTTGCGCGCTTGATCGAGTCTGTCCGCAACGGCGCCCCGGTGCAGTTGCAGGGACCGGACGGGCTTAGTATGAATCCCGTGTTCGTGGACGATGCCGCTGCGGCGCTCGGACGCGCGCTTGGGCTGCGCGGGCAGCACCTCGTCAACGTCGCGGGTCCGGAGGTCGTCACATTGCGCGCGCTGTGCGATCTGATCGGCCGGTGCGTCGGCCGTGCGCCGGCGTACGTTCCGAGGGCGGGGGATGCCGTCGATTACGTCGCTGACATCACCGAGATGAGGTCCAAGCTGGGGCCGCCGGCGGTTGCGCCCGAGGAAGGCATCGCGCGGTCGCTGGACGGAACATGCCGCCCCTGAGACGGCAGCAGATGGGTTCTTAGTCATGACCCCGGATTTCGTGCTCTCGACGTATCGCCGCACGCTCGAAGCGGGAATCGCTGCCGGCTATGATTTCGTCGGTTACGCGGATATCGGCAGTGAGAGCGCACCGTTGACGTGCCTGCTGCGCCATGACGTGGACGCGGAGATCTTCTCCCTCGATCCCATGGCGGACATCGAGGCGTCGCTCGGCATCCGCGCCACTTACTTCGTAATGACCCGCTCCACGGTGTACAACCTCTTCGGACTCGAGGCCTCGCGCGCGGTCGCAAGGCTGATCGACAAAGGGCACCGTATCGGCCTGCACTTCATGGCCGAGCCGTACGAAGAGGATGGCAACGACGCCCTGATCGAGCGCATCGGGCGCGAAGCCGAGTGGCTGCGGCGCGAATTCGGCACGGCAGTACAAGCCGTCTCGCTCCACCAGCCGTCACAGCGCGTTCTCGCGGCGCGAATCCAGGTGCCGTCATTGGTGAACACGTACCATCCAGAGGAGATGCGCGACTATTTCTACGTCGCAGACACGAACATGGGCTGGCGGCAGGAGCACCCGGCCGAGATCTTCGCGCGTCGGCTGCGGCCACGTTTGCAGCTGCTGATTCATCCCATCTGGTGGACCGAGCGTCCGCTCAACGTGCGGGACAAATGGCGCGCGGTGTTGCAGGCGAGCCGACGGGCGGTCATAGGTCATTGGCGGGAACGCGAGCGTACACTTAGGGATCTGCCTCCGGACGCGCTCGACGATTGACAAGCGCACTTGGTGGCTGGACAGCGTCTGAGAAATCTTCGGGAGCAGCGCGGACAGGAGTTCTCTTCGTCGGACGCCTGGCGCCGCTACCCGTGCGCCGCGGACCTGCGCCGCAGGTCTACTTCCGCGATGTGTCTTTTGCGCCAGGCGATGAGGTCCTGCAGCCCTCGATCCAGCGCGTCGCGCGCCTCGAAGCCGATCTCCTCCTTCGCGCGCTCGGTCGAGCCGATACGGTTACGCACAAACGTAGCCTGGCTGCGCGGCGCAAACCGTATCGCCTGCCGCGAGCCGGTGATGCGCAACAGCATTTCCGCCAGGGACTTGAGCGAGGTGCGCGTCCCGGTCCCGACGTTATAGAACCGGTCGGTGGTTTGTGCCTTCATGGCGCATACGTTGGCGCGTCCGCAGTCGCGGACGCTCACGAAGTCGAACGCCTCGGTGCCATCACCGAGGATTGTGGGGCCTTCTCCCCGGTCGATCGCGTCCAGCATCTTCATGATCACGGCGATATACGCACCCTTGTAATCCTGTCGCGGGCCGTACACGTTCATGTAGCGCAGCCCCACATAGTCCATGCCGTAGCGATGATGGTAGGCGCGCGCCATGGCTTCGCCGCAGATCTTCGTCGCGCCGTAGAAATTTTTGTTGTTGAACGGATGATCTTCGGTCATCGGCTCTTCGACGGCATCGCCGTAGACCGAGGCGGAGGATGAGTAGACAAGGCGCTGCACGCCGTTCGCGACGCAGGCCTCGAGCACGTTGAACGTGCCCCGCACGTTGACATCGAACGCGGCGCGCGGGTACTCGTGGCATTGGAGCAGCCACAGCGCGGCAAGATGGAAAACGCCGTCGATTCCCTTCATCGCGGTGCCGAGGATATCGCTCTGGCAAATATCCCCGCCCGCTTCGAAGATCTCGACCCGCGGATCCCGGAGCGCGGCCGCGAGATTCTCGTGAGTGCCGCGGACGAAGTTGTCGTACACGCGGATTCTGGCGACGTCTTCCTTCGTCAATTCGTCCACGCAGTGCGACCCGATGAGCCCGGCGCCGCCGATGACCAGCAGGTTCTTTCCGCGTATGTCCATGGTCAGGCCATGACCCTCAAGGATTCTTCGACGGCATTCACAACCAGACGCTGATCGGCGTCGCTGAGATCGCCGCTCATCGGCAGGCTGACCACCTCGCGCGCGAGTGCTTCCGCGATCGGGAACGATTGGCCGGCGCAGGGGTCCGCGTATGCGGGTTGCTGGTGCAAGGGCAGCGGATAGTGCACCGCGGTCGGCACGCCTTTCGCCTTGAGCTGATCCTGCAGCCGCGCGCGCTCGGAACTGCGCACGGTGAACTGACCGTAGACACTGGTACGGCCCGGCTTGATTCTTATGGTGCGCACCCGCGGTGCGAGCGGCGCAAGCAGCCTGGCGTAGCTTTCGCCGAGCGCGATGCGCCGTTCGAGTTCCCAGTCGAGACGATCCAGCTTGGCGAGCACGACGGCGCACTGCAACGTGTCCATGCGGCCGCCGACCCCGACCCGAGTATGCCGGTAGCGGCCGCTCTGGCCGTGAACGCGGATCTCGCGCATGGCCTGTGCAAGGGCATCGTCGTTGGTGAACAATGCGCCGCCGTCACCGTAGCACCCCAGCGGTTTCGACGGAAAGAAGCTTGTGCAGCCGATCGTCGAGAGGTTTCCGCTCTTCCGTCCGCCATAGGTGGCGCCGAAGCTCTGAGCCGCGTCCTCGATTACGGGGATGCCATGGCGGGTAGCGACGGCGTTGATTTCGTCCATGTCCGCAGGCTGCCCATAGAGGGAAACGGGTATGACGGCCTTCGTGCGCGGCGTGATGGCCGGCTCTATGCGCGAGGCGTCGATGTTCGCGGTGCTCTCTTCGACGTCGACGAAGACCGGCTTCGCGCCGAGCAGGACGATCACCTCGGCGGTCGCGACGAATGTGAACGGTGTGGTGAGCACTTCATCGCCCGGTCCAACATCGAGCGCCATCAGGGCGATCAGTAACGCTTCGGTGCCCGAGGCCACCGTCACACAATGCCTGGCGCCGACGTAGGCCTCCAGCCGCTCTTCCAGCTCGCGCACTTCGGGACCCATGATGTACTGTCCATGATCGAGCACGCGCTGGATGCGCGTGTTGATGGACTGTCGCAGCGCAGTGTATTGAGTCTTCAGATCGGTGAATTGCATCAATTTGCTCGCTTGTTCGGATATTGAGCTTCAGCTTGCACCTCGCGCCTCAAGTCGTCGATCTGGCGCTGCAGGCCCTCGTACTCTTCGAGCTTGCGCATCAGGAAGCCCGAGGTCGCGCGCACCTTCTCGCGCGCCCCCTTCGGCGTCAAGTAGTACGCGTACGCGAGCTTGTTGCGGCTGTCCCGGAAATTCCTGACCTTGACCAGCCCCTTGTCGAGCAGCGCACGCAAGCAGAAGTTCACCTTGCCCACGCTCACCCCGAGCTCGCCGGCCAGCTGCCGTTGCGATATCTCGGGGTTCTCCTGTAGGCGTTTGAGCAGCCTGTATCGGGTATCGTCGTCGAGCATGAGTGCGTTCAATGACTGAACGCCGGTGATTAGACCCCGTTTCGCGGTGAGCGTCAAACGAAACGCCCGCGGGGCGGCGGCTATTTCAGGCTCAGCGTGTTCCCGGTCAGCCGATAGCGGTCTCCGGTATGCGGGCAAGTCGTCTCTCCGGCGCCTTCGAGCGGCAGCTCCAGCCGCTCCCCATGCCGGCTCATCCACCCCGCCTGACGCGCCGGCACGCCGAGCATCAGCGCGAAGTCCGGCACGTCACGGTTCACGACGGCGCCCGCCCCGACGAAGCCATACGCCCCGATCGTCACCCCGCACACGATCGTGCAGTTTGCCCCCAGCGTCGCGCCGCGCTTCACCAGCGTGCGGCGATACTCGTCCTTGCGCGGCACCGCCGAGCGTGGATTGTAGACGTTCGTGAATACCATGCTCGGCCCGCAGAACACGTCGTCCTCGAGCGTCACTTCGTCGTAGACCGATACGTTGTTCTGTATCTTGACGTTGTCCCCGATGACGACGCGGTTGCCCACGAAGACGTTCTGACCGAGGGAGCACCCGCGACCAATCGTGGCGCCGCCGGAGACGTGCACCCAGTGCCAGATGCGCGTGTCGTCGCCGATGTGGGCGCCCGCGTCGATGATCGCCGTGGGATGCGCGCTGTAGGGCATGGCTCAGTAGTCGAGCGGCAGCGAGACCCGGCGGCCGTCCCGGGCGGACAAGTACGTGGCGATCAGCAGCTCGAGCGTCTTCAGTCCTTCACGCCCGTCGGTGTCGGGCTCGGCCTCCCCGCACAGCGTCCGGATGACGTTCTCGTAGTAGAGGGGATGGCCGATCCCGTAGACCGAGGTGGTCTGATAGCTCGCGTCCTTCGCCTTGGCGTCGTCCGGGCTTGAGTCGGCGAACTCCCAGTGCTCGATCTTGTTCACCGCGACGCCGCCCACGCGCACCGTGCCGTTCTCGCCGATCACGGTGATCGAGCCTTCGAGGTTCTTGGGGTAGGTCAGCATGGTGACGGCCATCGAGCCGAGCGCGCCAGAGCGCCAGCGCAGGCTCAGCACGCCGGTGTCCTCGACCTGGATGCGCCGCGCGAGCGTCGCGATGTACGCCTGCACGCTCTCGACCGGCCCGATCAACCATTCGAGCAGGTCCACGTAGTGGCTCGCCTGGTTCATGAACGCACCGCCGTCGAACTCCCAGGTGCCGCGCCACTTGCCGCTGTCGTAGTACTCCTGCGGCCGCGTCCAGAATACGTTGACGTTGACCATGTAGATGCGGCCGAAGCGGTTCGCCTCGATGGCGCGCTTGAGCAGCTGCAGCGTGGGATTGCGGCGGTTCTGCTTGACGACGAACAGGTGAACTCCGGCAGCGTCGCACGCGGCGACCATCTCCTTGGCGTCCTGCCAGCGCGTGGCCATCGGCTTCTCGGTCATGACGTGCCGGCCCGACTCCGCAACCAGGATCGCCTGCTGGGCGTGCAGCCCGCTCGGCGTCGCGAGAACGACGATGTCCGCGGGGCAGTCCTCGAGCAGCGCCTCGAGCCGGGAGTAGGGCTTCGCCTTCGTTTCCACGGCGACGCGCTTGAGCGCCGCCTCCTCGATATCGCACACGCCGACCAGCTCGGCGCGGCCGGAGTGCTTGGCGATCGCGTTCAGGTGGCTCTGCGAGATCCGGCCGCAGCCGACCAGGGCGAAGCGCACCTTCCGGTTCAGGATCGGCGGCCGCATGTGGCGCATGGCTACGCCTTCACCACGTTCTCGGCGGGCTCGAGGAAGACGCCGCGCGTGTCGACGATGAGCCTGGCGTTCGCCTTGATCATCTTGTAGTCGAATGCGTCGTGATTGGTCGCGACCAGCACGAAATCATAGCTCCGGACGCGCTCCGGCGTGAGCTCGACGCTTCGCAGGTCGAAATGGTGCTTGCGCATCCGCGGAAAGGTGGGAACGTGCGGATCCGAGTACTCGACGCTCGCCCCCTTCGCCGAGAGCAGCTCCATCAGCTCCACCGAGGGCGACTCGCGCATATCGTCGACGTTCTTCTTGTACGCGATGCCCAGCAGCAGGCAGCGCGTCCCCTTCAGCGCCTTGCCGCGGTCGTTGAGCGCCGCGACCACCTTGTGCACGACCCAGTGCGGCATGCCGCTGTTGATCTCGCCCGCGAGCTCGATGAAGCGCGTGTGCAGCCCGTACTCGCGCGCCTTCCACGTGAGATAGAACGGGTCGATGGGAATGCAATGGCCGCCGAGGCCCGGCCCCGGCCAATACGGCACGAAGCCGAACGGCTTGGTCGCCGCGGCGCGGATCACCTCGTGGACGTCGATATCCATGCGGTCGCAGATGACCTTCATCTCGTTCACGAGGCCGATGTTGACCGCCCGGTGGATGTTCTCGAGCAGCTTGGTCATCTCGGCGACGCGCGTAGAGCTTACCGGCACCACCTTGCCGATCACCTGCCCATACAGGGCGAGCCCCGCCTCGAGGCATTCCGGCGTCGTGCCGCCGCAGACCTTGGGAATCGTCTGGGTGACGAAGCTCGGATTGCCGGGATCCTCGCGCTCGGGCGAGAAGCACAGGAACACGTCCTCGCCGATGCGAAGACCGCGCGCCTCGATGCGGGGCCGCAGCTCCTCGTCGGTCGTCCCCGGATAGGTCGTGCTCTCGAGCGAGACCACCTGACCGCGGCGCAGGTGCGGCACGATGGACTCGGTCGTGCCGATCACGAAGCTGAGATCGGGCTCGCGATACTGGTTGAGCGGCGTCGGCACGCAGATGATGAGCGCGTCCGCGTCGCGGCACTTCGCGAAATCCGTCGACGCCTGGAAGCCGGAGCGCACCGCGCGCGCGACCGACTCCGACGCGATGTGCTTGATGTAGCTGCGTCCCTCGTTGAGCGCCGACGTCTTGGCTGAGTCGATGTCGAGACCGATGACGCGGTATCCGACTTCGGTGAAGCGCAGGGCGAGGGGCAAGCCGACATACCCCAGGCCCAGAATGCCGATCAACGCGCTGCGGTCGTTCAGCTTGCCGATAAGCTGGCTCTTTACCGTCACGCCTATCCTTTTTCTGTCGTGATTCCCTGAGCCGGCAATTATCGCATAGGAGGGTCAGCGCGCCGCCGGAAACCAGCGCCTTGAGGCTCGGCGGTGTCGGGAAAAAATGCGACGGCGGGCCCATGCGCAACCGAATGCTTCCGTCCCGGACGCCGGTTGTTTAACGGCGCGAAATTCTGGCGCCGCCCGCGCGGCGCGGGGACGTCAGGGATACGCCTCCGCCTGCGCCAGCGGCCGCCCCATCGCGTCCTTGACCGAGACAATCGGCGGGCCGGAGAGCGGCCAATCGATCCCGATGTCCGGATCGTTCCAAAGGATGGTGCGCTCGTGCCCCGGGGCGTAATAGTCGGTGACCTTGTACAGCACGTCGGCGTTCTCGCTCAGGACCGCGAAGCCGTGCGCGAAGCCCGGCGGGATCCATGCCATGGCCCGATTCTCGGCCGACAGCCGCACGCCGGCCCACCGGCCGAAGGTCGGGGACGACCGGCGCAGGTCGACTGCCACGTCGAAGATCTCTCCGGACGCCGCGCGCACGAGCTTTCCTTGCGACTGCTCGATCTGGTAGTGCAGACCCCGGATCACGCCGCGCATGGAGCGCGAGTGGTTGTCCTGCACGAACCGCGCCGCGATACCCACCGTGGCGAAGGCGCGCTCGTTCCAGCTCTCGAAGAAAAAGCCGCGGTCGTCGCCGAACATTTGCGGCTCGATCAGCAGCACGTCGGGCAGCCGCGTCGGCGTGACCTTCACGACAGCCCGCCCCGCGCCGCGCCGAGCAGCGACAGCAGATAGCTCCCATACCCGCTGTTCTTCAGCGGCGCGGCGAGCGCCTCGAGCTGCGCGTCGCCGATCCATCCCTTGTGCCAGGCGATCTCCTCGGGGCAGGCGATCTTCAGCCCCTGCCGGCGCTCGATGGTCTCGATGAACAGGCTCGCCTCGAGCAGCGACTC
>DASRFY010000036.1:0-6498 GCA_035651315.1 Burkholderiales bacterium
TCGCCCATCAGCTTGCCGTCGGCGGGATACTTGAAACCTCGCTGCGACAGCGAGGCGATGCGTTGCGCGATTTCCGGCGGCGGGCTGTTGCGGTGGATGCTGCACAGACGCTGCACCTCGTCCTGCGCGAGGCGCTCTTTCCATTGTTGCGCCGTCGCGCCGGTGAACGATTCGCGCAGCGTGCGCTCCAGTGCCGCGTTCGGCAGGTCGCCCGCAAGTACCGGGATACCCGGCCAGGCGAGAATCAGGGCCAACATCAGGTTGCGCACGCGGACCTCCTCAGCGCTTGATGCCCGGCACATCCAGCACCGCACCGCTCGCGTTCTTCTGCATGTACACCTCGAGCGCGACGATGGCGTCGGACAGGAAGTCCGCCTCGGGGTAGCGCATCTGGCGGATGCAGTCGAGCAAGCGCCGCTCCATGCCCCAGACCGCGCCCTGCGACACCCGATACGCTGGCCACTGCGCCACCGCCTCTCGCGCGCCCTGCGCGGTGGTGAGATTCGGCACCTCCTGCAGGCGGATGCGCCGGTTGTCGTGCGAGTGGCAGGTGGAGCAGCCGAAATCGAGCGGCCCGGAGCGGTGCCAGAAGAATGCCTCGCCGATCGAGTACAGCGCCGCCTCCTTCGGGTGCGCCGCCGGCACGTCGATCTTCTCGCCTTTCGACTGGGCGGCCACGTAGGTCAGCAGCGACTCCAGCGCCGAACCGGGTTCGTACCAGCCCTTCACGGCTTCCTCGCGGGTCAGCCCCTGCAGTTGCACCATGCAGGTGACGAGCCGCGACTCCAGGTCCTGCACCTTGCCGGTGTCGGCAAAATAGCGCGGCAGCCGCGCATAGGCGCCTTTGACCACGCCCGGCCCGAGACCGAGGTCGCAGTTCTGGAGCGTCGCATTGCGCGGGCCTCGCGGCGTCTTCCACAGATCCTCGCCCTGCATCGCGATCAACTCCGCCGGATTGTCGTCCTTGAGCATGTCCCGGTACTTGTTGATCTCCTCCATCGCGTCGTCGGCGAGCACGATGCCCGCGAGGACCCCGCAAAGCGTGGCGCCTATGAACGCGTGAACGGTCGGCTGGCGAAGGATTTGCACCACGACGTCGCGGCCCGGAAGATCAGCGCCGGACCGTCAGAACGGTGAATCCCTCGCCGATCAGCTCGCGGCGGATCTCGCCGCGAAGCCCCGCGCCGCGCAGCAGGCTTTCCTGCTCTTCGCGCGTGGGAACGACGTTTCCCCACAGCATTTCCTCGAATCCCGTCTGCAGCGGAAAACGAAACTCCGGCGCCCGCGCCTCCTGCAGCGTCGAGGGATAGGTCTCGTCCACGATCACCATCCATCCGCCTTGCGCGAGCGAGCGCGCGGCGGCGCCGACCACTGGGGGACGCAGTTGCGGGGCGATTTCGTGCAGCACCTCGATCATCACGCAGGCGTCGAACTTGCCCGTGGCTTCCTCGACCTTCTCCTTGTGCACCTCCACGCGCTCCGACAGCCCTGCTTTCGCCACCTTCGCGCGCGCCTGCGCGAGGCTCGCGTCGTCGATGTCCACGCCCACGCAGCGCGCATTCGGAAACGCCTTCGCCGCCTGCAGCAGGAAGTTTCCCGTGCCGCAGCCCACTTCCAGGATCGCGCCGCCCGCCTCCAGCCGGGTGGACAGCCCCTCGAGGCCGGGGAGGATCTTCTTCGCGGTTACCACCTGCAAGCCGAGCGTCGATTCCGCGATGGCCTGCGCGAAATGGTCGCCCCGCCCCTGGAACGGCTGGACCGCTCCGGAGCGGAAAGCTTCCGTCAGGCGCCGGAAGTCCTCCGCGGCCACCTCGGTGCCGAGCCGCACGTAGCCGCCGAGGTAGCGCGGATGCATCGGGTTGGCGAGGATGGAGTCGAAGTGCGGCGCGAGGCGGTAGCGTCCGGCATCGTCCGCCTCGAGCAGCGCCTGTCCGTAAGCGGTCTTGCACCAGATCTCCACGTAGCGGGCGTGCAGGCCAAGGCGCGCGGCGAGCGCGCTGCCCGTCTGACCCGGCGCTTCGGCAAGCGCGCGAAACAGCCCGAGTTTCACGCCGAGGTCGATGAGATGGATGGTGTTGAACCCGCGCCGCCATTCGAAAATGCGTGCCACCTGGGCGTCCGCGGTGATGTCCTTGTTTTCCTCTGCCATCGCTGCGCTGGTTTCCGGAAGTGCCGACAGACGAACTATACCGGCCCGCGTCGCGGCGCGCAGGCCGGCGCCGGATGTTCAAGCCTTGCCGGTGTCGTTGCGCGGATGGGTGCGCCGCTCCGCGACCGGGTGCTGCTCGAGATAGTGCTTGCACACCAGCTTCAGCGCCAGCGCGCGCTGCAGGTCTCCGCGACTCAGGGCCGTTTGAATGTCGTCGACGATGATCGCCCGCAGCCGGATCTCGCCGGTCGCCGTATGGATGAGATAGTTTCCCATCTCGGTCGCGGCCATCTCCGGAATGTGTTCGTGCTGGGCGATGGCCTCGATCTCCTCTTCGGTAAGCTCCGACAGTGCGATACAGTCTTCCAGGGACAGCATTTCGACCTCTCTGCGCGCAACCTTGATGCTGGCATGGCTCCTATTACGGTAGTGTAATTAGGCTTCGAAGTTCAACGCCCGCTTCTGATCATGGTCAAAAGATGGCGGATTTTCGCCCTTCTGGTTCTTGCGGCCCTGCCGTGCGCCGGCCCGGCGGCCCCCGGGGTCGGCGCGCCCGCGCAGGACAGTGCAGACTCCATCCGGGTCACGAATGGATGCGACCCCGCCGCCGTTCGCGCATCGCCCGACTGCGCGGGCACCCCGCGCGTCAGCGCGCCCGCGCAGGGCGGAGCAGGTTCCGTCCGTCCCGTGGATGGATGCGACCCCGGAGCGGGCGATGGCGCGCCGACGCCAAATTCCGCGGACAACAGCAATGCGCGTGCTTGCGGTGACAAGACATTCTCCGTGCCGACTGTCGGTGCGCCCGCCCCAGCCCTGAAAGGCACTTTGTTCGACGGCACTCCGCTGGATCTCGCCGCGCTGCGAGGCAAGGTGGTGCTGGTCAATTTCTATTCGAGCTACTGCAAGTTCTGCGCGTACGAGATCGGAAACGTCGAAACCTTCTACGAGCAGAACCGCGACCGCGGCTTCGAGGTGATCGTGGTGGGAGTGGATCCGCTCGAGGACCGCGCGCGCGTCGAGCGCATGCTCGGCATCTACGGCCTCAAAGGCACGATGGCCGACGAGCTTACGGAAAACGGCTTCGCGCGCCGCTATCCGACGCCGAAGACTTTCCTCATCGGGCGCGACGGCGTGCTGCGCGAGAAGCACTGGGGCGCAAAGTCGCCGGCCTATTTTCGAGAGCACGTGGTGCCCTTGCTCGTCGAGCCGCAGTAAGGCTACGACCCGATCGGGCAGCGCACGCAGGCATGCCCGGTCCGAGGTCCTCGGTGGAAGGACCACTGGCCGAGATCACGCCAGCGCCAGATACCCTGCCAGGAGAAAGCCCACGATCGCCACCGACAGCGACAGAAACGGCGTCAGCCATCGGATCGGCAGTTCGGGAACATCCTCCGACGGCAGCAACCGCACGTAGATTCGATGGTTATACAGTGCGCCCAGAATGGTCGCCGAGCCCAGGACCACGAGGCTGATGCCGAGCGCGCTCGAAGGCCAGTGGGAATGAATTCTGGCTCCGGGCACGGCGGCCGAAGCGGAGAGCAGGGTCAGAAACAGGCCGAACCTCGCGACGACGAAGCCGAGCGCCATCACCGTGAGTCCGGATCGGAGCCACGCCAGGAGCGTGCGCTCTGCCGCGAAGAACACCCGTGGATCCGACATGCTCAACACCTCGCCTGCGATCTGAAAACTGCCCAACGGTTCGATTCATCGCGACCGGCAGTCGGTCATCCTTCCGTGGTTCCGCCCTGTTGATCGGGCTCTTCCTTGTGACTCGTCCATTTTGCGTAGCACTCGAGGCCGCAGAAATAGACGAAGTAATCCTCTGCCTCTGCAACCATCGCTTCGGATTTCGGCACTTCCCTCAGGCAGATCTCGCATGCGACCTGCTCGACATCGACCGGTTTCTCCTGCGTAGCCATGGCACACCCCCTCGCAATGTCGTACTCGCCCGTCCGTCATGACCGGACGACACTGCATCGCTCGTATCATGGTTTGACTCTCTCCCCTGCGGTGAATAGCGCCAAGGCGGAAATCGACGCCTGATAAGCCGGCAGGGTCTCGTGAAAAGCGGTAATGGTCATGTTCAAGTCTCGCAGCAGCCCGTCTCGTAACCCGTAAATCCAGCCGTGCACCGCCAGTTCCTGGCCGCGCTCCCATGCGTCGCGGACAATCGTCGTCTGGCAGACGTTGGCCACCTGCTCGATGACGTTCAGCTCGCAGAGACGGTCGAGAGCTTCGGATTCGCGACCCGCGCTCGCCAGCTGCTTCCGGTGCTTCTCTCTCACGTCTTCGACATGGCGCAGCCAATTGTCGCTCAAGCCGATCCGGTCGCGCCGCAGCGCGGCCCGCACGCCGCTGCACCCGTAGTGTCCGCAGACGATGATGTGGCGCACTTTCAGGATGTCCACCGCGAACTGCATGACCGACAGACAGTTGAGGTCGGTATGCACGACGAGATTGGCGATATTCCGGTGGACGAACAGTTCTCCGGGCAGGAGCCCGACGATCTCGTTCGCGGGCACCCGGCTGTCGGAACAGCCGATCCACAAATAGTCCGGCGACTGCTGCCGTGAAAGCCTGGGGAAGAAATCCGGATCTTGCTTCCGGATGCGCTCGGCCCAAATTCTATTGTTCTCGAAAAGATGGCTGAGGGTTCGCATACGCAACGGTGACGGCTGACTTAACGTTCAAATTCAGGCCGCGGCCCGACGGGACCGCCCGCCCGCAACGAGATGTTCTGCCTTACTCCGGAGCGGACCATTGGGGATTCCATGCGACCTCCCACAGGTGTCGGTCCGGGTCCTGAAAGTAGCCTGCGTAGCCGCCCCAAAAAGTATCCCGGGCCGGCTTTACGATGACCGCGCCCGCCTTGCTTGCCTGCTCCATGACCGCATCCACCTCGGCCTTCGAAGCGACGTTATGCCCGAGCGCGAATTCGGTCGCGCTCGGTTTGCCCAATGGCAGGCCCGAATCGTGGGCAAGGCTCTTGCGCGGCCAGATTGCAAGCTTGAGGCCTGCCTGCAACTCGAAGAAGGCCACCGCCCCATGCTCGAATTCCTTGCCCACGATGCCATCCGTCTTCAATCCAAGGCCATCCCGATAGAACCGGAGCGACCTTTCCAGATCATCCACGCAGATCGTGATAAGAGTGATCCGTGGCTTCATAGGAGACTCCTTCCATCAGGCATCACGCGCCAACCTGCCGCCGGGGAGCGTAGCGACGCCGTCGGCCAGCCCCAGGGTCGGACCATCCACGGAAAGACGCGTGTGGAGGCGGTAAGTATCGACCAGAACAAGGCCGGAAACAAAGGGGCGCACAGCTTTTCCAAGACGTATCGTGCAATGCCTTGGGTAGGTTCGCCCCCGTGGCTCTCAAGTCTTGCGGGCCAGGCTCGCCAGCCGCTCGACGACGAAGTCGATGTCATCGCGCGTCGTACGATAATTGGTGACGCAGGCGCGCAGGGCGAACTTGCCGCGGATCGCGACCGGGCCGAGCAGCGCGGTGCCCTCGTCGATGATCCGCTGCAGCAGGCGTTGATTCGCCGCGTCGTCGCCGTCTTTCAGCCGAAAGCAAACGGCGCTCAGCGTGACCGGCGCCATCGGCTCGAACATCGGCCGGGCGGCGAGCCGCTCGCCCAGGTAACGCGCCATGTCCAGCATGTGATCGACGGCGCGGGCGAAGGCATCGACGCCGAACGCCTGCAGCGCGCACCACACCTTGAACGCTTTGAAGCTGCGCGACAGTTGCGGGCCGTAATCCATGTAATCGGTCAGCGGGTCATCTTCGCCCTTGGTGAGATACGACGAGCTGAAGCGGAACGCGCGGCGCAGTTTCTCGCGGTCGCGCACGATCAGGCACCCTGCCTCGAGCGGCGCGAACAGCAGCTTGTGCGGATCGAGCGCGATCGAATCGGCGCGCCCGCAGGGGCGCAGCAGGTCGCGTGTCCTGTCGCTCAGCACGAACAGCGCGCCATAGGCGCCGTCGACGTGCAGCCAGAGGTCCTCTCGCGCGCAGAAATCGGCGATGGCGTCCATCGGATCGATTGCACCGGTGTTGATCGTCCCACCCGCCGCGACCACGCAGAACGGCTCCTTTCCCGCCCTGCGGTCTTCGCGCACCGCTTCCTCCAGAGCATCGATGCGCATGCGGAAATCCGCGTCCACCGGGATCTTGCGCACGTTGTCCAGGCCCAGCCCGAGAATCGCCGCGTCCTTCTCCACGCAGCGATGCGCCTCCTCGGAGGTGTACATCGCCAGCGGCCTGGGCAGCGACTGCAATCCGGTCCTGCGAAAATCCGCGCCGCACTTGTCGTGCATCGCTGCGGAGAGCGCGACCAGCGTGGCCATCG
>DASRFY010000037.1:0-19060 GCA_035651315.1 Burkholderiales bacterium
ACTCGAGGCAACGAGGAACGAAGACTTTTCGTCCTCGCCTGCGGCCCCGCGCCTGGCGCCCGGGGCCTCGCCGGCGCGGCGCTACGAAACCGTATTGACGAGCGCGCAGCTCGACCAGTGGCTCGCGCGCATCTCGCAGGCCGCTCTCGTCTCGGTCGACACCGAGACGACCAGCCTCGACCAGATGGCGGCGCGGCTGGTCGGCCTTTCCCTGTGCGCCGAGCCGGGACACGCGGCCTACATCCCCGTTGCACACTCGTACCCCGGCGCGCCTGAGCAGCTTTCGCGAGACGCGGTGCTGGCGAAGCTCAGGCCCTGGCTGGAGGACGCTTCGCGGCCGAAGGTCGGCCAGAATCTGAAGTACGACATGCACGTGCTCGCCAACCACGGCCTGCGCCTGCGGGGCGTGGCGCACGACACGCTGCTGCAGTCATACGTGCTGGAAAGCCATCGCCCGCACGACATGGATGATCTCGCGCTGCGCCATCTCGACGTCAAGACCATCACCTACGACGACGTCACCGGGAAGGGCGCCGCGCGCATTGCCTTCGAGCAGGTCGACGTCTCCCGCGCTACCGAATATTCGGCGGAGGACGCGGACGTGACCTTGCAGCTGCACCACGCCATGTACCCCGAGGTCGCCAGGGACGAAAGGCTGCTGCGCGTTTACCGCGACATCGAGGTGCCGGTGCTGGCGGTGCTGTTTTCGATGGAGCGCGCCGGCGTGCTGCTCGACACCGCGGCGCTGGAGGCGCAGAGCGCCGAGCTGGGAGCGAAGATGGCCGAACTCGAACGAGCCATCCACCAGGAGGCCGGGCAGCCTTTCAATCTCAATTCGCCGAGGCAGCTGCAGGAGATCCTGTTCGAGCGCAAGGGCCTGCCGGTCGTCAAGAAGACGCCGAGCGGCCAGCCCTCGACCGACGAGGACGTGCTGCAGCAACTCGCGCTGGATCACCCGCTCGCCCGGCTCATCCTCGACTACCGGGGTCTGTCGAAACTGAAGTCCACCTATACCGACAAGCTGCCGAAGATGGTGAATCCGGCGACCGGCCGCGTGCATACCAATTATTCCCAGGCGGTCGCGGTGACCGGGCGGCTTGCGAGCAGCGATCCAAACCTGCAGAACATTCCGGTGCGCACGCCTGAGGGCAGGCGCATCCGCGAGGCCTTCGTCGCGCCGCCGGGAAGCCATATCCTCTCGGCGGACTATTCGCAGATCGAGTTGCGCATCATGGCGCACCTGTCACGGGACGCGAACCTGCTCAAGGCGTTCGCCGCGGGAGAAGACGTGCACCGCCACACGGCTTCCGAGATCTTCGGCGTGGACGCCGCCGCGGTTACGAGCGAACAACGGCGTTACGCAAAGGTGATCAACTTCGGACTGATCTACGGCATGTCGCCGTTCGGTCTTGCCTCCCAGCTCGGCATCGAGCGCGCCGCCGCGCAGCAATACATGGATCGCTACTTCTCGCGTTATCCGGGGGTGGCCGACTACATGCAGCGCACGCGGGAATCGGCGCGCAATTTGGGCTATGTCGAGACCGCATTCGGCCGCCGGCTCCACCTCGTCGACATCAAGGCCTCGAACCAGAGCCGGCGTCAGGGCGCCGAGCGCGCCGCCATCAACGCACCCATGCAGGGCACTGCGGCCGACCTGATCAAGCTGGCGATGATCGCCGTGCACGAACGGATCGCCAGGCTCAGGCTCGCGACGCGCCTCATCATGCAGGTGCACGACGAGCTGGTGTTCGAAGTGCCGGAAGCGGAGCTCGAAGCGGTGAGATGGGAGGTGCCGGCGCTGATGTCCGGCGTGGCGAAGCTGGATGTGCCGCTGGTGGTCGATGTCGGCGTGGGTTCGAATTGGGAAAAGGCGCACTAGCCGGCCAGCGGCCGCCAGGAGGCAGGGCAATGCTCGCGACTCAGGCCAGGGTCGGCGAAGGCGAGGCGGGTACTGTTGCGGCGCCGAGCGCGAACTGGATGTTGTACAGTCGCGCATAGGCGCCGTCCTTCGCCAGCAGCGCGGCGTGCGTGCCCACCTCGGCGATGCGGCCCTGGTCTAGGACCACGATGCGGTGCGCCTTCTCGATGGTGGAGAGGCGGTGCGCGACGACGATGGTGGTGCGATCGCGCATCAGCTCGTCCAGCGCGGCCTGCACCTGCTTCTCCGACTCCGAATCCAGCGCCGAGGTCGCTTCGTCGAGAACCAGGATCGGCGCATCCTTCAGCACCGTGCGGGCGATCGCGATGCGCTGGCGCTGCCCCCCCGACAGGCGCACGCCGTTCTCCCCGATCAGGGTGTCGAATCCGTTCGGCATGGCGCGAATGAAATCGAGCGCGTGCGCCGCCCGCGCGGCGCGCTCGATGGCCGCGCGGCTGGTGCCCGCCTTCACGCCGTAGGCGATGTTATTGGCAACCGTATCGTTGAACAGCGCGACTTCCTGGCTCACCAAAGCGATGTTGGCGCGCAGGCTTTCCAGCGTCAGCGAATCCAGATCGCAGCCGTCGATCAGGATGCGCCCGCTGGTCGGTCGGTAGAAGCGCGGCACCATGTTGGCAAAGGTGGTCTTCCCGCCGCCGGAGGAGCCGACGAGCGCGACCATTTCCCCGGCCCGGATGTCGAGGTCGACGTTAAGGAGCGCCGGACGATTGGCGCGCGGATAGCTGAAGCTCACGTTTTCGAAGCGGATCTCCCCCCGCGCGCGCCCGAGCCGGACCGTGCCGGCGTCCCTTTCCGGCTGCTCGTCGACCAGCGCGAACACGCTCTCGGCGGCGGCGAGGCCGCGTTGCAGGTGTTCGGCCACCCCGGTCAGACGCTTGAGCGGCGCGGTCAGCATCAGCATTGCGGCGAGGAAGGACATGAACCCGCCGACCGTGGTCGTGTCCTGCTCGGCCTGCAGCGTCGCGTAGTACACCACCACGGCGGTGGCGATCGCGCCGAGCATTTGTACGATCGGCACGTTGGCCGCGGCCGCAATGGTCTGCCTCATGTTGTAGCCGCGCAGGCAGTTGGCGGTGTCGTGGAAACGCTGTATCTCGTAATCCTGGCCGCCGAAGATCTTCACCACCTTGTTGCAGTCGATCGCCTCCTGCACCACCTGGGTCAGGTCGCCCATTGCACGCTGGGTCGCCCGGCTCGCGTTGCGCAGGCGGATATTGAACACGCGGACCACGAGAGCGATCGGCGGCACCATGACCAGCGAGATGAGCGTGAGCTTCCAGTTGAGGTAGAGCAGGTAGGCGAGCAGGCCGACGAGCGTCAGCGAATCCTTGACCAGCACGGTGACGACCTGCGTCGCAGCCGTGGTGACCTGCGAGACGTCGAACGTGAAACGCGACATCAGGTTGCCGCTCGCATGGTCGTGGAAGAAGCCCAGCGGCAGCGCCAGCATGCGCCGGAACATCGCCTGCCGCAGGTCCATTACCACTTTGTTGCCGACCCAGGAGCTCGCGTACTGCCCGAGGAAGCCGCCCAGCCCGCGCAGGAAGAACAGGACGATCAGCAGCGCCGGCACCCACCTGATGAATACCGGATCCTTGTGCACGAACGTGCCGTCCACGAAGGGCTTCACCGCCGCGGGCAACGCCACCTCGGTCCCGGCGCTGATCAGCATGCCGAGAATCGAGAGCGCGAAGACGGCGACATAGGGGCGGACATAGCGCAGGAGGCGCAGGTACAGGCGCGCGCTGGACATCGGTTTCATCCCGCCCACGATAGCAAAAGCGCCCGCCGAATCAAAGGCGAAAGCCGCGGCCTCACCGTATTTCGTACTGGATCGAGGCAAAGACGTTGCTGCCCGGCGTATTGAACCCCTGTTCGAGCACGTAGCCGCGGTCGAAGACGTTGTTCCAGCGCCCGCTGACCGACCATCTGGCGTCGATGCGGTAGCTCGCGAACAGGTTCACCAGGCCATAACCCGCCATGCGGGTGGCGGGATCCTGATTCGTCGAATCGAACCGCCGGCCGCTGCCGACGAACTCGGCTCCGTAGTTCCACGCCCCCGCGTTCCTCATGGCGGAGACGCCGCCGAATTGCTGCGCCCGCCGCTGCAGCAGCATGCCTGTCTGTTGGTCGACCGGGTTCTGGAAAGTCGCGTTGGCGCGCAACTGCAATTCCTCGAAGCTCAACTGGTAATAGAGCTCGGTGCCGGTGATACGGGCGCTGCCGGTATTGAACGGGATGAAGGCGGGGGCCGGTCCAAGCACGATCAGGTCGTGGATCCTGTTCTCGAAATAGGTCACGCCGGCGCGCTGTGCGCCGCTCGCATAATCCAGTCCGGCCTGGCGGCTGCGCGAGCTCTCCGGACGAAGATCCGGGTTGGCGCCGAACGGGCTGTAAAGGTCGTTGAAGGTGGGCGCGTGAAACGCGGTGCCCGCTCCGCCTCTCAAGCGCAGATTCTGCGTCAGGCGAAATGCGTAGTTTGCCGACCAGGTCACGTGATCGCCGAACTGGCTGTTGTCGTCCTGGCGGAGGTTGAACTGCCATGCATTTCGTCCGTATTCCCCCTGGTATCCGGCAAACGCCGAGTCGATTTCGCGGCTCGTGACCGCGAATACCGGATTGGCGGCGACCTTCTGCTCCAGATACTCCGCGCCGGCGATGATCGTGCCAACCGGCAGCTGGAAATCGTTCTGCCACGTCAGCTGCGGCTGCGTGCTCTCCACGAATCCCGGAAACTGGCCGCTGATCACCTGCTTGTCCTGCGATTGCGCGGCCCGGAACTGGCTCTGCCACCAGGAGGCGAACTGGTTGCGCGTGTACGCGGAGAAGACGCTGATGGTCTGGTCGTTCACGTCGTCGAAGCCCGGACCGGTATCGAAGTGCGTGCTGCCCTGGCTCTGGAGCGCGGTGAGCCCGATCTCGTTGTCGGCGTCGAAACGATGCGCGAACCGCGCCGAAAAATTCCTGTTCCGGTAGCCGTCGCGGTCCGGATTATTGAAGCCGCTGGAAGGCGTGGTGGCGTCGAATCCGCGCGATTCCAGGTAACCGCCGGTGAAACCGAAATCGGTCGTCGCGCTACCGCCGTTCGCGGCGGCGGTGATCGAGCGCGTGTCGTACGTGCCGCCGCCTGCGGATACCGACGCCGCGGGCGCGTCCCTGCCGCTCTTGGTGAAGATCTGTATGACGCCGCCGACCGCCTCGCTGCCATAGAGGCTGCTCAGCGGGCCGGGCACGATCTCGATGCGCTGGATCTGATTCACCGGAATGTTCTCGAAAGCCGCCGCGCCGGTGGTGGCCGAGTTGACGCGCACCCCGTCGATCAACACTAAAGTATGGTCGCTGTTCGCGCCGCGGATAAAGATGCTCGTCGGTTGTCCGAAGCCGCCGCTGCTCGCCATCTCGACGCCGCCGAGCGCCTGCAGCACCTCGCCCAGCGTCTGTTGCCCGCTGGACGCGAGCTGCTGGGAATCGATCACCGTCACGGGCTGGATCGCCGCGGAAGCTTCTTGCGCAAGACGGCTGCCGGTGACGACAACCTGCTCGGTTGTGAAGTCACGCGATTGCGCGAATGCGCCGCAAACCGTACATGCAAAGGCGGCCGAAACGACCGCTGGAAGACCTGCTCTCACCGTATGCCCTCCCTGTGCCGCATGCCCGCCGCACGCAGATTGAAGACGCGGCGCTTCGGGAGGGGATCGAGACGGACAGCGTCGGCCGAAAACTCTGCCTATGCTCCGGCGCCTGCCCCACGCAGAAGCACCCTGGATGCGTCGGGGCCGGTTTCCGGGCTCACGAGACTTGACGCGTCGCCTTCCCATGGCGGATGCCGCATTGCAGCGGCGCTTGCCACAGTGGCCGGATTGACGCGCCCACACTCGCCTACCGTTGCGGGGGCAGCACAGGCTTCGGACCTGTTTCCCGTTTCACCCCGCCGCAAGAATTCCGGCGAGGCACCTCGATGCGGCTGGCATTGTACTGCATGCCGCGTTTCACGCTATCGGCACGGCTTTCCCGCGAGGCGTCGCCCCGAAGATGCCAAAGAACATTCAAAAAAGTTCGTTAGCAGTTGACTCTTCAGGATTTTCAAAACTATAGTGTGCCCATGCAAGCCGAACTCGACGAACTCGACGAACGAATCAGACAGCTGGTGGAACTGTGCCAGCGGTTGCGCAAGGATAATTCGGAGCTGCGCCAGCAACTGGCTTCGATGCGCAGCGAAAACAAGCGGCTGAGCGAAAAAATGGAATCGGCGCGAGTCCGCCTGGAAGCCCTGCTCGAACAGGTTCCGGAGAGCCCCGAATGAGCAAGGAACCAGCCGGACTCGACATCGCGATCATGGGACGACAGTTTCGCGTCGCCTGTCCCGAAGATCAGCAGAAGGATCTGCTCAAGGCAGTCGAGTATCTGGACTTGAAGATGCGTCAGATCCGCGATAGCGGAAAGGTGATCGGCGTCGAGCGCATCGCCATCATGGCAGCTCTGAACATCGCGCACGAGTATCTTTCCACGCGCGTCGAGGGCGCTTTTGACATCGGAGAGCTAAAGCGTAGAATGGCCGACATGCGCAACATCGTCGAACAGGCGATATCGGCGCAGGACGAATTGTTCTGAAGTTCATTGTCCCCTGCGGTGTACGTTTAGGCTTTAGACTCTCTGAACCAACGCGATCAACCCGGTCGCCGACTCAAGCAGCGCTGTTGTGCGCGTCCAAGCCGGAAGCGCCTGATGCGTTCGGAAGGTGACCTACCTTGGACCATCGGTTCAAGATGCCAGCCTGACGGCACATGCGGGGGGCGCCACCCTCCGGAAGGGATCGAGAAGAGCGGCTCTGCCGCTTTTTTTTGTTTCTGTTTCCCACCGATCCGATGCATTACTGGCTCATGAAATCCGAGCCCGACGTGTTCAGCGTCGACGACCTCGCAAAGGCGCCGGGGAAGACTACGCCGTGGACCGGCGTGCGCAACTACCAGGCGCGCAATTTCATGCGCGATCAAATGAAGCTCGGCGATCTCGCCTTCTTCTACCACTCGAGCTGCGCCGAGCCCGGCATCGCCGGCATCGTGAAGGTATCCCGCCTCGCCTATCCGGACCAGACGCAGTTCGATCCGAATAGCGAGTACTACGATCCGCGCGCCTCGCGTGACAAGCCGCGCTGGGTGCACGTCGACGTGACGCTGCTGAAAAAGACCCGCCTTCTCGGCCTCGCGGAGTTGCGCTCGCATCCGCAGCTCGCGGCGATGGTCGTGCTCCGGCGCGGCAACCGCCTGTCGATCACGCCGGTCGCGGCCCGCGAATGGAGCTTCATCGAGAGGATTCTCGGATAAGGAAACGCCCGGGGTGGACTGGTGGATCGTCTATCTGCTGATGGGGCTGTTGGTCGGCTTCTTCGCCGGCATGCTCGGCATCGGCGGTGGAACGCTCCTGGTCGCGATCATGGTGTTCCTGTTCCAGGCGCAGGATTTCCCATCCGAACGCATCGTCCATCTGGCGCTCGGCACTGCGCTCACCAGCATCGTCTTCACCTCGATGTCCAGCGTGCGCGCTCACCACAGTCATGGCGCGGTCCGCTGGGACATCGTCCGGCGTGCCACGCCCGGCCTGCTGGTCGGCACCATCTTCGGCACTTTCGTGGCGGAGTGGTTGAGCTCCAGGTACCTGGCGATTTTTTTCGTCGCCTTTCTGTACTACTCGTCGCTGCACATACTGCTGGGCACCAAGCCGAAGCCGACTCGGCAGCTGCCGGGGCCGCCCGGAATGTGGGTCGGCTCGGGGCTGGTCGGGTTGATCTCCAGCCTCGTCGGTGCAGGCGGAGGCATCATTTCGATTCCGCTGCTGACGCTGTGCAACGTGCCGATGCGCCTGGCGGTGGGCACGTCCGCCGCGCTCGGGCTGCCGGTGTCCGTCGCGGGTTCGATCGGCTACATTGCCCACGGCCTGGGACAGAGCAACCTGCCGCCGCTGAGCTTCGGCTACGTGTATACCCCGGCACTGGCGGGCATCGTCATCGGCACGTTCGTCACCGTGCCGCTGGGAGCCAAGATCGCGCACAGCATGCCGGTGTCCCGTCTGCAGAAGATCTTCGCGGTGATCCTGTTCCTGTTGGCCTCGCGCATGCTCTGGACGCTGTTTCAGATGAAGTGACGACGCATTAGCGTGTCCTGCGACTCGTCTCTCCCACCGATACGGCAGGGGAGACGGCCTTCGGACTGCCACGTCGCCGGGGCGGTCAGCGCTGCGTACCGAAACGCTCGCGCAGCAGATTCTTCTGTATCTTTCCCATGGCGTTACGAGGCAACTCCTCGACGAAGTACACGCGCTTGGGCACCTTGTAGTTGGCCAGTTGCGACTTGAGCGCGGCGAGGATCACCGCCCCTTCCAGACCGGCTCCCGGCTTCGGAACGACCACCGCGGTCACCGCCTCGCCAAAATCCGGATCCGCGAGGCCAATCACCGCAGATTCCGCGACTCCGGGCAGACGGTCGATCGCGAGCTCGATCTCCTTCGGGTAGACGTTGTAGCCGCCGGAGATGATCAGATCCTTGGCCCGCCCGACGATGTAGAGGTATCCGTCGGCATCGAACATGCCGAGGTCTCCGGTGCGGAACCAGCCGTCGGCGGTGAACTCCTCGCGGGTCTTTTCCGGTCTTCGCCAATAACCGGAAAACACGTTGTCTCCCTTGATCTGGATCGCGCCCGTCTCGCCGGCCGCCAGCGCGCGATCCTGGGCGTCGGCGACGCGTACCGAGACGCCAGGCAGCGGGAATCCGACCGCGCCGGCGCGGCGCTCGCCGAGGAGCGGGTTGGAGGCGATCATGCCCGCTTCGGACATCCCGTAGCGTTCCAGGATGCGCATGCCGGTGCGCGACTCAAACTCGCGAAACGTCTCGGCGAGCAGCGGCGCCGAGCCTGAGACGAACAGCCGCATACCGTCGCATTGCGCGCGCCCGAAATCGGGCTCGGCGAGCAGCCGCGTGTAATAGGTCGGCACGCCCATGAACACCGTCGCCTGCGGCAGCGCCTGCAGGATTGCCCGCGGCTCGAACCTGCGATGCCAGAGCATCTTCGCCCCCGAGACCAGCGCGCAGTGGTTGGCGACGAACAATCCGTGTACGTGAAAGATCGGCAGCGCGTGCAACAGGACGTCGCGCTCGGAGAAACCCCAGATCGACACCAGCGCCTGCGCGTTGGAGGCGAGGTTGCCGTGGGTGACCATCGCGCCCTTCGAGCGCCCGGTGGTGCCCGAGGTATAGATGATCGCGGCAAGATCCTCCGGCGCCAGGCGCGCGGTGTCGAACTGCGTTGCGCATCGCGCGGCGCGCTCGGCGAATTCGCCCCCCGATTCGTCCAGCGTCAGAACCGGGGCACGGGTGGTACGCTCCGCCAGCTCACGCAGCAGCGCCTCGCGACGCGCAGCTGCGACGATCAGTTCCGGCTCCGCATCGCCGAGAAAGTATTCCAATTCGCTGCGCTGATAGGCGGTGTTGAGCGGCAGATAGACCGTTCCCGCGCGCAGGCAGGCGAGGTAGAGGAACAGCGACGCAGGGCTCTTGTCCAGCTGCGCCGCCACCCGGTCGCCGCGCGCAAGCCCGGCCTTTACCAGCACGTTGGCATAGCGGGCGGTCCAAGCGTCGACATCGCGGAAAGTGAAACGCTCGCCGCGATCGGTTTCGATTGCGACGGCATCCGGTCGCTCGCCGACGGCCGTCTCAATCAGCGAATACATGTTTGCGTTATGCATGTGCGACATTCTCGCGCCCGTCACTCGCTCAGTACCTCATCGATCACCCCGGCGGCGAGCGCCGCGCGCTACAGCCGGCGAAACGCGCCGAGCGCGGCCAAACCGCCATCCGGCGCGCGAATGCGGGAAAACGCATGCTCGTCGGTCAGATGCCGCACCACCTGCGCGCGATCTCCTCGTAAGCCGCCACCGCAGTCTCGATCCGCTCCATGACGCAGTATTCGTCGGTCTGATGCGCCATCTGCGGCTCGCCCGGACCCAGGATGACAGCCGGCGGCGAGCGGTACGCGGGAAGCAGTGCCGCCGCATCGGTGAAATAGGTGGCAACCCTCGGCTGCGGCGGGCTGCCGAGGAAGCGCTGCATGAGGTCGAACACCTCCGCCACCCAGGGATGCTGCGGCGAGGTATAGACCGGGTCGAGGTCGAGCAGTGTCTGGAGTTCCACCTCCGGACCGAGCTGGGTTTGGAGCTGGCCGCGAATGTCCGCGTGCGCCGCGCTCGGCACGCTCCGGATGTCGATGTCGATCAGCGTTTCGTCCGGCACCGAGTTGATATTGAGACCGCCGTGGACGGTGCCGACGTTGAGCGTAGCCTGCCCCATCAGGGAATGCGGAGGGTTCTGGAAGCGGAATTGCTCCAGCGCGAGCAGCGCGTGCGCCGCCTTGTACACGGCGTTCACCCCCTTCTCCGGCATCGAGCCGTGCGCAGTCACGCCGCGCGTGCGCGCACGCAGCCAGAACGCGCCCTTGTGGCCGACCAAGGGATAGTTGGAGGTCGGCTCGCCCACGACGACCGCGCCCGCGCGGTGCAAAGCGCCCTTCGACACCAGATCGAATGCGCCCTGGCAGCCCGTCTCCTCGCCGGCGGTGATCACCAGCTCGAGCCCGGGCGAGCGCTCCAGCCGGCGGCCGAGGTTCATCGCCGCGACGACAAAAGCCGCCACACCGCACTTCATGTCGCTGGTGCCGCGCCCGTAGAGCCTGCCCGCATCCGTCTCGCCCGAGAACGGGTCCTTGCTCCAGCGCGCCGCGCCCAGCGGAACGGTGTCGATATGACCGGTGAAACACAGCGGCGCCTTGTCCGCGCGGCCGCCGATGCGGGCGACGAGGTTGGCGCGTTTGTCGTCCATCTTGTGGTAGGCGACGCCGAAGCCCGCAGCTTCCAGCATCGCGCCGAGGTACCGCGCGCAGGCCTCTTCGTCGCCCGGTGGGTTGACGGTATTCATGCGCACAATCTGCTTGGTAAGCTCGAGCGCGCCGGGAGTTTTTCGCATCTTCTCCTCCTCGCGATGCCGGTCAACCGCCGAAGTAGGCGGCACGCACCGCCGGGTCGTCGCGCAGCTGTTGGGCGCCGCCGGCGGCGGCGATCCTGCCCTGCGCGAGCACGTAGCCGCGATGCGCGATGTCCAGCGTCTGGCGTACGTTCTGCTCCACCAGCAGCACGGTAACGCCCAGTTCATTGACGCGCCGGATGACGCCGAAATTCTCCTTCACGAACAGCGGCGACAGCCCCAGCGAGGGTTCATCCACGATCAGCAGCTTCGGCGCCGCCATCAGCCCGCGGCCGATCGACAGCATCGCCTGTTCGCCGCCCGACAGGGTGCCGGCAAGCTGGGCGGTGCGCTCCTTGAGTCGCGGAAAGATCGCGCACACCTCGGCGAAACGTCGGGCGATGGCGGAGCGATCGCCTTCCCGATACGCGCCGACGCGCAGATTCTCCTCCACCGTCATGCGCGGAAATACCCGCCTGCCTTCCGGGATGCAGGCGATCCCGCCGGCGATGATCCGGTGCGTCGGCAGATGCGTGATCTCGACGCCTTCGAACAGGATGCGCCCGGCTCGCGCCGGCGTCAGTCCCAGAATAGCGCGGATCACCGTGGTCTTGCCGGCGCCGTTGGCGCCCAGCAGGCAGGTGATGCTGCCCGGCTCGACTTCCAGCGACACGCCGGACAGCACGTCGGCCTGGTCGTAGCCGGCATACACCTCTTCGAAGCTGAGCTGCGCGGCCATCTCAATCCTCGCCCAGGTACGCGGCGCGCACGCGCGGGTCGGCGGCTACTTCGCGGTATCCGCCCTCGCACACCTTCTCGCCGTAGTTCAGCACCACGCAGCGGTCGCTCACGCGTTCGATGACGCCCATTTCGTGCTCGATGAGCACCACGGACAGCGTCGGCAGCCTGGCGCGGGCGGCGAGCAGATCGTCCATCAGCGCCCGCGTCTCCTCCTGCGTCATGCCCGCCGAGGGTTCGTCGAGAAGCAGGATCTGGGGCTCGCTGATCAACGCCCGGCAGACTTCGACCCGCCGCCGATCGATCATCGGCAATTGCGCGACCGGGTCGAACAGGCGCCGCGCAAGGGCAGCGCTGAAACGGGCGAGCAAGGCGCGCGCTTTGTCCACGTTCTCCTCGACCTGCCGCCGCAGCCGGCGCCGCGCCAGAAGGTTGGTGAGCAGGCCGTGATCGAGGTTGCGATGGTTGCCGATCATCAGATTGTCGAACACCGACAGCGCCGACGCGAGGCGCAGCCGCTGGAACGTGCGCGTGATGCCGGCGTCGTAGATGCGCTGCGGCGCCAGCCCGGTGATGTCCCTGTCGCGCAACCGAACCCCCCCGGCGGCCGGGCGGTAGATGCCGGTAATGGCGTTGAAAAAAGTGGTCTTGCCGGAGCCGTTCGGGCCGATCAGCCCGACGATCTCGCCTTCGTGGAGCTGGAAATCGAAGCCGCTCAGCGCAGCCAGACCGCCGAAGCGCACCGTCAGACCCTGCACCGCGAGCACCGCCGTCACCAGCGCCTCCAGCCGGGGAAATACTCCCGCATGCGGCGCGGGATCAATCCTTCGGGGCGGAAGCGCAGGATCAGGATCACCACCACGGCGAACAGCAGCAGCCGATATTCCTGGATCGCCTGCAGCTTCTCCGGCAGCACGACCACGAGCAGCGCCGCCGGGATCAGGCCCAGCGGGTTGCCGCTGCCGCCGAGAATGACGATCGACACCAGGATCAGGGAATCGCCGAAGGTGAAGCTTGCCGGGGCGACGAAGCCGGCGATCATTGCGTAGATCGCGCCGGCGGTGCCGGCCAGGAAGTTGCCAGCGGTA
This sequence comes from Burkholderiales bacterium, assembly GCA_035651315.1. Taxonomy (GTDB): domain Bacteria; phylum Pseudomonadota; class Gammaproteobacteria; order Burkholderiales; family Eutrophovitaceae; genus DASRFY01. The sequence goes on from DASRFY010000037.1 coordinate 12,774, forward strand.
AAGGCGAGGATCTTCCAGCGCGCGGCATCGACGCCGAAGGCGCGCGCCGCGGTCTCGTCGCTGCGCACCGCATCGAGGCTCAAGCCCAGCCAGGAGCGTTCCACGCGCTTTACCAGCGCGAATGCCGTCGCGGCAAGCGCGACGGCGAGAACGACGTAGTTGAAGTAGAACGAGACTTCTGCGTTGGCTCCGAGCCGGAGGTTGTCGTTGAACTCCCAGCCCAGGATCCGCATTCCGGGTACCTTCAGGCCTTGCGGACCGCCGAGCGCATCGTTCACCTCCAGGAAAGTGCGGAACAGAATGCCGAACGCGATGGTGATCAACGCCGCGTAGTGGCCGCGGGTACGCAGGACCGGCAGGATCAGGATCGAACCGATCAGGGCGGCGCTCGCGCCGCCCGCAAGCAGCAGCAGCAGATGCGGCACGGCAGTGCGCTGCGCGAGCACCGCCGCAGTGTAGGCGCCGATGCCGAAGAACGCGGCACCGGCGAAATTGACCACGCCCGCGTAGCCGAACTGCAGCGTGAGCCCGAGACACACGGTGACATAGAGCGCCACGGTCGCGAGCATGAGAAGCGCGAAGTGCGCATCGTGCAGCACGGCCGCGACGGCGAGTGCGACGAGCGCCGTCACCGACAGCACCGCACGGGGAAACGCGGCCGAGGACGCCTCCACCCGGGCCGTCAGTCCGAAGCGTCCGGAAATCAGCAGGCCGACCACCAGCGAAAGGGCAAGCAGGGCGATTTCCCATTGCGCCTCCAGCGCGAGAAAGGCGGCCACCACTACGCCTGCCAGGAGCGCCGCGGCGAGCGCTGGCAAGACCGAGACTGGCCGTTGCGGGGCGATCACACGCGCTCGGCGGACTTTTCCGCGATCAGGCCGGTCGGTTTCCACGCCATCAGGGCGATGATGCAGGCAAACGCGAACACGTCCTTGTAGGCCGGGACCGAGAACCAGATCGCGCCGAGCGTCTGCAGCCCGGCGAACAGGAAACCGCCCAGGATCGCGCCGTACAGGCTGCCCAGCCCACCCGCCACGGCGGCGCTGAAACCGATGATGCCCAGCAGCAGCCCCATGTTGAAATTCACCTCGTTGTAGTACAGCCCGTTCGCCACGCCCGCGGCCGCAGCCAGCGCGGAGCCGAGCGCAAACGTGATCAGCACCACGCGCCCGAAGTCGATGCCCATGATTTTCGCCGTCTCGGCATCCTGCGCCACGGCGCGGATCGCTAGGCCGAGCCTGGTATGTCGTACCAGCAAATGCACGCCGACAATCGCGCCCAGGCCGGCGGCGATCAGCAGGACGGTGTCGAGCCGCAGAGAAAGGCTGCCCAGTGTGGCCGCCTCGCCGGGCAGCAGCCGCGGAAAGGGCTTTGGATTGGAGCCGTTGGGGTAGAACAGTCGCACGGATTCCCGCAGCGCAAGCCCGAACATGAGCGTGATGAGGAGTGTGTTGAGCGGCGGCGCGCCGCGCAGCGGCAGCACCAGCCAGCGCGCCACGGCTGCGCCGAGCAGCGCCATCGCGGACACAGCGGCAAGGGCAATCAGGACTGCGGCGAGGATTCCGGAGCCGGCACCGAGCATCTGCAGCCCGGAGAACGCGGCGAGCGCGGTGAAGGCGCCGGCCATGACGACGTCGCCGTGCGAAAACTGGATGACGTCGAGCACGCCGAAGAACAGCGTGAACCCGACGGCGACCATCGCGTAGATGACGCCGAGCACCGCTCCGTTGAGCAGGTACTGTCCGGCAATCCCTAAATCCATTCGACCCGCTTCAACGCATCATGGCCGCGGCAGCTTGCGCCTGCCCTTGGCGTACTCGCTGTCTTCCCACACCGTCCACTTACCGTCCTGCACGACGAATTTGGTGATCAGCGGCACCGTGTTCTGGCCATGATCGTCGAAGGTGATCTTGCCGATGATCGAGTCGCGGTCGCGCGTGGCGCCCAGTTCCCGGTTCACTTTCGCGCGGTCCGGGCCGACCTTCTCGATCGCGTCGATGATCAGGTTCGCCGCCGCAAACGCGAACGCGCCGTAGGCCTCCGGCGGCTCGCCGTATTTCTGCCTTGCGTATTCCTCGAGGAACTTTTTCCCGCCGGGAAGCTTCTCCGCAGGAGCGCCCTCGCGGAAGGCGAGCGTGCCCTCCGCGAGCGCACCGAGTCCCTCGATGTAGGCATCGGAGACGATGCCGGAGGTTCCCTGGAAGACCGCCTTGATGCCGAGGCGGTCCATCTGCGAGCGGATGCGCACGCCGATCGGAGTGAGCCCGCCGAAGTAGATCACCTCGGGCTTCATCTCCTTGATCTTGGTGAGCTCGGCGTTGAAGTCCTGCTGGTCGGCGCCGACCCCGAACGTGGCGAGAATTTCGCCACCGTTCTTCTTGAGCGCTTCGCTGAAGTACTTGTCGTGGCCTTTGCCGTAATCCGTGGTGTCGTGGATCACCGCCCAGCGCCGGTATTTGAGTCCGGTCATGAACCGCGCCGCGACCTCGTTCTGGTTGATCATGGTGCCGTTGACGCGGTGCACCTCCGGATAGTCGTTGCCGTAAGTGATGTCCGGCAGCACCGCGCCCCACACGATCATCGGCAGACCGAAGCGGTGATAGACCTCGACCGTACCCATCGCGACGGTGGAGCAGTAGTGCGCGACCGCCGCGATGATCTTGCGGTCGGCCGCCGCCTTGGTCGCCACCTGCACCCCGACGTTGGGTTTGCACTCGTCGTCCAGCACCACCAGCTCGTAGCGGTACTTGGCGGACGGATCGGCGTTGCGCAACCGCACCGCGAGGTCGGCGGAGTTGCGCCCGCCGAGGCCGTTTGCGGCCACGCCGCCCGTGAGCGGGCCGATGAAGGCGATCTGGACAGTGTCCTTCGGGAACGCGGACGGGACAGCGAGTCCGAGCAGCAGCGACGCGGACAGGGCGAGCAGGAAACGCATGGGATCTCCGGTGCAGAGGATGGACGGCAAGTCCGGGCGCAGCGTATTGGGCGCCGCGCACGCTGTCAATTCGACACGCCGCGCGGCTGTCCGATGCGCGGCAGGCTGGCCTTTGCAGGCCGGGTCGGAGCCAATAGGCGAGCAGCGGTGCTTGCCGTTCGTTCCCGGGCCGGAAACGACGACCGGGAAAACTACTTCTTGCGCAGCTTCCGGATGGCGGCGAGCTGGGCGGCCAGCATGGCGAGCTCGCCTTCGACGGTCGCGATCTCCTGTTTGTCCTTCGCGCTGCGCAGCGCCTCCTCGGCACGCCTCTGGGCCTCGAGCGCCTTTGCCTCGTCGAGGTCGCGGCCGCGGATCGCGGTGTCCGCAAGAACCGTCACCACCGAGGGTTGCACTTCCAGAATCCCGCCGGCGACGAAAATGAGATTCTCCTCGCCGCCGTCGGCCGGCATGATGCGTACTGCACCCGGCTTGATCCGCGTGATCAGAGGCGTGTGCCGCGGGTAGATTCCCAGCTCGCCGGCTTCGCCCGGCAGTACCACGAACGCCGCTTCGCCGGAGAAGATCGACTCCTCCGCGCTGACGACATCGACGTGAATCGTATTGGCCATCTCGATGCTCTCAACCCGCCGCCGGCATCCGGCGTAGGCGCCGCGGCGCCCGCCCCCCTGCCTCGCGTCGCGCGCCTCGCTGCGTCATTGAAGTGTCTTCGCTTTCTCGAACGCTTCTTCGATGCCTCCCACCATGTAGAACGCCTGCTCGGGCAGCTGATCGCACTCGCCGTTGACGATCATCTTGAAGCCGCGGATGGTGTCCTTGAGAGGCACGAACTTGCCCGGCGACCCGGTGAACACTTCCGCGACGTGGAAAGGCTGCGAAAGGAAGCGCTGGATCTTGCGCGCGCGGGACACCGCGAGCTTGTCTTCCGGCGACAGCTCGTCCATGCCGAGAATGGCGATGATGTCGCGCAGCTCCTTGTAGCGCTGCAGCGTGGCCTGTACCGCGCGGGTGGTCGAATAGTGCTCCTCGCCGATGGTGTTCGGGTCGACCTGGCGCGACGTGGAGTCGAGCGGGTCCACCGCGGGGTAAATGCCGAGCGCGGCGATGTCGCGCGAGAGCACGACGGTCGCGTCGAGATGTCCGAAGGTGGTAGCGGGCGAGGGGTCGGTCAGATCGTCCGCGGGAACGTAGATCGCCTGAACGGAGGTGATCGATCCCACCTTGGTGGACACGATGCGTTCTTGCAGCTTGCCCATCTCCTCCGCCAGCGTCGGCTGGTAACCCACCGCGGAAGGCATGCGGCCGAGCAGCGCGGACACTTCGGTGCCCGCCAGCGTGTAGCGGTAGATGTTGTCGATGAACAGCAGGATGTCGCGGCCTTCGTCGCGGAAGCGCTCCGCCATCGTCAGCCCGGTCAGGCCTACGCGCAGCCGGTTACCCGGCGGCTCGTTCATCTGCCCGAATACCATCGCCACCTTGTCGAGAACGTTCGATTCCTTCATCTCATGGTAGAAGTCGTTGCCCTCCCGGGTGCGCTCTCCCACGCCGGCGAATACCGACAGCCCGGCGTGCTGTTTGGCGATGTTGTTGATCAGCTCCATCATGTTGACGGTCTTGCCCACGCCGGCGCCGCCGAACAGTCCGATCTTGCCGCCCTTTGCGAACGGGCAGATCAGGTCGATGACCTTGATGCCGGTTTCGAGCAATTCGACCGACGGGGACAGCTCGACGAACTGCGGCGCGGCGGCGTGAATCGGACGACGCTCTTCGGCCTGGATCGCGCCCGCCTCGTCGATCGGCCGGCCGAGGACGTCCATGATGCGCCCGAGCGTGCCGTGGCCGACGGGCACGGAAATCGGCGCACCGGTGCTTTTCACCGTCATGCCGCGCCGCAGGCCGTCGGAAGAGCCGAGCGCGATGCAACGCACGATGCCGTCGCCGAGCTGCTGCTCTACCTCGAACGTGAGACCTTTTTCCGCAAAGCTCTTGTCGCCCGACTCTACCAGCACGAGAGCATCGTAGACCCTGGGTATCGATTCGTGCGGAAACTCGATGTCGATGACCGCGCCGATGCATTGGACGATAGTTCCGTTTGCTTGTGCCATTTCGATTCCTTTGGAGCTGAGTTCCTTCACCACGGAGACGCCGAGACATCGGGAAAGGCGAAATGAATCCGAGCAAGTTCGCCGCAACCGGGGATTCCTGAGCTCGTCCCCGTTATGCTTCCGGCGCGCTCGGCGGTTCGTCGTTCGGAAATTCCCTGCGCCATTGTGTCGTGGTTCACGATTCGGTCACACAGCGGCCGCGCCGCCGACGATTTCCGCAAGTTCCTTGGTGATCGCCGCCTGCCGCGATTTGTTGTAGACCAGCGTGAGCTCGTCGATCAGGGTGGCCGCGTTGTCCGACGCGGCCTTCATCGCCACCATCCGCGCCGACTGCTCGGAGGCCATGTTTTCGGCTACCGCTTGGTAGATGATCGCTTCGATGTAGCGGGTCATCACCTGATCCAGTACCCCCTTCGCCTCCGGCTCGTAAATGTAGTCCCAGGTTCCTTCGGGCGCGCCCAGTTTGTCGCCCGACAACGGAAGCAGTTGCTCGACCACCGGTTCCTGCCTCATCGTATTGATGAAGCGGGTGTAGATGAGCAGCAAGCGGTCGAAACGGTCCTGCACGTAGCCGTCGAGCATCAGCTTCACTGCCCCGATCAGGCGCTCGAGACGCGGCCGGTCGCCGAGTCCGCTGACGTGCGAGACCACATTGGCTCCCAGGCGGTGCATGAATCCCAGGCCCTTGCCGCCAATGCAGCAGACATCGATCTCCTCGCCCTGTGCCTGCCAGCCCTTGAAGTCGTTGAGCACCATGCGCAGCACGTTGGTGTTCAGCGCGCCGCAAAGACCCTTGTCGGTCGTGACGACGATCATGCCGACGCGCTTCACGGTATCCCGCTCGACCAGGAATGGATGGCGATACTCCGGATTGGCATGGGAGATATGCGCCGCGACGTTACGGATCTTCTCCCCGTACGGGCGGGACATGCGCATGCGTTCCTGGGCCTTGCGCATTTTCGACGCCGCGACCATTTCCATGGCCTTGGTGATCTTGCGCGTGTTCTGCACGCTCTTGATCTTGGTGCGGATCTCTTTGGTTCCGGGCATAGGCTTGTCCTGTCAGTCGAGGTCCGGGGCGCAGCGCTGCGCCTCGCTTTTCTCCGCTATTGAGAATTCAGTAAATGAGTGACAACCGTTTGGTACCCTTGTGCGTTAAATCGACGGGAGTCATCACGTCGAGAGGAGCGCATGGCCAAACGAGACATGAAGGCGATCGAGGCACGACGCATCGCAGGTGCCCGAAT
>DASRFY010000038.1:0-26242 GCA_035651315.1 Burkholderiales bacterium
CCACCGCGTCGATTCCTGTCGAACGGCGTCCGCCGTGGGTGAATACCTCCCAGCGCAGCGGGGCTACGTCCGGGACCCGGCGCGCATCCACTGCGACGACGATGCACTGCGAGCCGAAGCGCCCCGCAGCCTGCTCGACCAGCTTCGGGTCCTGGACCGCCGCGGTGTTGATGCTGACCTTGTCGGCGCCGGCGTTGAGCAGCCTGCGTACGTCATCGACCCCGCGCACGCCGCCACCGACCGTAAGCGGGATGAATACCTGCTCCGCCACCTTTTCGACGATGCCGAGAATCAGCCCGCGGTTGTCCGAGCTGGCGGTGATGTCCAGGAAGGCGAGCTCGTCGGCACCCTGCTCGTCATAACGGCGCGCGATCTCGACCGGATCTCCGGCATCGCGAAGCTGCACGAATTTCACGCCTTTGACGACGCGGCCGCCGGTAACGTCCAGACAGGGAATGATGCGTTTTGCGAGACCCATGGTTCGGGATCGAGGGCCGATGATCGAGGACCGAGAGAAAGCGAAGCTGCGCAACGATGCCGCCGCCAGCACTGCACGACGAGATGAAAACTTCCGCCCTATCCGCGATCTTCGGTCACAGAGCCTCCCCTATCAGCCATCGTGTCGGCAAGCTTCTGGGCTTCGGTGAAGCTGAGCGTGCCCTCGTAGATCGCGCGGCCGGTGATGGCGCCGGTGATGCCTTCGGCCTCGACTTCGCACAGCGCCCGTACGTCTTTCAGGGAGGAGATTCCCCCGCTCGCGATGACCGGCACGCTGAGCGAGCGGGCGAGTTCCACGGTAGCCTTCAGATTGACGCCGGTCATCATGCCGTCGCGACCGATATCGGTGTAAATGACCGCCTCGACGCCGTAATCCTGGAACTTCCTGGCCAGGTCGATCACGTCGTGTCTCGTCATCTTGGACCAGCCGTCCACCGCCACCTTGCCGTCCTTCGCGTCGAGCGCGACCATCACGTGGCCGGGAAAGGCATAACACGCATCGTGCAGGAAGCCCGGCGTCTTCACCGCGGCGGTCCCGATGATGATATAGGCGATCCCGTCGTCCAGATAGCGCTCGACGGTGTCCAGATCGCGGATGCCGCCGCCGAGCTGGATAGGGATTTCGTTCCCCACTTCCTTGACGACCGCCTTCACCGCCTCCTCGTTTCTGGGCTTTCCGGCAAGCGCGCCGTTGAGATCCACCAGATGCAAGCGTCGGGCCCCTTGCTTCACCCAGTGCCGCGCCATGGACGCGGGATCTTCGGAAAAAACAGTGACATTGGCCATTGAGCCCTGTCTCAGGCGCACGCAATGGCCGTCTTTCAGGTCGATCGCGGGAATGATCAGCATGGCTGCTAGACGATGGTCGAATTGCTGCGGGTCGCGCGTGGCCCGCGTTGGGCTATGCGAATCGGGGCAGAGGCAACTGCTGGCTACATCGGGGAGAATTCAGGCACCGGCGGTACCGAACGCTGCGTCCGCCGAAATCGCATCCATGGAACCGTCCCAGCGGACGAAATTCGCTAGAAGCTGAAGCCCGGCGGACTGACTCTTCTCTGGGTGAAACTGCACGGCGAAGATGTTATTCCTCGCCACGGCGCAGGTAAAGGCGAAGGGGTAGCGGCTGGTGCCGGCGACGAGTCTCTTGTCCTGCGGCTCGACGTAGTAGCTATGCACGAAATAGAAACGGCTGCCGTCCGCGATGCCTGCCCACAGCGGATGCCGCATGCTTTGATAGACCTGGTTCCAGCCCATGTGCGGGACCTTGAGCTTCTCGCCTCTTTCGCCGATCATCCTGCCGGCCGGGAAACGCACGACCTTGCCCTCGAATACGCCGAGCCCGGCCACGCCGCCCTCTTCGCTCCAGTCGAACAGCATCTGCAGGCCGATGCACAGGCCGAGAAAGGGCTTGCTGCGGGCGGCCTCGAGCAGCGGCTCGCGCAAGCCTCGCGCATCCATCTCGCGCATGCAATCGGGCATCGCACCCTGGCCGGGAAACACGACGCTGCGCGCGGCGCGGATCCGCGCCGGATCGGCAGTGATTTCGACCCGCGCACCGGGCGCAACATGCTCGAGGGCTTTCGCCACCGAGCGAAGATTGCCCATCCCGTAGTCGACAACCGCGATTTCCGCCATGCGACCGGCCTCGCCCTAGAGCGTCCCCTTGGTCGAAGGCAGCACCCCGACCGCGCGAGGATCGACCTCGCACGCCATGCGCAAGGCGCGGGCGAACGCCTTGAAGATGGTCTCCGCCTGGTGATGCGCGTTCTTGCCCTTCATGTTGTCGATGTGCAGCGTGACGAAGGCATGGTTGACGAAGCCCTGAAAGAACTCGTGCACAAGATCCACGTCGAACTCGCCGACCAGTCCGCGAACGTACCGCACGCCGTATTCCAGTCCGGGGCGGCCCGACAGATCGACAACCACGCGCGAGAGCGCTTCGTCGAGGGGCACATAGGCGTGCCCGTAGCGGCGCAATCCCTTCTTGTCGCCGAGCGCCTTGGCAAGCGCCTGCCCGAAGGTGATGCCCACGTCTTCCACCGTGTGGTGGGCGTCGATGTGCAGATCGCCCTTCGCTTCGACCTCGAGGTCGATCATGGCGTGGCGCGCGACCTGGTCCAGCATGTGGTCGAAGAAGCCGATGCCGGTGGAGAGCTTGGACCGGCCGGCGCCGTCGAGATTGAGCTTGACGCGAATCTGGGTTTCCAGCGTGTCGCGTCGCACTTCCGCTTCGCGCATTTCCGTGTGCTATGGCGTCTGGATGATGATTTGGATCAGCCGTTGAGACTGTCGTGCAGGGCGGAAAGGAAAGCCTCGTTTTCCGGCGGCGTGCCCACGGTTACCCGCAGGCAGTTCTCGAGCTGCGGGTGCGACCCGTGTAGATTCTTGATCAGGACCCTGCGCTGCTTCAGCCTTTCAAAGACACCCGCCGCATCCGGGACGCGGAACAGAATGAAGTTCGCCAAGCTCGGCCATGGTCGCACGCCCGGCACGCGAGCGAGTGCCCGGTACAGCCGCTCGCGCTCCTCGCGGATGGCAGCGGCCTGACGATCGAGCACGTCGTCGCGCGCAAGCACCGCTTCCGCCACCGCCTGCGTCAGCACGTTTACATTGTAGGGCAGACGAACCTTGTCGAATTCCCGCAGCCACTGCGCCGCTCCTGCCAGCAGGCCGAGCCGCAATCCCGCGAGCCCGAGCTTGGACACGGTGCGCATGACGAGCAGGTTGTCGTGATCGGGCAGCGCCGGCATGAAGCTGTCCGCCGCGAACGCATGGTAAGCCTCGTCGATGACGACCAGACCGGGGGCCCTGCTTATGATACGCAATAGCGCTTCGCGGTCAAACAGGTTTCCGGTCGGATTGTTCGGATAGGCAAAGAACATCAGCGCCGGACGATGTTGCTCCATCGCAAGATCCAGAGCGGGCTCGTCCAGGGAGAAGTCCTCCCGGAGTGGGACGCCAACGAAGCGCGCGCCGACGAGTGTCGCAATCAGGCGAAACATCACGAACGAGGGTTCCACGCCCAGGATCACCGCACCCGGACGCGCCACGCTCGTCGCGAGCATCTGGATGATCTCGTCCGAGCCGTTGCCGAGAATGAGCTCGGCCTCGGTGGGAATCCTCATCGCCCGGCGCAGTCGCAGTTTGAGCGCGGATGCGCAGGCATCCGGATAGCGGTTGATCGCCGCCTGCCGCGCAATTCGCGCGATCTCGTCGCGCAAGGCCTCGGGCAGCGTGTACGGATTCTCCATCGCGTCGAGTTTCACGAACCCGCTTGCGTCGGGCACCGGATAGGCATGAAGCGAGAGCAGCTCCCGCCGGATCAGTTCTGCCGGCTTTACGCTCATCGATGGCAGCGGTATTGAGCGGAGCGTGCGTGGGCGATCAAGCCCTCGCCCGTGGCAAGCTCGGCCGCCACCGCTCCCAGCGTGCGCGCCCCGTCGGCCGACACTTCGATCAGGCTGGAGCGCTTCTGGAAGTCGTACACGCCGAGCGGGGAAGAAAATCGCGCCGTGCGGGCGGTCGGCAGCACGTGGTTCGGCCCGGCGCAGTAGTCGCCGAGCGCCTCCGAGGTGTAGCGCCCCAGAAATACCGCGCCGGCATGATGGATCTGCCGTGCCCAGCGTCGCGGCTCTTCTACCGAGAGTTCCAAGTGTTCCGGGGCAATCCGGTTTGCGATGCGACACGCCTCGTCCAAATCGCGCACCTCGATCAGCGCGCCGCGCCCCGCAAGCGAGGCACGGATCACCTCGCCCCTGGGCATCTCGTCCAACTGGCGTTCGATGCTCGCCGCCACCTTGTCGATGAAAGCGCAATCCGGGCACAGAAGAATCGCCTGCGCCATCTCGTCGTGCTCGGCCTGAGAAAAGAGGTCCATGGCCACCCAGTCCGGATCGGTCCCGCCATCGCAGATCACCAGGATTTCGGACGGGCCGGCCACCATGTCGATGCCGACCACGCCGAACACGCGCCGTTTCGCCGCCGCGACGTAGACGTTGCCCGGGCCGACGATCTTATCCACCTGCGGAATCGTCTGCGTGCCGAAGGCGAGCGCCGCGATCGCCTGCGCGCCGCCGACGGTAAAGACGCGGTCTACGCCGGCGAGGTGCGCGGCGGCGAGCACCAGCGGATTGCGCTCGGCCCGCGGTGTGGGCACCGCCATCACGATTTCGCCGACCCCGGCGACCTTCGCCGGAATCGCGTTCATCAGCACCGTGGACGGATATGCCGCCTTGCCGCCCGGAACGTAGACGCCGACCCGATCGAGCGCCGTGATCTGCTGCCCCAGCGTCGTGCCGTCGGCCTCGGTGTAGGACCACGATTGCAGCGGCTGCTTCTGATGGAAGGCGCGTATTCGCGCTGCCGCGGTCTCGAGCGCCGCGCGCTGCGTTTCCGGCAGACCGGCGAGCGCATCGGCGAGCGCTTGCGCGGGCAGAGAAAGCTCGGCCGCCGAGCGCAGCTCGAGCGAGTCGAACCTGCGGGTATAGTCGAGGACCGCGGCGTCCCCACGCGCGCGCACCTCGGCCAGGATGGCAGATACCGCGGATTCGATCGCCTCGTCCTGCGTGGCCTCGAATGCGAGCAGCTGCCGCAGGCTCGTCTCGAAGTCGGGCCGGCGTGTGGACAGCCTTCGCACCAGCTGTTTCATTTGTGCATCCGAGCGGCCGCCGCGCTGAATGCGTCCAGCATCGGCTGGACCCGCCCGCGCTTGAGCTTGAGCGACGCCTGGTTGATCACCAGCCGCGCGCTGATCGCCATGATCTCTTCCACCGCGCGCAGGTTGTTCGCCTTGAGCGTGTTGCCGCTGGAGACCAGGTCCACGATCGCGTCGGCGAGCCCCGCGAGCGGCGCGAGCTCCATCGAGCCGTAGAGCCTGATCAGATCCACGTGCACGCCCTTGCGCGCGAAGTGCTCGCGCGCCGTCTTCAGGTATTTGGTCGCCACCCGCAACCTCGCGCCGCGGCGCACTGCAGACTCGTAGTCAAAGGCGTCGGGCACCGCCACCATCATTCTGCAGCGCGCGATGCCCAGGTCGAGCGGCTGGTACAGCCCTTCGCCGCCATGCTCGAGCAGCACGTCTTTTCCCGCGATACCCAGGTCGGCCGCGCCGAACTGCACGTAGGTCGGCACGTCGGAGGCGCGGACGATGATGATCTTGACCTCGCGGCGCTCGGTGCCGATCACCAGCTTGCGCGAGGTCTCGGGGTCTTCGAGCGGACGGATTCCCGCCGCTTCCAGGATCGGCATCGTCTCGTCGAAGATCCGCCCTTTGGAAAGCGCAAGCGTGATCGTGTCTGCGTCCTTTACCACTTCGATTCCTGCCCAGTGCATGCGCGATACGCGCCGATTTTCACAATGTTCCTTCGCTGCGGCAGCGGGCCTGCGGATTCGTTCCGCCTGTGGCTCAAACTAGCCTCCGCCGAAGGCTCGGTCACTGGGTGCGCTTGATGCGCGCGCCCAACTGACCGAGCTTTTCCTCGATGCACTCGTAGCCGCGGTCGAGATGGTACACACGGTCCACCACTGTCTCGCCCTGCGCCACCAGGCCGGCGAGCACCAGGCTCGCAGAAGCGCGCAGATCGGTCGCCATCACCCGCGCGCCCCCCAGCCGCGCCACACCGCGCACCACCGCGGTATTGCCTTCCACTTCGATGTCCGCCCCCAGGCGCCGCAGTTCCTGCACGTGCATGAAGCGGTTCTCGAAAATCGTCTCCGTCACCACCGCCGTGCCTTCGGCAATGGCGTTGAGCGCCATGAACTGCGCCTGCATATCGGTCGGGAAAGCCGGGTAGGGCGCGGTACGCACGCTGACCGATCCGAGCCTGCCGTTCAAGGACAGCGATATCCAGTTTTCACCATGTTCGATGTGCGCGCCCGCTTCGCGCAGCTTGCCGATGACGGCGTCGAGAATATCGGCGCGCGCGTCTTTGAGCCGGACGGTGCCGCCGGTCGCCGCCGCCGCCACCAGAAAAGTCCCGGTTTCGATGCGGTCAGGCATGACGCGATAGTCGGCGCCGCGCAGACGATCGACCCCTTCGACCGTGATGACGTCGCTGCCGGCGCCGCGCACGTTCGCGCCCATGGCGTTGAGACAGTTCGCGAGGTCGGCGACTTCCGGCTCGCGCGCCGCATTTTCGATCACCGTGGTGCCCTCGGCGAGCGTCGCAGCCATCATGAGATTCTCGGTCCCGGTGACCGTCACCAGGTCCATCACCAGCCGCGCACCCTTGAGCCGCCTGGCGCGGGCGTGGATGTATCCACCCTCGATGCGGATGTCGGCACCGAGCATCTGCAAGCCCTTGATGTGCTGATCGACCGGACGCTGCCCGATCGCACAGCCCCCCGGCAGCGAGACCCGGGCCTCGCCATAGCGCGCAAGGAGCGGTCCGAGCACCAGCACCGACGCGCGCATCGTTTTCACCAGCTCGTAGGGCGCCTCGAGCCGGTGCAGCCGAGCGGCCGTCAGCCCCACACCGAGCTTTTCGTCCAATGCGACGTCCACACCCATCTGGCCGAGAAGGGCAAGCATGGTGGTCACGTCGCGCAAGTGCGGGACCCCCTGGACACGCAGGGTTTCCGCGGTAAGGATCCCGGCGCACAGAATCGGCAGGGTCGCGTTCTTGGCGCCCGAGATCCGGATCTCCCCGGAAAGGGGCACCCCCCCCTGGATTACCAGCCTGTCCATACGGTCACCGGCTTACCCGACGACCCGCGCCCGAGCGGCCGCCGGTCAGTGATTCGCCCACTCCTCCGGAGTGAAAGTGCGCATCGAAAGCGCGTGGATCTCTTCGCGCATGCGCTCACCCAGCGCGCGATAGACGATCTGGTGCTGCTGCACCCGGCTCTTGCCGCGGAACTCGGGGCTGACGATCACAGCCTCGAAATGATGGCCATCGCCGATCACCTCGACGTGTTCGCAAGCCAGACTGCCCTCGATGTAGGACCTGACCTGATCCGGTGTAAGCATGGGCGACGGGGCTTCAGTGGCGCAGTTTGTAGCCGCGCTGGATAAGCGACAAGGTCGCGAATGATAAGGCCAAAAGCGCGCCGCCCACAATCGCCAGCGACAACGACGGGGAGACGTCGGATACGTCGAAGAAGCCGTAGCGGAAGCCGTCGATCATGTAGAAGAAGGGGTTGAAACGGGATACCTGCTGCCAGAACGCCGGCAACGAACGGATCGAGTAGAACACGCCGGACAGGAAGGTCAGCGGCACGATGACGAAGTTCTGGAACGCGGCGAGCTGATCGAACTTGTCTGCCCAGATGCCGGCGACGATGCCGAGCGCGCCCAGGATGGCGGAGCCGAAAAGCGCGAACGCCAGCACCCATGCCGGATGCGCCAGCGGCACCGGCACGAACGCCACGGTGACCAGCAGCACTCCGAGTCCGACCACTAGGCCGCGCACCGCCGCCGCCAGGACGTAGGCGAGGAAGAACTCGAGGTGCGAAAGCGGCGGCAGCAGGATGAAGACGATGTTGCCGGTGATCTTCGACTGGATCAGGCTCGAGGAGCTGTTCGCAAATGCATTCTGCAGCAAGGACATCATCGCGAGCCCCGGGACCAGGAACGCGGTGTAGCGCACGCCGGGATAGACCTGCACGTGCTTCTCCAGCACGTGCGAGAAGATCAGCAGATACAGCAGCGCGGTCAGAATCGGGGCGGCGATGGTCTGGAAGCTCACTTTCCAGAAACGCAGCACTTCCTTGTAGAAAAGCGTAGCGAAGCCCGTCATGATTCGCGGCGCATGATCGCGACGAATACTTCCTCGAGGTCGGGCTGGGCCAGCTCCATCGCCGCGACCTCGCGTCCCGCACGGCGCACTTCGTGAAGCACGGTTTCGAGCTGCGCATAGTCTTTCAGCGCAAACACGTAGTCGCCGTTTCCCATTGCCGAGGCTAGCAGCGGCTCGAGCGTCTCGGGCAGATTTCCGCCGCTCAGACGCAACCGAAGCCGCAGATGGGTTCCGGAGAATCCCTTCAACAAGCTCTCGGTGGTGTCGAGCGCGACCAGCCTGCCCTGCTTGAGCATGCCCACCCGGCTGCAAAGCGTCTCCGCCTCGTCCAGGTAATGGGTGGTCAGCACGATGGTATGGCCGTCGCGGTTGAGCTGGCGTATGAATTCCCACAGCCCCTGGCGCAACTCCACGTCCACCCCGGCGGTGGGTTCGTCCAGGATGATCACCGGCGGCTTGTGCACCAGCGCCTGGGCCACCAGCACCCTGCGCTTCATTCCGCCGGACAAAGCACGCATGTTGACGTCCGCCTTGGCGGTCAGGTCGAGCCGCGCCATGACCTCCTCGATCCAGCCGTCGTTGCGCCGCAGTCCGAAATAGCCCGACTGGATGCACAGCGTCTCACGCACCGTGAAAAAAGGATCGAACACCAGCTCCTGCGGAACCACGCCAAGGGCGATGCGTGCGCGCCGGTAGTCCCTGACGACGTCCCAGCCCATCACGCGCAGCGTTCCGCTGTCGGCCCTGGCGAGCCCCGCGAGGATGCTGATGAGTGTGGTCTTGCCGGCGCCGTTCGGCCCGAGCAGCGCGAAAAACTCGCCCTGCCGGATTTCTAGCTCGATGCCGCACAGCGCCCGTAGCCGTCCGTAGGACTTGCTGACCCCACGGACCTCGATGGCTGGCTGCATGATCCGCCGCGCCGCTGGGAAGGGAGGTGGAATAAGAACGGCTAACTTGCCGCCCGAGGAATCAACTCGACGACCCCGTACAGATCGGTAAGGCTTCTCATGCTGTCGCTCAAACCCGCGAAAGCCACTTCCACACCGCGCCTTCTTGCGCGGCGCGACCACTCGAGCATCAGGCTCAGCACCGTAGAATCCGCCTCGGTCACCTGAGCGAAATCGAACACCACGTTCCCGTCCGTGAGGAACGGCTCGCCCGCCTCGAGCACGTCCACCACATTCGCGTTCGTGACCGGGCCCTGGACGACGAGCCGGCCGTCGCGCCGCTCGATCATTGCCCTCATCCCTTTCTGTTGGTGGCCAGCGCGCCGGAGTTCTTCTCGATCAGGCTCTTGAGCAGGCCTCCGATGCCGCCGCGCTGGATCTCCTCCGCGAACATGTTCCGATAGTTGATGATCAGGCTCGCTCCGTCGATGCGCACGTCGTAGACCTTCCAGCCCGCGGGCGTCTGTTCCATGTCGTAATCGACCGTGATCGGCTGGTTGCCGCCGGGCAGATGGATCACGGTGCTGACCGTGGCTTCCTGTTCCTCGGGACTCGTCTTGAGCGGACGATATTCGACCGTGAGATCCTTGTAGCTGGTAAACGCGGCGGAATACGTCCTGACAAGCAGGGTACGGAACTCCCTGGCGATCGCTTCCCGCTGCCCCGGCGTGGCTTCGCGCCAGCTGCGACCCACCGCCAGCCTGGTCATGCGGGCAAAATCGAAGTGCGGCGCAACCTTCTGGTCCATCAGGCGTGCAATCGTCTCAACATTGCCCGCCTGGATCTCCTTGTCGGCGCGGACGATCGCCAGCACTTCCTCCACCGTCCGCTTCACCAGGACATCCGGGCCCTGCGTTTCGGCCAGCAAGCCGGCCGGCACGGCGAGGATCCAGGCCGCCCCGGCCAGCAGTATGCATCGCAATCTCATCATGGAGCTGCTCCCTATAACGATTTCATGATGCCGTCGTCTACCGTTTCCCGGGCGAAGCCCCGGCCTCCGCCGCCTTGCTGTAGAGGAATTGGCCGATCACTTTTTCCAGCACGATGGCGGACTGCGTGATCTTGATCCTGTCCCCGTCCTTCAACATTTCCGTGTCCCCGCCGCCGTCCATGCCGACATACTGATCCCCGAGCAAGCCGGAAGTCAAAATGGAAACCGAACTGTCCTTGGGAAACTCGTAGCGCTTGTCGATGCGCATCGTCACCCGGGCACGCAGGGTCTGGTTGTCCAGCGCGATGCCTTCCACCCGCCCCACCACCACGCCGGCGCTCTTGACCGGCGCGCGCACCTTGAGCCCGCCGATGTTGTCGAAATCCGCGACGACGCGATAACCGTCGGACACGCTGACCGAGCTCGCGTTCCCGACCTTGAGCGCCAGCACCAGCAGCCCGACCAGACCCGCGGTCACGAAAACGCCGACCCACAGGTCGATGGTTGTACGATCCATGATTCAGACTCCGGTAAACATGAAAGCGGTGAGCACGAAATCCAGGGCGAGCACCGCAAGCGCCGACGTGACCACGGTGCGCGTAACCGCGTGCGACACGCCCTCCGCCGTGGGAGGAGCGTCGTATCCCTCGAACAGCGCTATGATGGTGACCGCGGCGCCGAACACCACGCTCTTGATCACTCCGTTGAGGACATCCTCGCGCAGATCCACGTTTGCCTGCATCTGCGACCAGAATGCGCCCGAGTCGACGCCGATGATGACGACCGCGATGAGGTACCCGCCGAAGATGCCCATCGCGCTGAAGATGGCGGCAAGCAGCGGCATGGACAGAAACCCGCCCCAGAACATCGGGCTGACCACGCGCGAGAACGGGTCGACCGCCATCATCTCCATGGCCGAGAGTTGCTCGGTCGATTTCATGATGCCGATTTCCGCCGTCATCGCCGACCCGGCGCGGCTGGCGAAGAGCAGCGCCGACACCACCGGCCCGAGCTCGCGCACCAGCGACAACGCAACCAGGGTGCCGACCGCCTCCGCCGAGCCGTAGCGTCGGAGCGTCTCGTAGCCCTGCAGGCCCAGCACGAGGCCGACGAACAGCCCCGATACGATGATGATGATGAGCGACAGGGTGCCCGCGAAATACACCTCGTCGACGAGCAGGCGCGCACGGCGGAACGTCAGGCCGGAGCGTACCATCACCAGCCAGGAGAAGCGCGCCGCCGATCCGATTGCCCACACGCCGTCGATGCTTAGCCGCCCGACGAGCCGCATGCCTCTGGCAAGCGGGTCGAGCATGTCAGCCCGCCAACCCGAGATCCGCATCGTAGGGCTGCGCGGCATAATGGAAACGCACCGGTCCGTCGACTTCGCCGTTGACGAACTGGCGCACGAAAGGCTGGTCCGATTCCATGATCTGCCGTGGCGTCCCCTGCGCCACGATTTCCCCGCGCGAAATGAAGTAAACGTAGTCGACGATTTTGAACGACGCTTCGACGTCGTGCGTCACGACGATCGAGGTCGCGCCGAGCGCGTCGTTGAGCCGCCGGATCAGATTCGCGATGACGCCGGTGGAAATCGGATCCAGACCGGTGAACGGCTCGTCGTACATCATCAGCATCGGGTCCAGCGCGATGGCGCGGGCAAGCGCGACGCGGCGCGCCATACCGCCCGAAAGCTCCGCAGGCTTGAGCTGGCTCGCGCCGCGAAGACCGACCGCCTGCAGCTTCATGAGCACCAGATCGCGCACCATCGATTCCGGAAGCCGGGTGTGCTCCCGCAGGGGAAATGCGACGTTGTCGTAGACGCTGAGGTCGGTGAACAGCGCGCCGAACTGGAACAGCATGCCCATGCGGCGGCGCAGCGTGTACAAGTCGGCATGCGACAATCGGTGGATGGCCTTGCCATCGACATTCACCTCGCCGCGTTGCGGACGCAGCTGGCCACCGATCAGGCGCAGCAGCGTGGTCTTGCCGGAACCGCTGCCGCCCATGATCGCGATGACTTTGCGGCGCGGCAGACGCAGATCGATTCCTTTGAGCAGCGGTTCGGCGTCGTAGGAGAAATCGACCCGCGAGAACTCGACGATGGATTGGGACTGCACTTGGGCGCGCGCGTTGAAGACTGCGCGGCATTTTAGCGGAGTACGGCACGGACCGCACCGAAAGGACTTGCGCGCAAGCACGGTTGCATGCGATTTTTCGGCCGCCGGAAACTACTGTGCGTGCCCGCATGCCAGAC
This sequence comes from Burkholderiales bacterium, assembly GCA_035651315.1. Taxonomy (GTDB): domain Bacteria; phylum Pseudomonadota; class Gammaproteobacteria; order Burkholderiales; family Eutrophovitaceae; genus DASRFY01. The sequence goes on from DASRFY010000038.1 coordinate 12,370, forward strand.
GACATCCCGACCGTAGACGTTGCCGCGATACGCTTCGAGAACGTCACGAAGAGCTACGGCGCCCGCCCGGCGCTGCAGGCGCTCGACCTTGTCGTGCCCAGGGGCGTGATGTTCGGCCTGGTCGGGGCCAACGGCGCCGGCAAAACCACGCTCATCAAGTGTCTGCTCGATTTTTGCGGTTTCGAGGCGGGCGACATCCGCATCTTCGGCACGCCGAGCGAGACCACTGCGGCGCGGGCACGGTTGGCATTCCTGCCGGAGCGATTCGTTCCACCCTACTACCTGACCGGACAGGATTTTCTGCGCTTCGCGCTGCGCATGTACAAGCTTGACTACCTGCGCACGCAGGCGGAAACGATGCTCGAGGCGCTGGATCTGGAGGGCGAAGCGCTTACCAAGCCGGTGCACGCCTTCTCGAAGGGCATGACACAGAAGCTCGGCCTCGCGGCCTGTCTCCTAAGCGCGCGCGAGCTGCTGGTGCTGGACGAGCCGACCAGCGGCCTCGATCCCAAGGCGCGCGTACTCCTCAAGCAGCAACTTCGATCGGCCCGGGATCGCGGAACGACAGTGTTCTTCACCTCTCATGCCCTGGCGGACGTCGAAGAGCTGTGCGACGAGATGGCGGTGCTGCACCAGGGGCGGCTGCGCTACCGCGGAACCCCCGCGGGGCTCAAACAGCGCTATGAGCGCGACGCGCTGGAACAGGCCTATCTCGCCTGCATCGCCTAGAAGTCTCGCAACCATTTGACTGGCAAGGCGTTTCTGGCACACTAGCAACGCTCCCGGACAGATGTCGGACGCCACAATGGAATCCCGAGCATCGGACAAACCGTCGCTGCTGATCGTCGATGACGATCCGCTGATCACGGACACGCTGCACTTCGTGTTCGGCAAGGACTACAACGTGCACGTGGCGGAATCGCGCCACCAGGTCAAAAGCCTGCTGCGCCAGCTCGATTCTCCGCCGGAGCTCGCCCTCGTCGACCTCGGCCTGCCGCCCACGCCGCACCGGCCCGACGAAGGCTTCCGGCTGATCCGCGAACTTCTCGCCCACTCCCCCGAGATGAAGATCGTGGTGTTGTCCGGCCAGAACGACGAGGCCAACGCGCGCTATGCCCGCACCCTCGGCGCAATCGAGTTCGTCGCCAAGCCCTGCGAGCCGGAATTGCTCAAGAATCTTCTCGCCGGTGCGAGGCGTTTCGCCGCCGTCGAGCATCAGGCGATGGGAGGCGACGCAGGCATCGTCGGCTCCGGAGCGGCGATCGGCAAGCTGCGGGAGCAGATCGGCCAGTACGCTCGCTCGCCCTTTCCGGTACTGATCGAAGGCGAATCAGGCAGCGGAAAGGAACTGGTCGCCAACTCCCTGCACCAGCGCAGCCCCCGCGCAGGCAAGCCGTTTCTCGCGCTCAATTGCGCCGCCATTTCTCCGACCCTGGTGGAGCCGACCTTGTTCGGCTACAGCAAGGGCGCCTTTACCGGCGCAGTCTCCGCCCATTCCGGATATTTCGAAGACGCGCGGGAGGGCACCCTCTTTCTGGACGAAATCGGCGAGCTGCCGCCCGAGTTGCAGGCCAAGCTGCTGCGGGTGCTCGAAAACGGCGAGTTCCAGCGCGTGGGAGAAACCCAGAGCCGGCGCAGCACCGCCCGGGTGATCGCGGCGACCAACCGCGACTTGCGACGGGAAGTGCGGCAGGGGAGGTTTCGTCCCGATCTGTATCACCGCCTGTCGGTCTTCACCATCCAGGTCCCGCCGCTGCGCGAGGTCGGGGAAGACAAGCTCGGTCTTCTCGAACACTATGCGCGCTTCTATGCCGAGCAGAGCGGAGCCCGGCCGATCACTCTCGACGCTTCCGCAAAGCGGATCTGGATGGATTACGCCTTTCCGGGCAACGTGCGGGAGCTGCGCAACATCGTGATCCGGCTCACCACCAAGCACCCGGGGGCTCAGGTGAATGCGGATCAGCTGCTCGCGGAACTCGATTGGGAAGACGCTCCGGCGGCGCCCGCGACATTGACGAGCGGGCCGGATCTGAAAGCCTCGGTGGAAGCGGCACGGCGGCATCTGCAGACGCACAAGGGCTTCAACCTCGACGCCGCGCTCAGGGAACTGGAGCGCAGCTACGTGGAAGCGGCGCTGGAAATCACGCATGGCAACCTCAGCCAGGCTGCGCGCCTGCTCGGCATCCATCGCACCACGCTCTACAGCCGGATGCAGGCCAACGAGCAGACCGCGCAGGAGGACAAGTAGGTGTACTACTCCTTTTTCGGCCTGAGTCATCCGCCGTTCAAGATCACTCCCGACACCGACGTGTTCTTCGAGGGAGGCAACCGGGGCGCCATCCTGGAGGCGCTCATCTACGCCATCTCCGAGGGCGAGGGCATCATCAAGGTGACCGGCGAAGTGGGCAGCGGCAAGACCATGCTGTGCCGTATGCTGCAGGCGCGTCTGCCTGCGAAAGTGGAAACCGTCTACCTTGCCAACCCCCGCGTCTCCCCGGAGGAGATCTTGCATGCGATCGCCTTCGAGCTGCAGTTCGGTCTTCCGAAAAGCGCCAGCCGGCTCGAAGTGATGCACCGGCTCAACGAATACCTGCTGGAGCGCCACGCTCAACAGAAGCAGGTCGTGCTGTTCGTCGAAGAATCCCAGAGCATGTCGCTCGCGACGCTGGAAGAGATCAGGCTGCTGTCGAACCTGGAGACGAAGCAGCACAAGCTGCTCCAGATCGTCTTGTTCGGCCAGCCCGAGCTGGACGAGAACCTGCGGTTGCCGCAGATCCGCCAGTTGCGCGAGCGCATCACTCACAGCTTTCCGCTCAGCCCCCTGAGATCGGAAGACGTTCGCGCCTACCTGCACTTTCGCCTCCATGCCGCGGGCTATCGCGGACCGGACCTGTTCAATCGGCGCGTGGTCGACTACATCGCAAAGGCGAGCGAAGGACTCACGCGCCGTATCAACATCATCGCCGACAAGGCATTGCTCGCGGCCTTTGCCGAGGGGACGCACAACGTTTCGCTGAAACACGCGAAGGCGGCGGTCCAGGACAGCGAATTCTCCGCAACATCCGCAGCCAGGGCGCGGTCGCCGGTCCTCTATGCGCTGGCTGGTCTGGTGGCCGGAGGCGCGCTCGGATTCGCGATCTTTGCCGGCTTCCAGTGGGACCAGAGGGCGAAGGTCGATTCGATGCCGAGTGCGGGGGCCACGGCTGCTCCCGCTTCGCAGGCGGCACCGACGATCCCGCAACCGCCGGAGCCGGTTTCGCATCCCGCTCCGCAAGCTTCGCCGACGACCTCACAATCGCCGGAGCCGGTTTCGCGCGACCCGGCCGAAGGTCAGCGGTCGTTCGGCGCATCGACGTACGGCAACGACGCGCAGGCCGCGACGCCCGAACCGGATGCGGACCCGTTGGAACTGAGGTTGCAAGCAACCGAGCATTGGCTCGCGCAGATGCCCGGCAATCAATACAGTATCCAGCTACTCGGTTCGCCCGATGCAGAATTCTTGAGAAGTTATTTCAATACAATCGGTAATTATCTTGATATAGAAAATGTTTTTGTGTACCGTACCGTCGCGAAGAACCGCCCTTCGCTGACCGTCCTCTACGGCAGTTTCCGCACTCGCAAGGAAGCCACAGAGCAGATCGATCGACTGCCGGAGGAACTGAAAGTAAACCGACCGTACTACCGGACGATCCGCGGCATCCGTGCCGAAATCGCGCTTCACAGCAGATCGTGAGCCGGAGTGCGTGCCCGGGACAGGAAGCCTGGCCGGAATTTCGGCGGGTTGATGTGAAGCGAAGCGCATAAGCATAAGGGGAGTGCACGTTGGGAATGCGGGCAACAATCTCTCCTCCCGAGCAAGGGGAGAGGGCTTGCGCCACAAGCCGGCGCCTGAAGAGGGCGCTCGCGTGCCTGGCGGCCGCGTATCTCGCAGGCTGCACCTCCTACCAGCCGGCGATCCCGCCCTCCGAAGGCCACCTGAGTTCCGATCGCGTCCCGAGCGCGCCGCCGCAGGACAAGATCCTTCCGCCGGTGACGGCAAGCGACCTCGTCCCGCCGCCGAAACCGCAGGTCAGTCTTCCCACCTACAGCGTCGTAGTCCGCGAAGTGCCGGTCAAGGAACTGCTTTTTGCGCTCGCGCGCGACACCAAGCAAAACATCGACGTGCATCCTGCCGTGCAGGGGCGGGTGACGCTGAACGCGATCAACGAAACGCTGCCCGCCATCCTGGAGCGGATCGCGAAACAGGTCGACATCCGTTACCACACCCAGGGCAACACCATCTTCGTCGAACCGGACAACGCATACCTCAAGACCTACAAGGTCGACTACGTCAACATGTCGCGCGATGCGAGCTCCAGCATCGGCGTCAGCGGCCAGATCTCGGGAGGCAACGTGCCCGGTTCGACCGGTTCCACGGGCTCGACCGGTCCCGGCACGAACACCTCGAGCACTACCGTCAACACCACCTCGAAGAACGACTTCTGGGAAGTCCTGCGCCAGAACGTGCAGAGCATCCTGAGCTCGAGCAGGGCTCTGACGGTGACTTCGGAAGAAAAGGCCGCGCGCGCGGAAGCGGTCCGCGCCGAGCGTGAAGAGCGGCTCGCCCAGGCGGAAGCCGTCGCGCGTGCCGGTGCGGGTGCGACCAATCTCTTCACCACCGCATTCAGCAACGCGCCGCAGAGCACGTTCGGCGACGTCAAGAACGACGTGGTCATCAACCCGGTCGCGGGCACGATCAGCGTCATGGCTACCGAGCGCCAGCAGGCGCTGGTGCAGCAATATCTGGACAGCGTGTCGGCCTCCATTCAACGCCAGGTCCTGATCGAGGCGACGATCGCGGAAGTGCAGTTGTCCGACAACTACCAGGCCGGTGTGGACTGGACCAAGTTCACCCGCGCCGGAGGCGATGGGTTCACCTTCTCGCAGCAGCTGATCGGGACCAACCTGGCCAGCCCGCCGTTCGCCTCGATCGCCTATGCCAATCAGGCGGGGGGAAACGCCTCGACCGCGCTGCTCAAGCTGCTGGAGCAATTCGGCAACACCCGCGTGCTGTCCAGCCCCAAGCTGATGGCGCTCAACAACCAGACCGCGCTGCTCAAGGTGGTCGACAACGTCGTCTACTTCAACGTCCAGGCGCAAACAAGCGTCGCCGCCACCGTAGCGGCAATCACAACTTTTACGACAACCCCGCAGACCGTGCCGGTAGGCGTGATCGTCAGCCTCACGCCGCAGATCAACGACAAGGGCATGGTGAACCTCACCGTGCGCCCCACCATTTCCCGCATCACCAGCTTCGTCGACGATCCCAACCCTTCGCTGCAGGTTGGTCCCGATGGCAAGCCGCTCCCCACGCCCGTCAAGAACCAAGTGCCACAGGTCCAGGTGCGCGAAATGGAATCGGTGCTCCAGGTGGGAAGCGGGCAGACCGTCATTCTCGGCGGGCTGATGCAGGACAACGTGCAGCGTAACCGGGATCAGGTTCCGGGCCTCGGCTCCCTGCCGGTGGTGGGCGATGCGTTCAGCTTCCGGAACGAACAGCTTTCCAAGACGGAGCTGGTGATCTTCATCAAACCCACGGTAGTCACCAATCCCTCGCTCGACAGCGAGGAGCTGAAGTTCTTCCAGAAGTTCCTCCCGGTCATCGACAAGACCGGCAAGAATCCATGAGCCTGCTGCTGCAAGCGCTACAGAAAGCCGCCAAGAGCCGGGACGGCTCGGACGGGGGTGAGCAGCCGCAGGCGCCGGCGCAGACCCGTCCCACTGACCTTTCGCTCGAACCGCTGCCCCGGCCGGCCGGCAAGGAGCAGGCCGCATCGAACGCCGAACCCATGCCGGTGCAGGCCGCCGCCGTGCTGCGAGCCAGCGAAGCGCCGGGATTCAGCGGCGTGGACTGGGCGCGGGAACACTACATGATCACCTTCGTGGGCGCCGCAGTTCTGTTCGCGCTCGGCTACGGCGTTTACGTCTACATTCAGGTCTCGAATCCCGGGCTGTTTCGCATGGCGCCACGCCCGGCTGCGACGCCGCTGCCCGCCGCGCAGGCACCCGGACCCAAGCTCACGCAAACCGAGCCCCCTGCGGCGACGGTGTCCGGACTCCCCGCGATCCAGCCGGCTGGCGACGGCGCGATCGCCGACTCCACGTCTGCGACGACGCAACCCTCCGCAGCCGCCGCGGACGAGGCGAAGACCAAAACGGTCCGGCGGGTAAGCCCGGCAGGCAAGCGCGGCCCCCGACTCGCGTTTGCCGCAACCGAAACAAACGAAGCCGGCAAGCGGCTCGTGCCGGCTGCCGAGCCGGAGGCAATCGAGACGGTGGAGATCCCCGCCTCGACGCCGGCGGTCGCTGGCGGCGGAGGCGGCGACAACATCTCGGTACGGCCCGATGCCGGCAGCACTCCCCAGGTCAATCCCGATCTGCTCCGGGCCTACGACGCGCTGCAGGCAGGCAATTACGCCCAGGCGCGCACGCTCTACGAGGGACTGCTGGGCAACGATCCCAGAAACGTCGATGTCCTGCTGGGAATGGCGGCCATAAGCTGGAAGGAAGGCCACACCAACGAAGCCGCCGGCTACTACAGCCGCGTGCTGGAAGTCGAACCGCGCAATGCCCGCGCCCAGGCCGGCCTCATCGCCCTGATGGGGTCCGCCGATCCGGTGGCAGCCGAGTCGCGGCTCGGACAACTCATCTCGCGCGAGCCATCCGGATTCCTGTACTTCACGCTCGGCAATCTGTACGCCGAACAGGGCAGGTGGCCTGCAGCCCAGCAGGCCTACTTTCAGGCCTATCAGCTCACGCCGGACAACCCCGATTACGCCTTCAATCTCGCCGTGGGCCTCGAGCACCTTGGCCAGACCAAGCTTGCATTGGACTACTACCGCAAGGCGCTGGATCTGTCCTTCAAGAAGGGGCGCGCGAACTTCGACCAGAACCTCGCCATCGAGCGCGTCGGGCAACTTTCCGCCCGAGTCAATTAAGCCCACATGGCTGAGCAGCGCAAGAAGCTCCGGCTCGGCGAGCTGCTGGTGCAACAGGGCCTGATCACACAAGACCAGCTGCGCATCGCGCTCACCGAGCAGAAGTCCCAGAACATCCCCATCGGCAGGCTGCTGGTCCGCCTCGGCTTCGTCACCGAGGCGGTGATCCGCGACATCATGGCGCGGACCATCGGCCAGGAAAGCATCGACCTGACGCAGGTGCTGGTCGACGCGGAGGCGCTGAAGCTCGTCCCGCAGGATTTCGCCCGCCGCCACCGCCTGCTGCCCATCGCCTACGATGCGGAGCAGAACCTGCTGACCGTCGCCATCACCGAAGTCTTCAATGTCGTCGCGCTCGACCAGCTGCGCGCGATGCTGGGCGCGAACATACAGCTCAATACGGTGCTCGCCGGCCAGGCCCAGCTCGACGACTACATCGACCAGTTCTACGGCTTCGAGCTTTCCGTCGACGGCATCCTGCGCGAGATCGAAACCGGCGAGATCGATTACCAGAGCCTGCAGCTCGCGGGCGGCGACGAGTACACCCAGCCGATCGTGCGCCTGGTCGGCGCGCTGCTGGTGGACGCGGTCAAGCGCGGCGCGTCAGACATCCACTTCGAACCGGAGTACGCCTTCCTTCGCATCCGGTACCGCGTCGACGGAGTGCTGGAGCAGGTGCGCAGCCTGCACAAGAACTACTGGCCCGGCATCGCGGTGCGCGTCAAGGTAATCAGCGGCATGAACATCGCCGAGACCCGCGCGCCGCAGGACGGGCGGATCTCGCTCAACCTCAACGGCCGCCCGGTGGACTTCCGCGTTTCGACGCAGCCGACCATCTGGGGCGAGAACATCGTGCTGCGGGTGCTGGACCGCGAGAAGTCGATCATCTCCCTGGAGCAGATGCGCCTGCCCAGGCAATTGACGGCCAGGCTCAATCTCATGCTCGCCCGCCCGGAGGGGATTCTCATCATCACGGGACCCACCGGCAGCGGCAAGACCACCACGCTTTACTCCCTGCTCGCCAAGCTCAACGTCGAGTCGGTCAACATCATGACCCTAGAAGACCCGGTGGAGTACCCGGTGGCGCTGATGCGTCAGACCTCGGTGAACGAGACCGCACGCATGGACTTCGCGAACGGCATCCGCTCCATCATGCGCCAGGACCCCGACATCATCCTGGTGGGCGAGATCCGCGACCGCGACACCGCGGAGATGGCGTTCCGCGCCGCCATGACCGGCCATCAGGTGTTCACCACGCTGCACACCAATTCAGCCCTCGGCGCTTTTCCGCGCCTGCTCGACATCGGCATCGTGCCGGACATCATGGCCGGCAACATCATCGGCGTGATCGCCCAGCGCCTGGTGCGCGTGCTCTGCGAGCAGTGCAAGGAGGCGTACGTTCCCAACTCCGAGGAGCGCCAGCTCGTCGGCCGCGACCTGGATGCCGAGCTGAAGCTGTTCCGTCCGGTCGGATGCCCGAAGTGCAATCATCGCGGCTACCGGGGGCGGACCGCGGTAATGGAGATCCTGCCCATGGACGCCGACATGGACGAGCTGGTCGCCCGCCGCGCGACCCCGCGCGAGTTGCGCGAAGCGGCGCTGGCGAAGAACTTCCGTCCTCTGGCCGAAGAGGGGATCCAGCGCGTCGTCGAAGGGGTCACCAGCCTCGCCGAGGTCGCGCGCGCGATCGACCTGACCGGCCGGGTGCACTGAGCGCAGCGGCCACGGCGCAGATGCCCGCATTCCTCTACAAGGCGATCGATCGCGACGGCAGGCAGGCGCGCGGGCGCCTCGACGCTACCAACGAGGTCGACCTCGAGCTGCGGCTGCGCAAGATGGGGCTGGATCTCGTCACGTTCCGGGCCGCGGTCCACAGCGCCCCTGCGCTGGGGCGGGGCAACATCACGCGCCAGGATCTCATCACTTTCTGTTTCGACATGGAGCAGATCTCGCGCGCGGGGATCCCGGTGATCGAGGGTCTGCGCGATCTGCGCGAGGGCATGGACAACCCGCGCTTTCGCGAAGTGCTGACGTCGGTGCTGGAGGACATCGAGGGTGGCAAGACGCTTTCCCAGGCGCTTGCGACCTTCCCGCGGGTGTTCAACCCGGTATTCGCGAGCCTGGTGCGGGCCGGCGAACTCACCGGCAGGCTGACCGAGGTGTTCGAGAATCTCGGCGCGACATTGAAGTGGCAGGACGAACTGGTCTCGCAGACCCGGCGCCTGCTCGCCTACCCGGCACTGGTGTTCTTCGTCGTGGGCGGCGTCATCTTGTTCCTGCTGCTGTATCTGGTGCCGCAGGTCGTCGGGCTTCTGAAGACGATGGGGCTCGCGCTGCCGATCCAGACGCGCGTGCTGATCGCGCTGTCGGAATTCACGGCCAGATTCTGGTGGCTGCTGATTCTGCTGCCGGTCGCGGCGGGCATCGCCGTCGGCACCGCGGTCAGGACCAGCGAGCGGGCCCGCTACCTGTTCGACTATCTCCTTCTGCGCCTGCCGGTGGTGGGCGTCATCCTGCAGAAAATCATCCTCGCCCGCTTCGCCAACTTCTTCGCGCTGATGTACCGCTCCGGCATCACCATTCTTGAGGCGGTGCGCACCAGCGAGGAAATCGTCGCCAACCGCTACGTGGCGGACGGACTGCAGCGGGCGGGACAGCAGATCAATGCCGGAGAAAGCGTTTCGGACGCGTTTCAGAACCTGGGCATGTTCCCGCCGCTCATCATCCGCATGTTGCGCGTCGGCGAGAGCACGGGTGCGATAGACACCGCACTGTTGAACGTCACGTATTTCTACAACCGGGACGTACGGGAGTCGGTAGACAAGGCGCTCAAACTGCTGGAACCGACGCTGACGCTGGTGCTCGGCATCCTGCTCGCACTCATCCTGTTTTCGGTGCTGACGCCGGTGTACGATATCCTTACCCAGCTGAGATTATGAGCGTGGGCGCGAAACTGCTCCTGTGCGTGTCCGCGGACCAGGCAGCCGCGGCGGTCTGGCGTGGACGCCGCCTCACCGACATCCGGCACTTCTCGAACGATCAACAAGGCTGGGCGGCGTTCGGCGGTCTGCTGCGTAACGCGCGCGGAATTCCGTTGCGCATCATGGTCGACACCATCGACGAGGACTACCGCTTCGAGACGCTGCCGTACGTATCCGGATCCGACCGCGCCGAGATGGTCGGTCGCAAGCTGCGGCAACTGTATCGGACCACGCCCTATACGGCGTGGTCGCTGCAGGAGCGCATGGCGGGAAAGCGGCGCGATGCGCGCTTCCTGTTCGCGGCGATCACCAGCCCGGATCTGCTTGCGCCCTGGCTGCAGGTCGTGCGCGATGCGCGCACCCCGGTCGAGGGGATCTTTCCTCTGCCGATGGTGTCGCTTGGGCTGATCGAGCGCTTGAAACTGCGCGACCCGAACCTTCTGATCGTCACCAAGAACGGCGCCGGACTGCGCCAGACTTATTGCCGGCAGCTCAAGTTCCGCCTGAGCCGGCTCACCGCGGCGCGCGAGTCGGGCGCGTCCGACGAATCCTACTTCGCGACGGAAATCGGCAACACGCGGATGTATCTCGACGCCCTGACGGTGACGCACGTCGACGACCCGGTGACCGTCCTCATCCTGGACAGCGACGAGACGCTCGCCGCCTTGCCGGCGACGATCGAGCGCCTGCGCCCGAACCTGCGCTGCGTGCGGCTCGGCCGGGAGGAGATTGCGAGCCGCCTCGGCGTCTCGGCAACCGATTTGCAGTCGTCTGCGGATGCTCTTCACCTGTACCTGCTCGGGTCGGGCAGGCCGGCGATCGACGTCGCGCCCGCCGCGCTCAAGACCGGGTTCGATATCTACCGCCTTCAGCAGCTCACCTATGCCGGCGCCGGTGTCGCCGCGCTCGTGGCGCTGGCGTGGCTTGGCGCCAACGGCTTGCGCATCGCGCAGAGCGAAGAACGCATCGTCGAGCTGGGCGCGCAGATCGATCGCTACCAGACGCGCTACCGCGAGGTGACGTCGCAGTTTCCGCAGGCGCCGGCGTCCGCGGATGAGATGCGCGACGCGGTAGAGACGGCGAATCGCATCCGGTCCCGGCTGCGCACGCCAGAATCGATGTTCGTGGTGATCAGCAAGGCGCTGGATGCTTCGCCCGACATCGCGCTCAAGCACATCGAATGGCGGCGCAGGGAGGAAGAGGAGGCAACGGCGCCGTCTCCCGCCGCAGGCTCCGCCGGCGCGGCACCGACGAAAGCCGCGGAAGGTCGTCAACTCGGCATCGTCTCGGCCGAGGTTCACGGCAATATCCAGAACCAGCGCTCGGTCCTTGCCCGAATCCAGCGTTTCGCCGCGCAACTCGGATCGAATCGGATGGTCCAGGAGGTCAAGGTGCTCAAGCTTCCCGTCGACCTCAATGCAAGCAGCGGCATCTCCGGGTCGACTGCCTCGATCGACCAGCCCGACCAGGGCACATTCCAGGTTGCCGTGGTCTTTCGCCCCGGCGTCTGAAAGACGATGAGAATTGCGCTGCGCCAACTCGCCCTGCTGAGGATGCCGCTCGCGATCCTGATCGCGGTCGTTGCGGCCGGGTGGACATTCGTCAGTTACTCGGGCGCGGCGCTGGAGGAAACTCAAACAAGACTGCGCGCGCGCACCGCTGAACTCGAGGAGGCCAGACGCCGTTTCCAGCGCTCGGACGAAGAAAGAGCCGCCATCCTGCGCTACATGCCGGCTTATCGGCAGCTGCAGACGGAGGGCTTCATCGGCGCGGAGCATCGGATCGACTGGATCGATGCACTGCGCGCGGCCGACAAGCAGGCGGGCCTGTTCGGGATTCAATACCAGATCGAACCGCAGGTCGCCTTCGACGGCGAGGAGCTGGCCGGCGGACTTTCCGCGCGCCTGCATCGCTCGCCGATGCGCCTGAGCTTCGGAGTCACCCACGAGCTGCAGCTGCTCACCTTCCTGAAGGCGCTCGCCGCCCAACGCGCCGGGCTTTTCGCCCTACGCGCCTGCTCGCTCGCGCCTTCCAGCGACGCGCCGGCGCCACGCAAGCCCAATCTGCGCGCAGAATGCCGCATCGACTGGCTCACGATTTCCCCGCCCGACAGGCCGAAGACATGATCCGGGCAACGCCTGCTTTCGTCCTCCTGGCACTGTGTCTCGTGGCCGATGCGGCTGCCGCCGACGCCGTGCTGGGGCGCCTGTTTTTCACGCCCTCGCAGCGCGCCGTGCTCGATGCGGGAAAGAGCATCGGCGGCGCGCAGCGCAGATCCGCGGCACCGCGGAACCGAGGCAAGATTTTCCTCAACGGCGTCGTTCGCCGCAGCGACGGCGAAGCGACCGTCTGGATCAACGGCAAACCCGCGTACCAGGAATCGGCCTCGGGGATAAAGGTCAAGCCCTCCCGCGACGACGCGGCGAGTGCCCAGATCGTGCTCCCCGGACAGCGAAGTCCGCTCGAGCTTCGCGTGGGCCAAGAATTCGACCGCGCGACCGGCAGAATCGTCGAAGCCCCCGCCGCGGCCGAACCGGCCCGCGGGCCAGCTACCGCTGCGCCGGGTGGCCGGAGGCAGCCTGCGCCCGCGCGAGCAACTGCGGATCGCTCCGCCGGCGTATCGCCTCCGGTCCGGTCGGGAAGCCGCGCGTCCGACGGCACGAACGACGACTAGAATTCAGATTCCCGCGAGTGCCAATGCCTACGGGATTCCCTGCTCGCATCCGGTCCGCATCTCCCTCGTCCCAGGCAGGCGTGGCGATCCTTGCCACAGTCGGACTGCTGGGGCTGCTCATCATCCTGCTGGTAATCGGTTTCACCAGTGACCTGCTGCGCCGGAACTACAAGGATCGTCAGACCAGCGCCGCGCTCGCGCAGGCAAAAGAAGCCTTGATCGGCTACGCGGCCAATTATCGCGATACGCATCCCGGACAGGTATTCGGATATCTCCCCTGTCCGGACATGGATGGTGCGGGCTTCGGAGGCGAGGGCGGCGCGGAGGGAAGCTGCGGCGCGAAGGACGTCACCGCGATCGGCCGCCTGCCCTGGAAAACGCTCGGCCTACCCCCTCTTCGCGACGGCGACGAGGAATGCCTCTGGTACGCGGTGTCGGGAAACTTCAAGAACAATCCGCAGACGAATCTCATGAACTGGGATACCAACGGCCTGATCGAGGTCATGGCGCCGGACGGCGTCAACTTCGTGGCCGGCGGCTCTGGCGCAACCGCAGTTCCGACGGTGCGCGCGGCAGCCGCGATCTTCGCCGCCGGCGCAATTCTTCCCGGGCAGGACCGCTCGCTGGCGACGACCAATCCGCCGACCACTTGCGGCGGAAACTACAATCCGGCGAACTATCTCGATACCGACGCGGCAAGCGGGATCAATAACGCAACCGCGACCTCCGCGGCCGCAAATGCGCTTTCCCGGTACATAGCCGCAACGAATTCGGATTTGACTCCCGCGACCAACGATCTGTTCAACGACAAGCTCCTCGTCGTCACTCCCAACGACATCTTTGCGGGCCGGGTGGAAAAGCGCAGCGATTTTTTCGCCGCGCTCACCGACCCGCCACCCGTCAATGGCATGCTGTGGCAGGTGGCGTCTTGTGTTGCGCAATACGGGCAGACCAATGCCGGAGGAGCCAATGACAGGCGACTGCCGTGGGCGGCGCCGTTCGCCACCTCGAATTACGGCATCGCCGGCAATTACGACGACGGTACCGGGCAATACTCCGGTCGGCTGCCTTATTCGATCAACAATTCCGTCCCGGCCACAAACAACACAGTTTTCGGATCGGGCATCCTATTGTCGAGCGGCGTCTGCGCGGCGTTGGCGACGCCGGAATTCTGGCAGAACTGGAAGGAACACGTGTTCTACGCCGTGGCGGAGGCATACTCGCCGGCCAATACCAATATC
>DASRFY010000039.1:0-12929 GCA_035651315.1 Burkholderiales bacterium
CTCGAATGGCTGGGCGTGCTGGAGGGCAGCCGCGTCAGGAAGGGCGAGGTCATCGCCCGGCTGGAAAGCATGGACGTGCGCGCCGCCCACGAGCAGGCGCTGGCGCAGGTGAATGTCGCGCGCGCCAATCTCGAGCAGGGACGGGCTGAGCTGCGCGACGCGCAGGCGAACCTGCGCCGCTCCGACGATTTGCTGGCGAAGAACTTCATCTCCGGCGCGCAGCACGACGCCGATGTGGCGCGCTACGACAAGGCAGCCGCGGCGATCACCGGCTTCGAGGCAGCCATCGCCTCGGCGCAGGCCAACGCGCGCGCGGCGCAGGTCGCCGTCGAGCAGACGGAGATCCGCGCGCCCTTCGACGGCGTGGTGCTGACCAAGAACGCCAACGTCGGCGACAACATCACGCCCTTTTCCTCGGCGGCGGACACCAAGGGCGCGGTGGTCACGGTTGCCGACATGGACACGCTGGAGGTCGAAGCCGACGTCGCCGAATCGAACATCGCGAAGATCAAGGTCGACCAGCCCTGCGAGATCCAGCTCGACGCCCTGCCCGACGTGCGGCTGGCGGGGACGGTGTCGCGCACGGTGCCGACGGTGGACCGTTCCAAGGCCACGGTGCTGGTAAAGGTGCGCTTCGTGGATCGCGACCCGCGCGTGCTGCCCGACATGAGCGCGAAGGTCGCCTTCCTCTCCCGGCCCGTCGCGGCGGAGGAAAAGCGGCCGGTCACCGCGGCGCAGGAAGCGGCGGTCGTCGAGCGCAACGGCAGGAAGGTCGTGTTCCGCGTCAGGGACGGCAGGGCGGAGGAAGTGCCGGTCCAGGTCGGCGCGAAGATCGGCGAACTGGTCGCGGTGCAGGGCGTGAATCCGGGCGATCGCCTGGTGCTGCGGCCGGGCGAAAAGGTGAAGCACGGCAGCCGCGTCACGCTCGGCAAGAGCTGAGGCATGAACGCGCCGCTGGTCGAGATCCGCGATCTGCGCAAGTCCTACCGGCGCGGCGGCCAGATCGTGCCGGTGCTGACCGGCATCAGCCTAGATATCCGGGAGGGCGACTTCACGGCGCTGATGGGTCCTTCCGGCTCCGGCAAGACCACGCTGCTCAATCTCGTCGCCGGCATCGACAAGCCCGACGGAGGCGTGCTGCGCGTCGGCGGGGTCGACATCACTGCGCTCGCCGAAGCCGAGCTCGCCGAGTGGCGGGCGGCGAACGTCGGCTTCATCTTCCAGTTCTACAACCTGATGCCGGTGCTCACCGCGTACGAGAACGTGGAGCTGCCGCTGCTGCTCACCGCGCTGTCGCGCGCCGAGCGCCGGGAGCGCGTTGCGCTGACGCTGTCCATGCTGGGGCTCGCGGACCGCATGGATCATTACCCCAACGAGTTGTCCGGCGGCCAGCAGCAGCGGGTGGCGATCGCCCGCGCCGTCATCGCCGACCCGACCCTGATCGTCGCCGACGAGCCCACCGGAGACCTCGACCGCAATTCGGCGGCCGACGTCCTGTCCATGATGCAGCGGCTCAACCGCGAGCTGGGCAAGACCCTCATCATGGTCACCCACGACGCCAACGCCGCGCGCGCGGCGAAGGCGCTGGTGCATCTGGAGAAGGGCGAGCTGATCGGCGCGCCCGAGCCGGTCGCGCATTAGCCGTTTACCAATGCATCTGTTCAAGCTCGTCGTCAGGAACGCCTTGCGCCACCGGCTGCGCACCGCGCTCACCGTCGTCGGGCTGGCGGTGGCGGTGCTCGCCTACGGCCTGCTGCAGACGGTGGTGGACGCGTGGTACGCCGGCGCCTACGCCGCCTCCAACGCGCGCCTGGTAACGCGCAACGCGATCTCGCTCGTGTTTTCGCTGCCGATCAGCTACGAGGCGCGGATCCGCGGCGTGGAGGGGGTCACGAAAGTCGCGCACTCGAACTGGTTCGGCGGCATCTATCGGGAACCGAAGAACTTCTTCGCCCAGTTCGCCGTCTCCGACAACTATCTCGATCTGTACAGCGAGTTCGTGCTGCCCGAAGAGCAGCGCATCGCGTATCTGCGCGACCGCAAGGGCTGCCTCGTCGGCCGGCAGCTCGCCGACCAGTTCGGCCTGCGGGTCGGCGACGTGCTGCCGCTGAAGGGCACGATCTTTCCCGGCACCTGGGAATTCGTGGTCCGCGGCATCTTCGACGGCTCCGACAGAACCAAGATCACGCGCCAGATGCTGTTCCACTGGGACTACCTCAACGAGACGCTGCGCAAGACGGCGCCGCGGCGGGCCGACCAGGTCGGCGTCTACGTCGCCGGCATCGACGATCCGGACAACGCCGCCGCCATCTCGCGCGCGATCGATTCGCTGTTCCGCAATTCGCTCGCCGAGACGCTCACCGAGACCGAGCAGGCGTTCCAGCTCGGCTTCGTCGCGATGTCGAACCAGATCATCGCCGCCATCCAAATCGTCTCCTACGTCGTGATTCTGATCATCCTGGCGGTGATGGCCAACACCATGGCGATGAGCGCGCGCGAGCGCACCGCGGAGTACGCCACGCTCAAGGCGATCGGCTTCGGCCCCGGATTCCTCGCGCTGCTCATCGTCGGCGAATCGCTCGCCATCTGCGCCATCGGCGGCGGCGCCGGCATACTGCTCACCGCGCCGGCCGCGACCGTGTTCAAGATGGCGGCGGGAAACATATTCCCGGTGTTCCAGGTGTCGCCCGGCACCGTGGCGATGCAGTTCGCGTGCGCGCTGGCGGTCGGGCTCGCCGCGGCGGTCATCCCGGCGGTGCGCTCGGCGCGCGTGCGCATCGTCGAGGGGCTGCGCGCGATCGCCTGACGGCCATGCCGGTTCCGCTGCACTACGTCGCCCGCAACCTGTGGACCCGCAGGCTCACCACCGCGCTCACCGCCGGCGGGCTCGCGCTCGTGGTCTTCGTCTTCGCCACCGTGCTGATGCTCGACGCGGGGCTGAAACGCACCCTGGTCACCACCGGCGAGTACGACAACGTGGTGGCGATCCGCAAGGGCGCGGAGACCGAGATCCAGAGCGGCATCTACCGCGACCAGGCGGCGGCGATCGAGTTGAATCCCGCAGTCGCGATCGGCCCCGACGGCAGGCGGCTGGCGTCGAAGGAGGTCGTGGTGCTGATCTCGCTCAACCGGATCGGCATGGACAAGCCGTCCAACGTGGTGATCCGCGGCGTCTCGCCGCTCGGCATGATGCTCCGGCCGCAGGTTCGGCTCGTCTCCGGCCGCATGTTCCATCCCGGCGCCGCGGAGATCGTCGTCGGCAGCAGCGTGGCGCGCGGCTATACCGGCACCCGCGTCGGCGACAGCCTGCGCTTCGCGCAGCACGACTGGACCGTGGTCGGCGAGTTCGACGCCGGCGGCAGCGGCTTCGACTCCGAGATCTGGGGCGACGTCGACCAGCTCATGCAGGCGTTCCGCCGCATCGCCTACTCCTCGATGGTGGTGCGGCTCGCCGACGGCAGCCTGTTCGAGCGCCTGCGCGAGGAGATCGATGCCGACCCGCGGCTCGCCCAGGAGGTCAAGCGCGAGCAGGTGTTCTACGGCGACCAGTCGCGGGCGCTGTCCACGTTCATCAACATCCTCGGCCTGACCCTGACCTCCATCTTCTCCATCGGCGCCATGATCGGGGCCATGATCACGATGTACGCGGCGGTGGCGAACCGCGTGACCGAGATCGGCACGCTGCGCGCGCTCGGCTTCAAGCGCCGCGACGTGCTCGCGGCCTTCCTGGCCGAAGCGCTGCTGCTCGGGCTCGCCGGCGGTGCGGCCGGTCTGGCAGCCGCATCGCTGATGCAGTTCGCTTCGTTCTCGACCACGAACTTCCAGACCTTCGCCGATCTGTCCTTCCGCTTCGTGCTGACGCCGGCAATCGTGGCGAAGACGCTGGCGTTCTCGCTGGCGATGGGACTGCTCGGCGGCTTCCTGCCGGCGGCGCGCGCCGCGCGCATGAACATCGTCGACGCGCTGCGTGCGGCTTGAGGCCCGCTTTCAGCTCGATGCTTCGGTCCGGCCGATCAGCAGGCGATGGGACAGCAGCGCAGCCACGCCGCAGCCGGCGATGACGGCGCTCATCGGCAGCGCGCTGTGATCGTGGATCGCGCCCACCAGCGCGCTCGCCGCCGCGGCCAGCACGTACTGCAGCGTGCCGAGCAACGCCGATGCGCTGCCGGCGCGCTCCGCGAACGGCGCCATCGCCCCTGCTGCGGCGTTGGGAAAGACGAAGCCCAGCGCCGCGACGTAGGCGAACAACGGCACCAGGATGCCGAGGAAGCCCGCCGCGCCGCTTGCCGCGGATGCGAGCAGCACGACGCCGAAGAGCGCGTTCGCCGCGTTCGCCGCGGCAAGGATTTTCCCGGCGGGATGCCGCCTGAGCAGCCCGCGGTTGACCTGGGATGCGACGACGATGCCGGCCGCGTTGGCGCCGAAGAACCAGCCGTAGGCCTGCGCCGGGACGCCGTACACGTCGATGAACACGAAGGGCGAACCGGAGATGTAGGCGAACATGCCCGCCATCGCGAAGCCGCCGGCGAGCGCATAGCCGGCGAACTGGCGGTGGACGAGCAGTCGTGCGTAGGCGGCGAGCGCCGCGCCCACGCCGGCGCGCGCGCCGTGCGCCCGATGCGTTTCCGGCAGCCAGAGCGCGGCCGCGGCGAGGCAGGCGAGCCCGAACAGCGCGAGGCCCCAGAAGATCGCCCGCCAGCCGAGCCACACCAACAGGTAGCCGCCGGCGAGCGGCGCCAGGATCGGCGCCAGACCGGTCACCAGCATCAGGGTGGAGAACATGCGCGCCGCCTCCTGACGCTCGTACAGGTCGCGCACCACCGCGCGCGAGATCACCAGTCCGGCGCAGCCGCCGACCGCCTGGGCCAAGCGAAGCGCGATCAGGCTTTCGATGCCGGAAGCGAGCGCGCAGCCGGCGCTGGCGAGCACGTACAGGGACAGGCCGAGATACAGCGGCGGCTTGCGACCGAAGCGGTCGGCGAGCGGACCGTAGAGCACCTGGCCGACCGCGAGGCCGGCGAAGAATGCGGCCAGCGTGAGCTGCACCGACGCGGCGCCGGTGCCGAACGCGCGCGCGAGCGCCGGCAGGCTCGGCAGGTACATGTCGATCGACATCGGCGCGAACGCGATCAGCGCGCCGAGGATCAACGGGATCCGTAGCGGTTTGTCGGACAAGTCCGTGCATGCGGTCGCGGCTCGCGCGCGCGCCGCGGATTCTCAGTGCGCGCCGCCGGCGTTCCAGGCCGGCGCGAAGACTTCCTTGGCGAAAGATTCCAGCGTGGTCGGCGCGGCGCTGCCCGCATCGCGCGCGAAGGTGGCGTTGATCCGCCCGTCCGACAGCGCCTTGCTCATCTCCTCGAACAGGCCCGCGACGTTGCGCGAAAAGCCCGCCGCCACCATCCCCTGCTTGGCCTGCGCCGGGTCCGCCTGCACGTATTTCAGGTCCGGCTTGCCGATCGCCGCGCCGAGCACGCGCGCCGCCTCCGCCATCGTGACCGAGCGCGGGCCGAGCAGGTGCCTGACCGTGTGCCCCTTGAAGCGCGGCTGCGAAAGTTCCTCCGCGACCACCGCGGCGATGTCGCGGGTGGCAATCATGGCGACCGGCGCGTCGGGGGCGATCATCGCCGGGTAGACCCCGGTCGCCCGGATCAGCCCGATCGCATGCAGATGGTTCTCCATGAAATAAGCCGGCCGCAGGTGCAGGATGTTCACGCCGTCGAGCTTGTTCAGTCGCTCTTCGTTGTCGTGCAGCCCCGCGATCGGCCCGGTACCGCCGGGCAGCGACGCACCGACGCTGCTCAGATTCACGACCGTCTTCACGCCGCTCTTCACGATCGCCTGCGCGATCGCCTCGCTCACCGCGTTCTGGTACTTGCGGTGATCCGGCGAGACGTAGTCCGGCGGGATCATCGTGTAGATCGCGGTGGCGCCGCGGAACGCAGCGGCGAGAAGACCGGCGTCCTGCGCGTTGCCGACCGCGAGCTCGGCGCCGGCGTCCTGCAGCGCCTTCATCCTGGCCGCGGCGCGGCCGACGACGCGCACTTTCGCGCCCCGGGACAGCAGCAGTTTCGCCGCCTTGGAAGTGATATTGCCGTTCGCACCCATCAGAACGTACATGTCCGGCTCCTTTCGTCATCCGTCGTTGCGCCGAACCGGCGCGTAACACGCATCATGGACCGAATGCGTTGGTCGGATAAACCGGGTTAAGGGCGATTTTCTCCGCGGACTATCTCGCCGGCGGGCGCGCCGCATCCGGCGCGGCGGCGAAGGCGCTGCGCAAGTAGTCAATGAAGCGGGCGCGCAATGCCTCGTCGCGCAGGCTCTGGATGTGGCCCGCCTGCGGCTCGATCCACAATTCCTTCGGCTGCCTGGCGGCGTCGAACAGGCGACGCGCGTGCTCGACCGGCACGATGGCGTCGCGCCCGCCGTGGATTACGAGCAGCGGGATCGGGCTCACCGCCGCTACCGCGGCGAGCGGGCTGTAGGCGTCGTCCACCGTCAACCGCGGCAGCCACTGGAAGGGCCAGGTCAGCCAGAAGCCGGCGAGTTTTTCGCTCACAATCGACCGGTAGTCCGAGAACGCGCTGTCGGTGACAAGGGCGCGGACATGCTCCCGATACGGCGAATGCGCGACGTTGTAGATCGCGAGCGCCCCGCCCAGGCTCTGCCCGAAGATCGCGATGCGTTGCGCATCGATGTCCTTGCGCGCCAGCAGCCACTGCATCGCGGCGTCGATGTCGAGCTGCGCGCCGGCGAGCGAGGCCGTGCCCTCGGAGGCGCCGTAGCCGCGGTAGTCGATCAGGAAGACGTTGAACCCTTGCGCCGGCATCCACGCCACCGAGGCGATGTGGGTGCTGATGTTCTCCGCGTTGCCGTGCAGGAACAGCACCGTGCCCGCGGCGTTCGCCCGCGCGGGAAGGTACCAGCCGTAGAGCGCAACGCCGTCTGCGGCGCGCAAGTGCGCCACTTCGGACCGCAAGCCGAGCTGTTCCGGCGTGTGCACCTGGATGCGATGCGGCTGGAAGAACACCGACGTGCATCCGGCGACGGCCAGCAGGAGCGCGAGAACGGCGCGTCGCATCAGAAATACAGCATCAGCGACAGCATGCCGTCGTTCCAGAGCTGGGCCGCCTCGCGCTGCCGCGCCAGATCCAGCCGCAGCGCGGCCTGGCGGCCGAGCGTGAGACGCTGCTGGAGCTGAAGCCGCCATTCGGTGTCCTGCTGGCCGAGGAAAAAACGATCCACGCGCGCGGTTGCATTCACTCGGTATTGCGGCGTCACGTCCACCAGCGCGCCGACGCTCGGCCCCGCTCCCAGCCCGTAACCCTCGCCGATGCGGCGATCCACCCGCGTCGTGCCCTCCAGGAAGGCGTAAAGCAGCGCCTCGCCGACGATCGCATCCGGCGCGCTGCGCGTGAATCCCGCGCCGCCGTTGACGCCGAACACCATCGGCTCGGTACCGTCCGGCTGGCGCTCGCGCGTCCAGCCGGCGTTGATCTTCCAGGACAGCGGCTGGAAGAAATCGTTTCGCGGCGCCAGCGAGAGGATATCCACCGGCACGAATTTCTGCACTTCGGTCGCGCCGCCTTCGTAGTGCCGCAGCGCAAAGTCGAAGAATTCGAGCTGCGCGCCGTGCACGTAACCGGGCTCCGGGTCCATCAGATCGTGGTAGACCGGCCTCAGGCCCAGCTCCTCGAATTCGCGCCCGTCGTGCCAACCGAAGGCCGGCGCGACGCGCGCGGCGCCGTGGCCCTGGTCCGGCCGCACCTCGGGCTCCGGCGGCTGCGCATCCGAGGCGGGCACATCGAGCCGGCTGCGCGCCAGCATCAGCTCGCGCGCGCGCGCCGCGCCCTCCGCCTCCGGCACGCGTCCCGCCGCGCGCAGATAGCCCACGTAGTCGTTGGCGACCTCCAGCTCCGCCGCCTGCTGCGCGACCGGCTCGGAGAGCAAGCGCGGGTCCTGCAAACCGATTCTGCCGAGGCCGAGATCCCGTACCTCGCGTCGCTGTGCGCCGTCCATCGGGCCGAGGCGAAAGCGGATCACGGTGGCGTTGGACGGCCGGTAAGTGACGTGGCTCACCAGCCCTTTCACCTGCACCACCGCGCGCACCGTCTCCGACGGCACCGCCCACCAGCGGAAGCGGTCGGTGAGATCGAGGTCCGGCCGCGCGGTCTCGAGCAGTCCGAGCAGATGGTAGGCGCAGTTCTCGTCGAAGAAGTAGTAGTCGAAATACGCCGGCCCGAGCTCCCAGGCGTGCATCAGCACCCGGTCGATCTCTTCCGGGGTGAGATTCAACTCGTACTCCCAGATGTCGCGGTTCTCGAGGTCGTTGTACTCGCGCACCTTGAGGTAGTAGGGCATGATCGAAAACTCTCCCGGGTAGGTGCCGATCAGGCCGTTCACCGCGAACAGGATTCCGTTGGTCTCGTCCGTGATGGCGGCGAAATTGATTGCGTAGGCGAGCAACCGCGTGCGCTCGTCCTGGTCCTTGGCATCCACGCGTAGCAGCGTGTGCCCGTACATCGACGACGGGCTGTTCAGAAACGCGGTGGGAAAGACCAGCGTCAACCCGCCGGGATTCAATGCGGCGTGCCAGTCATCGAAGCGTTTGCAGCGCCGCGGCGGCAGCCGCGCCGGGTCGAACGCAAGTTCGCTCCTGAGCCAGGTGTAGCGCGCGATGAAGCGGCACTGCGGGTTCTGCCGGTCCTGCGTTTCCTCCACATCCGAAAAGAAGGCGGCCAGCGTGGCCTCCAGCTCGGCTTCCGGATCGGTCTTGCCGTTCGGCGCATTGAAGAATTCCCGGCTGTCCACCAGGCTGTGCACCCCGGGCAGGAGCAGGTTGGGCTTGTAATGCAGCAGCTTGAGCCACTCCGGGCGCTCCGCGAGCCGCAGTTGCCGCGCACGCGCGGCGAGTTCCCGAAGATAGATGTCTTCCGCCGTTGCGGCGCGCGACGACGGCAGCGATATCAGGCCCGCGATGACGCAGACAAGGGCGCGAAGGATGCGGTGCAAGTTGTGATGGACGGCGGTCCCGGCGCCGCGGAGTCTACGACAACAAAAAACCCAGTGGCGGGACGCCACTGGGTTTTCGAAGACCCGATGCGCGTGGATGCAGCGCTCAGATCGAAGCCGCGTACTGCGCCAGCTCGCGCTCACCGGCGAGCACTTCGCGCAGCGCCGTCACGACCTGCTCGGTCGGAGTATCGGCGGCGGGAAAGATGCGGGCCAGGTTCTCGCGCGTGACGCGGTTGAACGCGGCGCGGTCCTTGTCCGCCACCCCGATCAGGTGCGCGAGCGAGTCAAGCGTTTCGCCGCCGCCCTGGGACATGTCGCGGGCAAGGCGCTCCTTGTTGCCGTCGATGAACATCGAGGTCTTCCAGGTCGACGAGACCATGCCGTCCTGGGTGCAGCCGGAAGTGCCTGAAGTGACGCCGAAGGTCTGGTTGCCGAACGTGCCGTTGGTGGTCGCAGCCAGTACCTGCGGTGCGATTCCCTTCTGGCCTTCGAACACCTTCGACCCCCAGCCGCAGCTGCCGACGTTGTTTTCGCCTGCGGCGAAGGACAGCGTGGGAAGCAGGGCGAGGACAGTGACGACTAGCGCTTTCTTGCTCATTAAAGCCTCCAACATTGAATGATTTCACAGCGAGAATTGCGTTTCTGCAAAACTCCCGTCATGAATACCGGAAGCAACCGTGTTTATATCTGCCCGTTATTCCGGTGTCAACGCGAAGCCGCACGACTGTCTGTTTTTGACTACGATAGTTCTCGACGACACGGATCCGATCGTTCGATACGCGGACAATCGGCGTCGCGACAGGGAGGCCGGGCCCGCCAAACGGCGATGCAGCCCCGGAAACCGCGGCTGCGTCCCATCTCCTGCGGCCTACTTTTTCACTTGTATGTTGTTGCTCACCGATTGAACGCCCTTTACCCCGCGGGCGACCTCGGCTGCATGATCGGCCTCCGCCTTGGTCGCCGCTGAGCCGCTCAACGTCACCACTCCCTTCATCGTGTCAACCTTGATGTGCAGCGCGCTGAGCTGTTTGTCGGCGACGAATGCGCTCTTCACTTTCGTCGTGATCCATGAATCACTCAGATACTCACCAGTGGTTTCGCCCGTACTTGCACAGCCGGCACCGCCCGCCACCAGTACGACGACCAGGAGACCTGTTCCCACAGCAGACCAGCTCTTCATGCTCGTTCTCCTTTCAATTCTGACTTTACGCGTTCGTCGATGCGCTACCGCGATGCGCGGCATGGTTGCGCAGCATCGGGCGCTCCGCACTGAGGATAAGAATCAACGATCTCGCGTGTCAAATCCCTGACCGCAAACGGAATCGGGTCGCTCAAACCTACAAGCTTATGCGCCGTCAATGACACGACTGTGACGTCACGCAGGCGCCGCGGGAACCGCGATTTTGCGCGCCTGCGCGACCGTCGAGAAACGTCCGGCGCGCACGCGTTTGCGCATGCTGGAAAGCGACGGCGTATGGCGGGATACACGCGACCGGATCAGGGCTTCCACACCGCAGGCGAGCAGCGGACGTAGTTCTGCGCGTAAGGCGCTTCCGCGCCGAGCTCGCGCGCGGCGTGCCAGGCCCAGCGCGGATCGTCCATCATCGCGCGGGCGATGGCCACAAGGTCCGCCTTGCCGCTCGCCACGATCTCCTCGGCCTGCTTCGGGCGCGTGATCATGCCCACCGCCATGGTTGCGATGCCGGCCTGCCTGCGGATCAGTTCCGCAAACTGTACGTTGTAGCCGGGCGCGAACGGGATCTGCTGCCGCGGATCGAGCTGCCCGGAAGTCGCATCGATGAAATCGCAGCCCCGCGCCTTCAACTCCCGGGCGAAGACGACCGTCTCCTCCGGCGTCCAGCCGCCGTCGATCCAGTCGGTCGCGGACACGCGCACGCCGAGCGGACGCTCCGCCGGCCAGGCCGCGCGCACCGCTTCGAATACCTCGAGCGGAAAGCGGATGCGATTGCGCGTGTCGCCGCCGTACTCGTCGTCGCGCCGATTCGAGATCGGCGACAGGAACTCGTGCAGCAGATAGCCATGGCCGATGTGCAGTTCGGCGAGATCGAACCCGATGCGCGCTGCGCGCTTCGCCGCCTCGACGAACTGCTGTTTCACCTCCTCCAGCCCGGCATTGGTCAGGGCGTGCGGCACATGCCAGCCGGGACCGAATGCAAGCGCGGAAGGCGCCACCGTGGTCCAGGCGCCCTCGTCCGGGCCGAGCGGCTTGCCACCTTCGAACGGCGTGTGCGCCGAGCCCTTGCGCCCGGCGTGCGCGAGCTGGATGCCGAGCTTGGCCACGCCGTATTTGCGGCAGAAATCGATCACCCGCGTCAGCGCCGCTTCGTTTTCGTCGCTGTACAGTCCCAGGCAGCGACGCGAGATGCGCCCGACGCGCGAGACGTGGGTCGCCTCGACGATGACCAGGCCGGCCGCCCCCATCGCGAACTGCCCCAGATGCATCAGATGCCAATCGCCGGCGCTGCCGTCCTCGGCCATGTACTGGCACATGGGCGAGACGACGATGCGGTTGGGCAGCGTGAGGCCGCGGAGCTGGAAAGGCGAAAAAAGGGTGCTGGGCATAAAAACGTGTCCCGGAAAAAGAAAATGTGTAGCGCGCGATTCTAGCAACTCTGCGCCCGCGGCTGCTCGCGCTGTCGCCGCGCGGCGACGCGAGTCGTCTTTTACTGGATCGCCGCATTCTGGTACCGTCGGCGCGTCGACGCCACGCAAGGGAGGCATCCATGAACGAAAGACTGCACATCGCCGTCCGGGACCTCGTGTGGAGGATCATTTCCGCCGTCGCGCTGTCGGCTGCGTCTTGCGCAGCGCTCGCCGCTGGAGCGATCGGCTTCCAGGCGGGCACCACCGACGGCGGCATCACGCTCGGCGCCGGGCGCGCCGTCGACCAGAACTACACGGTCATCGGCGGGCGCCTCGGCTACTTCGTCGCCGACGGCTTCGAGCTGGCGATGTCCGCGCAGGCCTGGCGGGGCGCCGACCCGGTGATCTACAAGTTCATCCCCGAGGTGCGCTACATCTGGTACCAGTCCGAGCCGGTCCAGCCCTATGTCGCCGGCTTCTATTCGTTCAACATCTACCAGGGCCTGCCGGACAAGAACAGCTACGGCGCGAAGGGCGGCATCTACTTCCCGGTGGGTCCGAACGCCAGCCTGAGCCTGGGACTGGTGTACGAGGCGATCGAGTCCTGCAACAGCGCGGTGTACCGGGAATGCTCGGACTGGTATCCCGAGATCGGATTTCTCGTCACCTTCCGATGAATGCCCGGATGCAGCCGATTCGGCGCCGGAAGGCGGCTTTTCTTTCCGTCTGCAATCGGTTTCGTTTCGGTCTGTAAAGAAACGCGAAGAAACGCCCGCATCGGGGGCGAGCGCGGCGCGGAATGCGACCGGCGCCGTCAACGTCGCGGTCGGCGATGCGTTTTGGCAGTAAGGGCGGTCACACCATCAGCATAATCCGATCGCCTGTCTCGTCTCTTGAGGAGGGCGAGCCATGAGCAAGCTTTCCGATTCGAGGTTCCTGCCGGTCGTACTGGCCGCGCTGTTGTGGTTGCCGGGATGGAGCATGGCAGCCGTCGCGGGCGATGCGCCCGCACAGAGTTCCGAAACCCGTGCTTCCGCCTCGCCCTGGCCTGCGCGCTTCGTGGCGGATGGCACGACGTTCGTCGTCTACCCGCCGCAATTCGACCAGTGGCAGGGCGATCGGCTGCAAGGCCGCGCCGCGGTTTCGGTCCAGACCGCCGACGCCGAGCAGCCCAGATTCGGCGTGATCTGGCTTTCCGCGCGCACCGATACCGCCGGCGGCATAGTGAGCGTCCACGACCTGAGCATAGACCGGGCCGACTTTCCGACCGCGGCCGACCGTGCCGGCGGCTATACGGCAACGCTGCGACA
>DASRFY010000040.1:0-28146 GCA_035651315.1 Burkholderiales bacterium
AAAGTTCGAAGTGGTCGCCAAGGTGCAGGGCGTCACCCTCGACTACGCCGAAGGCTGGCCGCCAGTGGAGGACATCGCCGGCGAAGTCGCCTTCCGCGGCAGTCGCATGGACATCCAGGCGAGCGCCGGGCGCATCTACGGCATCGCCGTCGGAAACACGCGCGCGTCCATTCCGGCGATCGGCGGCCACGACGAGCACCTGGTCGTGCACGGCGACGGCCAGGGCCCGATTGCCGACTACCTTCGGTTCATCGCGCGCAGCCCGGTGCGGGACCATATCGGCGGATTTACCGACGACATGCGGGGCACGGGCAACGCAAAGCTGCGGCTGGACATCGACCTGCCGCTGCGCAAACCGGAGCTCGCGAAGGTGAGTGGCGCGGTGCAGCTCGACGCGACGGAATTCATCGTCGATCCGCGCGTGCCGCCCCTGACCGCCGCCTCCGCGAAGATGGAATTCAGCGAGCGCGGCGTCGAGGTGCGAGAAGGCCGGGCCGCGATCTACGGCCAGCCGCTGTCCGTCGACGGCGGCACGCGAAAGGACGGCACGATCGCGTTCGTCCTCGGCGGCAGGATCGACGTCGAGCGGCTGGTCAGGCAATTCGACACGATGCCGCTCGCCCAGCTCTCCGGTGCGGCGGACTGGAAGGGTACGCTGACCCTGAAGAACAAGAGCGCGCGCCTGCGGCTCGACTCCGGCCTGAACGGCATCGAGTCGCGCTTGCCGGCGCCGCTTGCCAAGGAGGAGGCGGCGACGCTGCCCCTCAAGGTGGATTTGCGCGACTCGCCGGGCGCGCCGGCGAGGCTGTTCGTTTCGCTCCAGGAAGTCGTATCCGCGGCCCTCATGCTGGACGGCACGGCGGTGCGGCGCGGCGAGATTGCCTTCAGCCACGATGCGCAGATTCCCGACCGCGACGGACTGCAGGTAACCGGCTCACTCGCGACGCTCGACGTCGACGCCTGGCGCGGACTGCTTGGCGGCGGCGATGGCGCCGGCCGGCTGTCGGCGGTGGCCTTGAGCGTCGGCGCGCTGGACATCAGCGGCCGGCGTTTTCATCAGCTTCGCATCGAGGGCGAGCGCGACGAGGAAGGCTGGCATCTTGCGCTGAGCGGGCGGGAAGTGAACGGCACCGTTTCCTGGTTATCCGAGGACGGCGGGCGTCTCGGCGCGCATTTCGCGTCGTTGGTGATTCCGGCTCCTTCCTCGCAACTGGATACGACGCTGACCGCCGCGCGGGATCGCGAGCGGCCGCCGGGCGTGGATCTGGTGGCGGACAGCTTCGAGTTCGAAGGCAAGAAGCTCGGGAGACTGCAGCTCAATGCAGTGCCGGAGCAGAACAGCTGGCGGCTCGATCGTCTCGCGCTCGAGAGCCCCGACGGCAGCATGGACGTCAAGGGAAGTTGGTCGATCACCGACATGCCGCGTACCGCTCTGGACGTGCGCATCCAGGCTACCGACATCGGCAAGCTGCTCACGCGTCTCGGTTATGCCGAAGGGGTCAAGGGGGGAAGCGGTTCGCTCGCCGGACAGGTGAGCTGGATCGGTAGCCCGTCGCGGCTGGATCTGCCGTCGCTTGCCGGGCAGCTCAAGCTGGACGCGAAGAACGGGCGATTCGCGAAGCTGGACCCGGGCGCGGCGAAGCTGCTTGGCATTCTCAGCCTGCAAGCGCTGCCGAAGCGCCTGACGCTGGATTTCCGCGACATCTTCAGTTCCGGCTTCAGCTTCGACAGCATTACCGCCGACGTGACGGTCACCGGCGGCGTGGCCCATACCGAGGACTTCAGGATGAACGGCTCGGCGGCGCAGGTAAGAATGAAGGGCAGCGTCGACCTCGCCGCCGAGACCCAGGACCTGAACGTCCGCGTGCTGCCGCAGTTGAGCACCGGGGTGGCGATTGCCGGCGCGGTGGTGAACCCCGCGGTGGGCCTTGCGGCGCTGCTTGCGCAGAAGGCGCTCGGCGATCCGTTCGAGAAACTGGCTGCGCTGGAGTATCGGGTCACCGGAACCTGGAACGATCCCAAGGTCGAGCGGGTGAGCCGGTCTGAAGATCAGTCGCCCAAGGGACGCAAGTAGGCCGCCGCGCCGGGATAGAATTCCGTACATCGCACTTTCACATCAGCACATGCCGACAACGACGTCATCCCGTTCCGGATTCGGCCGCGCCAGGCAGCGCGGTCAGGTATTCATGCCTGCCGCGGCCAAGCAGCCGGGATTCCGCATCGCCGCGATCCAGATGGCCTCCGGGCCGAACGTCCAGGCAAATCTGCAGGAAGCCGGGCGGTTAATCGAAATGGCGGCAGCGCAGGGTGCGCGGCTCGTCGCGCTGCCCGAATACTTCGCCATCATGGGCATGAAGGACACCGACAAGGTCCGCGTGCGCGAGAAGGAGGGCAGCGGGGCCATCCAGGGATTCCTGTCGGAAACGGCGCGCAGGCTGCGCATCTGGCTGATCGGCGCCTCGGTGCCGATGGAATCGCCTTCCGCGACCAGGATCTACAACTCCTGCCAGGTGTACGACGACAGCGGGCGCATGGTGGCGCGCTACGACAAGATTCACCTTTTCTCGCTCGATCTGGGCAAGGAGAAATTCGCCGAGGAGCGCACCATCGAGCCCGGCAGCCAGGTCAAGGTGGTCGATACGCCGTTCGGACGCCTCGGCTTGTCGGTCTGCTACGACCTGCGCTTTCCGGAGCTGTACCGCGCGATGAAGGACGTGGACATCATCGTCGTGCCCGCGGCATTTACCGAGACCACCGGACGCGCCCATTGGGAATCGCTGATCCGCGCCAGGGCGATCGAAAATCTCGCCTACGTGCTGGCCCCTGCGCAGGGAGGCTACCACCTGAGCGGACGCGAGACGCACGGCGACTCGATGATCGTGGATCCCTGGGGTGTCGTGCTCGACCGCCTGCCGCGGGGATCGGGCGTCGTGATCGCGGGCGTCAACCCCGCGTATCAGGCGAGCCTGCGCCACAGCCTGCCTGCCCTGACGCACCGGGTGATCCATCGCATCTAGTGAGCATGCGGCGCACAGCGCCTCCACAACGATCGGACTGGAACGACATGAAACCCGCCGAACTGACCACACCGAGCGAAGCGTCGCTGTTTTCCACTGCGGGAAGCATCCTGCTCGCGCCCTACGGCCTGGACAACGCGCAGCTCGCGCGCGTATTCGGCCAGATGCTGACGCACGACGTGGATTATGCCGACTTCTATTTCCAGTATTGCCGCACCGAGGCCTGGAGCCTGGAAGAAGGCATCGTCAAGTCGGGCAGCTTCAACATCGAGCAGGGGGTGGGCGTGCGCGCGGTGTGCGGCGAGAAGACCGCGTTCGCCTATTCCGACGACATCTGCCTGGAGGCGCTGGAGTCCGCCGCGAGGGCTACGCGTGCGATCGCGCGCCAGGGCGGATCGGTGCGCACGGCAGTGGCGGTCCCGGCCCGCGGACGGGCGCTGTATGCGGCGACCGATCCGCTGGCGAGCCTGGACGCCGCGGACAAGGTGCGCCTGCTCGAGCGCATCGAGCGTCTGGCGCGCGCGCGGGACCCGCGGGTGACGGAGGTGGTCGCGAGCCTCGCCGGGCAGTACGAAGTGGTCATGGTGGCGCGCAGCGACGGCGTGCTCGCCGCCGACGTGCGGCCGCTGGTGCGCCTGTCGCTGCAGGTGATCGCGCAGGAGAAGGGACGGCGCGAGCAGGGTACGGCGGGCGGCGGAGGGCGCTTCGACTACGCCTACTTTACCGAGGAGCGGCTGGAAGAATACGCGCGCAAGGCGGTGGAGCAGGCGATGACGAATCTGGATGCGCGCCCCGCGCCCGCCGGGACCATGACCGTTGTGCTCGGCCCCGGCTGGCCGGGCGTGCTGCTGCACGAGGCGATCGGCCACGGACTGGAAGGCGACTTCAACCGCAAGGGCAGCTCCGCCTTCAGCGGGCGGATCGGCGAACGCGTCGCGGCGCCCGGCGTCACCGTCGTGGACGACGGCACGCTGCCCGAGCGGCGCGGATCGCTCACCATCGACGACGAAGGCAATCCGACCCGGCGCACCGTGCTGATCGAGAACGGCGTGCTGCGCGCTTACATGCAGGACACGCTCAACGCGCGGCTGATGAAGTCAGCGGTCACCGGCAACGGCCGGCGCGAGTCCTACGCCCACATCCCGATGCCGCGCATGACCAATACCTATATGCTGAACGGCGAGCGCGATCCGCAGGAGATCCTGCGCTCGGTGAAGCGCGGCCTGTACGCGGTGAATTTCGGCGGCGGCCAGGTCGATATCGTCAGCGGCAAGTTCGTTTTTTCCGCCGCCGAGGCGTATCTGATCGAGGACGGCAGGGCGACCCGTCCGGTCAAGGGCGCCACGCTGATCGGCAACGGTCCCGACGTGTTGACCCGCGTGTCGATGATCGGCAACGATCTCGCGCTCGATCCCGGCGTGGGCACCTGCGGCAAGGAAGGGCAGAGCGTGCCGGTCGGCGTGGGGCAGCCGACGCTGCGGGTGGACGGTCTCACAGTGGGCGGGACCGGTGCCTGAGGGAACGGGCAATCGGGATTAGAAGAACTACTCGCGCCACCCATCCACAGTCGCCAGTCACCGTCCTTCCATGATCCTCATTCTCGGCGAAAACACCGATCCGGCGAGCGCCGAATACAGGCAGCTCACGGCATCGCTCGCGCAGCTGCCCGGCATCGCGACTCGCGTGCATCGCATTCAAGGCGTCGAACGGTCAGTTACCGAGGTCTACCTGATCGGAGACACCAAGACCCTGTCGGTCGAGGACATGCGCATGCTGCCCTGCGTGGAGCAGGTGATCCGGGTGTCCGAGGAATACCGCGTGCTCGGCCGCCACAAGGGCGACACCCGGCCCGCGCATTTCGACTATCAGGGGCTGCGATTCGGACAGGACACGCTGCACGTATTCGCCGGGCTGTGCGCGGTCGATACCCCGGAGCACGTCGAGCAGATGATGCGGGCGCTCAAGGCGCACGGGCAGCGCTGCACGCGCATGGGGGCCTACAAGCCGCGCACCAGCCCGTACTCCTTTCAGGGCCACGGCAAGACCTGCCTGCCCTGGGTGTTCGATCTCGCGGGCAAGTACGACATCAAGGTCATCGCGATGGAGGTGACCCATGAGTCGCACGTCGACGAGATCCGGGAAGCGCTCTTGGCGACCGGCAGCCCGGTCGGCGTCATGCTGCAGATCGGCACCCGCAACACCCAGAACTTCGAGCTGCTGAAGGCGGTGGGGCGGCAGCAGGAGTTCCCGGTGCTGATCAAGCGCGGCTTCGGCATCACGCTGGACGAGTCGCTCAACGCGGCCGAGTACCTCGCGAGCGAGGGCAACCGACGCGTGGTGTTCGGCCTGCGCGGCATGAAGACCAATCTCGGCGACCCGCACCGCAACTTCGTCGACTTCGCCCATGTGCCGGTGGTGAAGCGGCTCACCCTGATGCCGGTTTGCATCGATCCCAGCCATTCGGTGGGCTCGCGCGGCGCCTCGCCGGACGGGCTGCTGGACCTGTTTCACGTCACCGCGCAGGCGGTCGTCGCCGGCGCCAACATGGTGCTGGTCGATTTTCATCCTCATCCCCAGAAGGCGCTGGTCGACGGGCCGCAGGCGTTGCGGCTGGAAGAGCTCGGCCACTTCCTGGAGGACGTGGCGATCGCGCGCGAGGCGTATCTCAAGCGGGCCGAAGCAGCGGCGCGGCTGCGGACCTCGTCGGCTTTACCCGCGGACGCGCCGCGAGCATAATGCGGCCCACCGGCTCCGACCATCTTTCCCGAGGGAATGCACCTTGAACATCATGGTCGACGAACAAGTCCAGTCAGGGCAGAACGCGCTGCTGCTCGCCATGGAGCGCCTCGGGGACGGTTCCGCGCTCGCGCAGCAGATCTTCGAGATGATCGGGCACTCGAAATTCTTCGCCGACTTCACGCGCGAAGACGTCGAACGGCTGGTCGGCTTCATGCAGGTATACCGGGCGAACGCCGGGCAGATGCTGATCCGCGAGGGCGACGTCGACGATTACATGCTGCTCATCATCCAGGGCCACGTCGACATCGTGAAGGCCGATTCGCACGGCAAGCAGCAGCCGATGACCTCGGTCGGCCCCGGCGCGATGCTGGGCGAGATGTCGATGATCGACGGCGAGCCGCGTTTTGCTTCCTGCGTGGCGAACGAGCCGACGACTTTTGCGGTCATCTCGCGCGACAGCATGGTGCAGATCATCCTCGAGGAACCCAGCCTCGGCGCCAAGGTGCTGATCAAGCTCGTCACCGTGCTGTCGCAGCGGCTGCGGCACACCAGCTCGAATCTCCTGCATTACATGGAACGCTGAGGGACGCGGGGGCATTGCTTCGCCCTGTCGGCGTCGTGCTCCTGCTCGTCGCGGCGTGCCTGCGCACCGCCCTCGCCGGCGAGTCCGCGGCGATCTCCGTTCTCGATGACAGGGGCATGGACGTCGCCCTGCCCGCACCGGCGCGGCGCGTCGTCGCGATCTCGCCGCATCTCGCGGAGCTTGCCTTCGACGCCGGCGCCGGAGATCTCCTGGTGGCGGTGGTGCGGGGCAGCGATTATCCGCCCGCCGCCGCGGGCCTGCCGGTGGTGGGGGACGCGAGCGGGCTGGACTTCGAACGCATCCTCGCGCTGCGGCCGGATCTGGTGCTCGCCTGGGGCGGCGGCAACCGCGCGCCCGACATCGAGCGCCTGGAACGCGCGGGCGCGCGCGTTTTCGTCGCGGCGCCGCGCCGCCTCGACGACGTCGCCCGCCATCTGCGCGCCATCGGCCGGCTCGCGGGCCGCGCCGAGCGCGCGCAGGCCGCGGCGCGCGCATTCGAGCGGCGGCTCGCGGCGCTGCGAGTGCGCTATGCGGCGCGCGAGCCGGTGCGCGTGTTCGTCGAAGTGTGGCACCGGCCGTTGTTCACCCTTGGACCGCGGCATATCGTCTCCGACGTACTTGCCACCTGCGGCGCCCGCAACGCCATCGTTGATCTGCCCGGCGACGCCGCGGCGGTGTCGCCGGAGACGCTGTATGCGCTCGACCCGGACGCGATTGTTTCCGCGCTTGGCGAAACGCGGGATCAAACGGTGCAAGCGTGGCGCAGTTTCGGCAGGCTGCGCGCGGTGCGCACTGGGGCGTTGATCGCGCTTCCCCCGGACCTCATCCTGCGCGCCACGTGGCGGCTGCTGGATGGAACGCAGGCGCTGTGCAGCGCGCTGGAAAAGGTGCGCACCGGTCTCAGGTCTTGACGCACGGACCCGAGTAGAGCACCGGCCCGGTGGGCCGGCCGGTGGGCGAACCGCCTTTGGGCTCCACGCTCATCGCCAGACCCCAGGCGGCATCCAGCAGGGCCGCCTGCGCGGCCGGAACGACGAGCGTCTGGGTCTCGTGCGTGCTGATGAGCCCGATAGACACCGGTGGCCGGTTTCCTCCCGGCAGCAGCCACAATTCCCAGGCGGTATCCGGCGCCATCTCGGCGTGGCCCATGACGCGGATGCGCAGCACGCGCCGGTCCGCGCCGCCGGGTGTCCACGACACCGTCATGGCGGGCGCCCGGGTCTGTACGTCGTTCATCACCGCCACCATCATCTCCGGCGTGGACACCGGGCGCCGGTCCGGCAGGGCGAGCAATACGATCAGCGTTGCGGCGACGAGCGCGCTGCCGAGCGCGGCCGCGCGCCAGAATGACAGGCTCTGCCGCGGGCCGAGGCGCGGTGGGCGAATGCGGGCGCGAATCGCGCGCCAGACCCGCGCCGGCGGAGCGATCTGCGGCACCGCTTCCGCGAGCGGCGACAGACGCTGCTCCCAGTCCGCGACCGCGCGGCGCAGCCGCGGATCCTGTCGGAGCAGCGTCCGGAAGCGGCGGCGGGCGCGCGGCGCAAGCGTGCCGAGGACATACTCGGCGGCCAGCTTTTCGCGCAGTTCGTCGGAGTCGTAGCGCATGGCTAGCGCGTCTCCAGGCACAGGCGCAGCCGGTCCAGGCCGCGGCGTATCCAGGTCTTGACCGTGCCCAGCGGGCGCTCCAGCCTGGCGGCGAGTTCGCCGTGCGACAGTCCGTAGAAGAAGGCGAGCGTGATCGAGCGCTGCTGCTCTTCGCTGAGCTGGCGCAGGCACTCGGCGAGCCGGCCTGCGTCGGTCGCACGCCGCAGCAACTCCTCGGGACCGGGGCGTTCGTCGACGACTGCGGCGAGCAGCTCGTCGTGCGATTCGTCGGCCTCGACCTCGCGCGGGCGGCGCAGCCAGTCCAGCGCACGGTTGCGCACGATCGCGGTCATCCACGTCATCGGCGCGCTCTTGTGAGCCGCGTAGCCGTCCGCGTGGTGCCAGATGTTGACGAAGCTCTCCTGCAGCACATCTTCGGCCCAATCCCTCCGTCTGGTGATACGCACCGCGACGGCGAACAGTTTCGGCGCCGACAGCCGGTACAGCTCGGCAAAGGCGCGCTCATCCTTGCGCGCGCAGCGGACGAGCAGGCCGGCGATGCGGTCGGGGGACATGGGGTGCACGGAGTCAGGCGCCGCGGTCGTCCTTGTCCTTGCTCCAGTAGACGTCTTCGCGTCCCGCGTCGCGATTGATCACGCGGCACAGGACGAACAGCAGATCGGAGAGGCGGTTGAGGTAGCGCTGCCCGAACGCGGACACCTGTTCCGCGCCGGCGAGGCGCACCACCCTGCGCTCCGCGCGGCGGCACACGGTGCGTGCGACATGGCACAGCGCCGCGGCGCGCGTTCCGCCGGGCAGGATGAACTCTTTCAGCGGCGGCAGCTTTGCGTTGAAGCCGTCGAGCAGCTTTTCCAGGCGCAAGACGTGCGCCTCGCCGATGCTGCTGTGACCCGGAATGCTGAGCTCGCCCCCGAGGTCGAAGAGTTCGTGCTGGATGTCGGTCAGGCAGTCGCGCACCGTGTCCGGCAGCGGCTCGGCGAGCAGCACGCCGATCGCGCTGTTCAGCTCGTCGACCGCGCCGATCGCCTCGATGCGCGGGCTGTCCTTGACCACGCGCGATCCGTCGCCGAGACCGGTGGTGCCGGCGTCCCCGGTGCGCGTATAGATCCTGCTCAGGCGATGTCCCATGGCGTGAGTCTCGTGCCGGTCGATTATATGCGTTTGATACGGTTCGGAGCCTGGATCGGATGAGAGGGTGTCTAATGCCGGTCCGGAATCGCGATGGAGCGCGGATCGGCCCCGAAATCCTCGGCTTCGATCTGCAGATATCGGTGCAAGGCATTCTGGCGCTGATGCGGATCGTAGGCGCCCCAGCCCCGGTAGTCGGGCAGGTCGGCGTGATCGAGCGATTCCATCAGGCTGGAGCTCGCCTGGTAGAGCGCGCGCATCCTCGAGTCCAGCGCATCCAGATACTGCGCGGTGGCGTCGATCGCCTCGGCGCCGCCTACCGGGCCGAAACCCGGCACGAGATGCCGGATCGGCAGCCGTTTGAGCGCGTCGAGCGCGGCGCGCCAGCCCTTGAAGTCGCAGTCGCGGATGGAGGGCACGTAGCCTGCGGCGACCATTCCGCCGGCGAAGGCGGTCTGCGTATCCGGGTGGTACACGACCAGGTCTCCGGGCGTGGAGGCCCAGCCGAAGTAAAGCAGCTCCAGGGTGGTTCCGCCGGACTCGATGCGGGTGGATCCGTCGAACGCGCGGGCGGGCAGCACGAGCCGCGAGCCGGCGAGCTCGTCGCCAAGGATGGCGCGCAGGTTTTCCAGGCAGCGTGCGCAGCGCGCCTTCATCAGGTCGATGGTCTCGCGCTGCGCGGCGATCGTCGCGCCCTGCGCCTGGAAGGCGCTGGCGCCGAACACGAACTCCTGCATCGCGTGCGTGATGATCACCAGCCCGATCGGCTTGTCGGTGACCCGGCGGATGGCCTCGACCATACGCTCGCCCTGGCGGTGGGAGATGCCGGTGTCGACAACGGTTACCGCGCGGCTGCCGACGATGAATCCGGCGTTGCCGACGTTGCCGCCGTTGTTCGCCGAAGGCTCTTCCGCGCCGCCGACGAAGGCGTAGACGTCGCGCGCCACGGGCACCGGCGTGAGCGCGCGCGCAGGCGAGACTGCGCACGGCAGGAGCACGAGCATCGCAACGAAGTGTCTTCTCATCGCTACGGGTTCAGGGGCGCGACACCGTAACCGAAGCTTGCCTGCTCGCGCAAGCTCGGTGATCAGGCCAACGTCGGTTTCATCGTCGGCGATACCTGCGTGCTGGTGGTGGATGCCGGCGGCTCGCCGCCGGTCGGAAGACGGCTGCTGCGCGCGGTGCGCGCGCGTACCGCGTTGCCGATCTGCTACGTGGTTCTCACCCACGCCCACCCCAACCATTTCTTCGGGGCCGCCGCATTCGTCGCCGAGCGCCCGCAGTTCATCCGATCTGCTGTTCGTCGGCCACACGCCGGTGCTCGATGGCGGCATCACCGGTTTTCTCTCGGTGATGAAGACGCTGCGCGGCATGCGCTTCGCGCACTTCGTGCCCGGGCACGGCCGCACCGACAAGCCGTGGCCGGCGGCGATGGACCCGCAGCAACGCTACTTCGACGTGATCCGCGCCGAGACGCGCGTCGCGATCCGGCGCAAGCTGAGCCTGATGGAGGCCCTCGATCTGGTCGGCCTGTCCGAAGCGGAAAACTGGCCGAACTTCGACGACTATCATCGCCGCAACGTCACCGCCGCCTACACCGAGCTCGAGTGGGAGGAGTGAGCTATACTGCGCCGGCGCAAGACGCGGTTTGCCGGGCGGGCGAGCAGCGCTCGTCGTTGACCTCGGGGCGCTGCTTCCGCTACAGTTTCGCGGTTTTCAAAACCAGCAGAAAGATTCCAGGGATGAGACTCCGCCGCCTTACACTTGCCGGCGTGCTGGCCACGCTCGCCATCGCCGCCGCGCCTGTCCACGCAGAGGGCAGCCCGGACGCCGGGAGAAAGAAGAATGCCATGTGCGAGGGATGTCACGGCATCCCGGGTTTCCGCACCGCTTATCCGGAAGTCTATTCGGTTCCCAAGCTGGGCGGCCAGAACGAGGGCTACATCGTGAGCGCGCTCAAGGCCTACAAGGCCGGCGATCGCACCCACCCGTCGATGAACAGCATCGCCGCGAGCCTGACCGAGCAGGACATGGCGGATCTCGCCGCCTATTACGCGCGGAGCGGAAAGTGAATCCGGCGCGCGTTTTCGAGGATCGATCGAAGATGAAAAAAATATGGATCTCGCTCGCGGCGATCGCTCTGGCCTGGGCCGCGGGCAGCGCATGGGCCGGTGCGGATCTGGCGGCGGCCGAGAAGAAGGTCAACGAGCTGTGCGGTACCTGCCACGGCAAGGACGGCAATACACCCAACACGCCGGACACGCCCAAGCTCGCCGGTCAGCCGGCCGATTACCTGTCGAAGGCGCTGCACGCGTACAAATCGGGCAAGCGCAAGAATCCGATCATGGGCGGCATGGCGGGCACGCTGAGCGACGACGAGATCGAAGGGCTCGCCCAGTACTTCTCGCACCAGAAGGGCGATCTGTACACCAAGTACTGAGCGCAGCGGCCTCAAGACGAAGATTCGGTACCCGGATCGGGCGCGGCTGCCGCGCTCTTTTTTGGTTGAGGCGAATCCGCCGCGGGCGGTTCGCCGACGTTGTCGCCCTCAAGCTCGATCCCGCTCCAGCCGCTGCCGCAGGCAATCGAGGTAAACCGATTCATCCGGCGGCTGCCCGCGCCGCTGCGACTGCCAGATCGTTTCCCCCAGGCATTCCAGCACGACGTGCAACGCATCGTGCTCGGAGGCGAGCGTTTCACGCAGGCGCTCGAACAGGCGACGCACTCCCGGCGGCTGGTCGATCGCGAGCTGCTCCGCGACCGCGAGGTGCAGGCTCAGATGCAGGAAGGGATTGAGGTCCGCCTCCTCGGGCGGATAGTCTCTGTCCAGATGCTGCTGTGGCCGATCCAGGACGGAGTGGTATTCCGGATGCAGGACGATCACTTCCAGCGCGGTGCGCTCCAGCCCTTCGAGCGGTTCGCCTGCACGGTACCTGCGCCAGGTCTCGAAGAAGAACCGCCGGGCCTGCTCCCTGGAAGGCGCAAACACGCGCTCAGGCCCCGGTCGTCTTGGGCCGGTATTCGCACAGATCCGCGATCAGGCAGCGCGGGCATTCCGGCCGGCGCGCCTTGCAGACGTAGCGGCCGTGCAGAATCAGCCAGTGATGCGCGTCCCTGCGGAATTCTTCCAGCACGAACTTGAGCAGCTTGCGCTCCACCTCGAGCACGTTCTTGCCCGGCGCGATGCCGGTGCGGTTGGCGACGCGAAAGATGTGCGTGTCCACGGCGATGGTCGCTTCGCCGAACGCCGTGTTGAGCATGACGTTCGCCGTCTTGCGGCCC
This sequence comes from Burkholderiales bacterium, assembly GCA_035651315.1. GTDB lineage: Bacteria > Pseudomonadota > Gammaproteobacteria > Burkholderiales > Eutrophovitaceae > DASRFY01. The sequence goes on from DASRFY010000040.1 coordinate 12,355, forward strand.
ACGCCCGGCAACGCCTCGAGCGCCTCGCGGGTGCGCGGCACCTCGCCGCCGTGCCGCTCGATCAGCAACCGGCAGGTGGCGAGGATGTTTTTCGCCTTGCTGCGGTACAGCCCGATTCTCCGGATGTACGGCAACAGGCCCTCCTCGCCGAGTTCGAGGATTGCGCGGGGCGTATCGGCGACGGCGAACAGCCGGCCGGTGGCGAGGTTCACGCTCTTGTCGGTCGCCTGCGCCGAAAGGATCACGGCCAGGAGCAGCTCGAACGGCGTGCGATATTCGAGTTCGGTGGTCGGCGCCGGATTGGCCGCGCGCAACCGGCGGAAGATCTCGGCGCGCTTCCGGGGATTCATTCCTGCTTCGGCTTCGCCTGTGCGCGGCGCGCGCGGGCGCGTTCCAGGGCGGCGGCCACGACTGCTTTCTTGCGGTCGCGCTCGGCGCCCAGCGGCTGTCCTTCGAGCGCGGTGAGCTTGGCGTGCGCCTTCGCGGCGAGACGCTCCTCCCGCTCGCGCTTGTCGCGCGCCGTGCGCTCCCGGTGGAAAGCGAAGCGACTGCGCCACACCGGCGCCATTTCGTCGACGGTATGCGCCAGGAGCCGGGCGGCGCCGTCGTATCCCTCGGCGGCGAGCGTCTCGAGATCGAGCACCTCGATGCAATCGACCGGGCAGGCGGGAACACACAGTTCGCAGCCGTTGCAATGCGAGGTAATGACGGTGTGCATGCGCTTGCCGCTGCCCACGATGGCGTCCACCGGGCAGGCCTGGATGCACAGCGTGCAGCCGATGCAGCGCGACTCGTCGATCCGCGCCGCGGCCCGCGGTTTTTCCCGGCCGTTTGCGGGATTGAGCGGCTTGAAGTCGCGGCCCAGCAGATCGGCGAGCCTGCGGATGCCCGCCGCGCCCCCCGGAGGGCACTGGTTGATGTCGGCTCGGCCATCGGCGAGCGCTTCGGCGTAATCCCGGCAGCAAGGGTAACCGCAGCGCGTGCACTGCGTCTGCGGCAGCAGCGCGTCGATGCGCTCGGCAAGCGGAGGGATTGTCATGTCAATCGCCGATAGAACCCGGATGTCGGCATCGTCCCGGCCGGCATGAGGAACCGCCGGGACGCCGAGAAGTGCACAGGATAATTCAGAGACGGGTTTCTTGACGCCCGGCGGTGACAGGAGGGCGTTCGAGGGATCGCGGTTGCGTCGAATCAGGGCCTATCGGCCGGTTGCGGCCGCGCCCCGAGCCGCTTCAGGCAACGGTCGATCCACTGCGCGGTGAGTTTCTCCTGCACCGAGTTTTGCGCCAGCCTTTGCGCGAGCGCCGGAAAGTCCACCCGGTCGAGCGGCTGATCCTGGTTGAAGCAGGAAAAGACATAGCTGCGCTCGCCCGTCGCCGGGTCGACGTGGGGCTGCAGGCACTGGGCGCAGATCTCCTTCATCATGCACTGCATCGGCGAGTTGATCGAGCCGATCGCGAAATGATGCGGCTTCAGGTGGACGGCGAGCACGCCGTGCCGGGCCGCGGCGACCGCCGCCATCATGCGATCCGAACCGATGGCGATGACGCGGTCCGCATCGTGCAGCCGGATCGTCTGCGCACCCAGCCTGCCCTCCGCGTACGCTGTCATCGCCTGCACGATGTTGCCGACGAACGCGCGGTCGCCCGGCCGGCGCGGGGAGAAACCGGGCGCCTCGTCGCAGCACCAGATCACCACGTCCGAAGCGGCCTCGATCTCGGCGATCTTGTAGCGGTCGATCGCGCGCTTGTAGCCGGCGAAATAGAGCACGCGCGAGCCGGCGCGCTTGAACGCCTCGCCGATCGAAAACAGCACCGCGTTGCCGAGCCCGCCGCCGACCAGCACCACGGTTTCGTCGGGACGGATCTCGGTGGGGCTGCCTGTCGGTCCCATCAGGATTACCGGTTCGCCAGGCTCGAGCAGCGCGCACAGGTCGGAAGAGCCTCCCATCTCCAGCACGATCGTCGACACCAGGCCGCGGTCGCGGTCCACCCAGGCACCGGTGAGCGCGAGGCCTTCCATCGCGAGCCGGGTGCCCTCGATCTTTTTTGCGCGCGTCTCGTAGTTTTGCAGGCGATAGAACTGGCCGGGCCGGAAGCGTTGCGCCGCCTGCGGTGCGCGCACGATGACTTCGACGATGTCGGGTGTCAGCCGCACGACCTCGTGCACCGTGGCGCGCAGCCGCCGGTCGAGCAGGGAGAAGAATTCCTCGTCCGAACCCCGGAATGCCGGCATGGCCTTGGCGAGCACGCGGCTCACCACCGGATAACCCTGCTTTGCTCCGCCCATCGCCTTGACCACGTTGCCGAAGAAGGACGGATGCAGGTCGCCGAAAAAGCTCACGAACCGGCCGTCGGGCTGTTTCGACAGCAGCACATGGGCCTCGTCGGGCTTGGCGCTGCGAGTCGGCTTGACAGGGTTGCCGTCCTCGTCCACCGCCTGGAAGTAGCGTCCGTCGAGCGGGAAATGAACGGCGTCCTCGCGCGCGGCCACCGTGTTGGGCTGGGTGCCCGCGGCCACCAGGATGGTGCGCGCCGGCATCCGCACCGTGGCCTCCGCCGTGGTGCCGTCGGCCTCGATACGGACCGATTTCAGGGCGAGCGCGGCTGCGTGGCCGAAGGCGTCGATTTCCACCACCAGCGGCGTCAGGTTTTCGGCAAATGCGATCCCTTCCTCGAGTGCTTTCTCGACTTCTTCGTGGTTCAGCGTATAGGAAGGGCTGTCGACCAGCCGCTTGCGATAGGCGATGGTCACGCCGCCCCAGGAGCGGATCAGCTCCGCAATGCGCGCCGGACGCGATTCGCGCGCCGCCGCCTCGCGCTCGCCGCGCAGCGCGCGCGCATGGACGATGAACTCGTCGGCGATCGAGCGCTCCTCGGCGTTCCATGCCGCGCGCACCGCCGCCTCGCCGCGCTCCGCGCACAGCGTCTCGTAGCGGGCAAGGAACTTCTCCACCTGCAGCGGGTAGTAGGCGGCCGACTCGGTCGCGGTGTCGATCGCGGTCAGCCCGCCGCCGATCACCACGACCGGCAGCCGCAGCTGCATGTTGGCGATGGAATCGGCCTTCGCCGCGCCGGTGAGCTGCAGCGCCATCAGAAAATCCGACGCGGTGCGCACCCCGCGCGCCAGCCCGTTCGGAATATCGAGGACGGTCGGCTTGCCCGCGCCCGCCGCCAGCACCACATGGTCGAAGCCGAGCCGCAGGGCATCGTCCAGGTCGAGCGTGCCGCCGAAACGCACGCCGCCGTAGAGCGCGAACGACGCGCGGCGCTCGAGCAGCAGCCGGATCAACTTGAGGAAATTCTTGTCCCAGCGCACCGTGATGCCGTACTCGGCCACGCCGCCGAAACCGGCCATGACGCGGTCGTCGAGGGACTCGTACAGTTCCGCGACGTCGCGGATCGGCCGGAACGGCACGCGGCGACCGCGCGGGTCGACGCCGGACACGTCTTCCGGCAGCGGTTCGATCTTCAATCCGTCCACGCCGACCACGGTGTGGCCGTCGTTCAAGAGGTGATGCGCGACGGTGAAGCCGGCGGGCCCCATGCCGGCGATCAGCACCCGCCTGCCGCTCGGCTCGCGCGGGACGGGGCGGCGCAGGTTGAGCGGATTCCAGCGCGTGAGCAGCGAATAGATTTCGAAACCCCAGGGCAGGGCGAGCACGTCCTTGAGCGTGCGCGTCTCCGCCTGCGGAATATTGACCGGGTCCTGTTTCTGGAAGATGCAGGACTTCATGCAGTCGTTGCAGATGCGATGCCCGGTCGCCGCGACCATCGGATTGTCGACGCAGATCATCGCCAGCGCGCCGATCGCCGCTCCCTCTGTCTTGAGCTTGTGAAACTCGGAGATCCTTTCCTCGAGCGGGCAGCCGGCGAGCGGCACGCCGAACAGCGTGGACTTGAAGCCGCCCGTCTTTTCCTTCAGGCCCTGCGAGCAGGAATCCTTGCCCTGCTCGTGGCACCAGATGCAGTAGTGCGCCTGGTCGAGCGCGCCGACCAGATCGGCGCCGCGGTCGGTGAGGGCGAATCCCTGGCGGCGGCGCAAATGCGGGGAGCGGTGCACGGCATGGCCTTCGCCGGTGGTCGTTTCGAGCGCAACCAGCTTGTAGAAGTCGAGCTTGTGCGGCGTCTTGAACAATACGCCGGCGCGGTGCCTTTCGCGCCCGGCGGGCGTATGCGCGGCCCACGCCGCGTAGCGCATCGCGGTGTCGAGTCGCTCGGCCTGCCCCGCTTCGTCCTCCTGCCAGCGCTGCACGTGACGCGCGAACGCGAGTTCGGAGAAAGGCTCGCTGAACCAGCCGACCAGCCTTGCCTCGAGGGCGGCGCCGTCGAAGCCCGCCGCCTGCTCCGGCCTGAACGCGGTCATCGCCTTGCGCTGCACGAACTGGCGCTTGCAGGCGTAGACGGGGGCGAGCGTGCGGTGTCTTGCGGCGAGTGCCCGGACTTCGGCTTCGATGCCGAACAGCCGCGCGCAGAAGTCCTCGAGGTGAGGGCCGAGCGCGATGAGCAGCTCCGACTCCGCCTTGCGCGCGAGCGCGGCCGGGTCGGCTCTGCCCGCCTCCAGGCGAGCGCGCAGCGCGGCGTCCGCACCGCCGAGAGCATCGAGGAAGGCGGAGTCGAGCCGGCGCAGTCCGTCGGTCGAGTACAGGTCGTGGAATCCGAAACCGAAACCCAGTTCGAGCTGCGCTCGGGCGGCGCCGGTCCGAAATGCGTCGTTCATCGGGAGATGCTGTCGGGAGGCTGCGGCGGAAAGCGTTGCAGTATAACAGTGCGACGATTTTCCCTTATTCGTATCGGCGCTGTAGTTATAACGGACTAGGCGGCTGCCGCGTGGCGAATGCCTCGAGGACCTCGGCGACGAGCCCCGGCCCCCGGTAGATGAGCCCGGTGTAGACCTGCACCAGGGCCGCGCCGGCATCGAGCTTCTCGCGCGCATCGGCGGTGCTCAGAATGCCGCCTACGCCGATCACCGGCACGCGCCTGCCCAGCGCGCTCGCGAGACGCTTCACGACATCCGTCGCCCGGGCCCGCAACGGGGCGCCGCTCAAGCCCCCGCTTTGCGCGCTGTTCGGCAGGCCCTCGACCCCGTTGCGCGACAGCGTGGTGTTGGTGGCGATCGCGCAATCGACGCCGAACGAAAGCAGCAGTCGCGCGATCGCCTCGATCTCGGAAGCCTCCAGATCAGGGGCGATCTTGATCACCAACGGAACGCGCCGGCCATGCGCGGCGGCGAGCTTCTCTCGCTCCTCGGCAAGGGCCCCGAGAAGGCGCTCCAGCGCCGGCGCCTGCTGGAGGGTGCGCAGATCCTTCGTGTTCGGCGAAGAGATGTTCACCGCGACATATCCCGCGTGTGCATAGACCCCGCGCAGGCAATACAGGTAATCGTCGACTGCGCGCTCGATGGGCGTGTCGAAGTTCTTGCCGATGTTGATGCCGAGCACGCCGCGGTAGCGCGAGCGCTCGACGTTGCGAACCAGGCGCTCTACGCCGCAGTTGTTGAAGCCCATGCGGTTTACCAGCGCGCGGGCTTCGGGAATGCGGAACAGTCGCGGCCGCGGATTCCCGGGTTGCGCGCGGGGCGTGACCGTTCCCACCTCGAGGAAGCCGAAACCGAGCGCGGCGAGCGCGTCGATGTGAGCGGCATTCTTGTCCAAGCCGGCGGCAAGGCCCACCGGATTGGGGAAATCCAAACCCATCACGCGGCGCGGCGCCGCGGGAAGCCGGGGCGCGAGCAGCCCGATGGCACCGAACGCTTCGCCGAGATCGAGCGCAGCGAGGGTCAGACGGTGCGCGCGCTCCGCATCCAGTGCGAACAGAAGCGGTCGGAGGAGCCGATACAGCGCACTCATGCGCGCCGCCCGCACGAAGCGGGGACAGCGACGCGTCCGATCACGTTGCCCCGGGGTTGTCGCGCTCGAGCCTCTGCCAGCGGCCGTCGACCAGGCCCTCGAGGGGCTGGAAGTTGATCTTGTAGGCCATCTTGCGGCTTTGCGCGATCCAATAGCCGAGATAGAGATACGGAAGCCCGAGGCGCCGGCACAGCTCGATCTGCCAGAGCACGTTGAACGTGCCGAAGCTCGCGCCCGAAACGTTCGGCTCGAAGAAGGTGTAGACCGATGACAGCCCGTCTTCCAGCCGATCGACGATGCTCACCATGCGCAGCCTGCCGTCCTCGCGGAACTCCACCAGGCTCGAGCGCACGTTGCTCTGCAGGAGGAAGTGTCGGTATTGCTCGCGGCTGTCATGGTCCATGCCGCCGCCGCTGTGGCGATACGACTGGTAGCGCAGGTACAGGGCGTAATGCTCGGCGTTGTACTTCAGATCGAGCATCCGCGCTTCCAACCCGGCGTGGCGCTTCAGCGCGCGGCGCTGCGAGCGGTTGGGCGCGAACCGCGCGGCGAGGATGCGCACCGGCACGCAGGCACGGCAATGATCGCAATGCGGCCGGTAGGTGAAGGCGCCGCTGCGGCGAAAGCCGACCTTGACGAGCTCGCTGTAGACCTGATTGTCGATGGCGTGGCTGGGAGTGGCCACCTGCGAGCGCGCCAGCTTGTCCGGCAGATAACTGCAGGGATAGGGCGCCGTCGCGTAGAACTGCAGCACGGAGAACGGCAGGTCGTTGAGCTGCGTCATGAAAGTCGGTTCGCGTCGAGCCGCCACGGCCCGGGAATGTTTTCATAGTCTACCAACTCGGCGAGGCGCCGTGCGAAGTCCGCGCGCGCGATCTCACGCGCGCCGAACGAGGCGAGGTGCGCCGTCTTTATCTGGCAATCGATGAGACCGAACTGCCAGCGTGAAAGCTGCCGCACCAGGGCCACCAGCGCGACCTTGGAGGCGTCAGAGGAGCGCGAGAACATCGACTCGCCGAAGAAGGCGCGGCCGATAGCCACGCCGTACAGCCCGCCGACGAGTTCCCCTTCCAGCCAGGACTCGATCGAATGCGCGAAGCCCGCCTCATGCAGCGCGCAGTAGGCCTCGATCATCTCGCGCGTGATCCAGGTCCCGGATTGGCCGGGCCGCGGCGCGCTGCAGGCCTCGATCACGCGCCCGAACGCGGTGTCGGCGGTGATGCGAAAGCGTCCCTTGCGCAGCGTCTTGTCGAGCGAGCGCGACATCTTCAGCTCGGCGGGGAAGAGCACCATGCGCGGGTCGGGGCTCCACCAGAGTATGGGTTCGCCTTCGGAGAACCAGGGAAAGATGCCGCAGCGGTAGGCCGCGAGCAGGCGCGGCACCGATAGATCGCCGCCGGCGGCGAGCAGCCCGTTAGGATGCCTCATCGCCCGCGACAGCGGCGGAAACGGCTGGCCGGGGGCGAGCCAGGGAATCAAGAACCGGCCGCGCGGCGAGGCAGACCCGCTCAGAAGATCTTGTCGGGATTCTTGCTGATCAGCCCGCACGCGACCCGCGGGCCGGCGTTGCCGGCAGGCTGGCTCTTCAGGTCGTCCGGGTTGGCATGCACGATGACCGCGCGGCCGATGATGCTGTTTGCATCGGCGCCGAGCGAGACGCCGGAAACCTGGATGCTCAGCTGCGCGAAGCCGTTGGCGTCGGCTTTCAGGTTCCCAAGGTCTCCGCCGTGATGCTTGTCGGCCGTCGGAGCACCGTGGGGCATGCCGGTCGGGTTGAAGTGACCGCCGGCGCTGGATGCATCGGGCGCGCTGCAGTCGCCCTTTTCGTGAATATGGAAGCCGTGGCTGGCATTGGGTTTGAGTCCCGTCACCTTGGCCTCCACCAGGACCATGTCGCCCCGCTGGCTAAAATTGACGGTACCGCTCACCTGGTTGCCCTTGGTGGGAGCGAGCACTGCGGTTGCGGTCGGACCCCGTTGGAATATCGAACTCACGCTGCTGCAGGCCGACAGCAGCGCGCACACTACGATGAGCATCCATTTCGCCCGCATTTTTCCGACCTCCGTCACGGTGTTCCGGTTTTTTCCGTGCAACGCCTTTTAGCACCGCGCCCTTTGCAGTGTCAAATGCGTGGCACGCCGCCTCGTCCGCGGACCCCGCGCCCGCCGCCGCACTGCGCGCCGGGGCAAGGTTTGTCTTGCACTGCGCGCGGCTTCGGATTACAAAGCGCCCCATGCGACGGACCGACGCGCTGTGTTCGCAGGCGGAGCATGCATCGCTCGCACCACCTTCGCCTTGGGTGCAGCGCTGGGCGCGGCTGGTTCCCTCGACGGCTGCGGTCCTCGATCTGGCTTGCGGGCGGGGACGGCACGCTCGCCTGTTTGCCGCCAGGGGCAACAGCGTGCTCGCGGTGGACCGGGATGCCGGCGCGCTTGCCGGCCTTGCCGGCGTGCCCCGCGTGCAGACGCTGTGCACCGATATCGAGAGCGGACCCTGGCCGCTTGCCGGGCGTCGATTCGGCGCGATCGTGGTGACCAATTATCTGCATCGGCCGCTGTTTTCGGCGCTGCTTGACGCGCTCGAGGCCGACGGCGTGTTGATCTACGAAACCTTTGCGCAGGGCAACGAGCGGTTCGGCAAGCCGTCCAATCCGGATTTTCTGCTGCGGCCGGGCGAGCTGCTCGAGGTGGTGCGCGATCGGCTGCGCGTGCTGGCCTTTGAGGACCTTTTTGTCGACGCGCCCAGGCCGGCCATGGTTCAGCGCGTCTGCGCGGTCGGTCCGGCGTTCGTCCTCGGTCCGTGATGCCGGAACGGCGGCTCTGCGCAATGGGTTAAAATTCGGCATTCTTCGAAGGAGGGGACACGCCATGCTCAGGGGCAGCATCGTCGCCATCGTAACCCCCATGCTCGAGGACGGGACTCTCGATCTCGAGCGCTTCCGCCGTCTCATCGACTGGCATGTGCGGGAGGGCACCGACGGCATCGTTGTCGTCGGCACCACCGGCGAGTCGCCCACCGTCGATTTCGATGAGCACTGTCTGCTGATCCGGACCGCGATCGAGCATGCCGCCGGGCGCGTCCCGGTGATCGCGGGCACCGGGGCGAATTCCACCCGCGAGGCGATCGAGCTCGCCGCCTATGCCAAGGCGGCGGGCGCGGACATGAGCCTCACCGTCGTGCCCTATTACAACAAGCCGACGCAGGAGGGCCTGTACCGCCACTTTCGCGCCATCGCGGAAGCGGTCGACCTGCCGCACATCCTGTACAACGTGCCGGGGCGCACGGTTGCCGACCTGAACAACGACACGCTGCTGCGGCTGGCGCAGATCCCGAACATCGTGGGCCTGAAGGACGCGACCGGGAACATGGAGCGCGGCGCCGACCTGATCCGGCGCATTCCGAAGGATTTCGCCGTCTACAGCGGAGACGACGGCACCGGACTCGCCCTCATGATGCTCGGCGCGCACGGCGTGATTTCGGTCACTGCCAACGTCGCGCCGCGGCTGATGCACGAAATGTGCTCCGCCGCGTTCGCCGACGACTTCGTCAAGGCGCGGGCGCACAACAACAGGCTGATCGGCCTGCACAAGCATCTCTTCGTCGAGGCCAACCCGATTCCCGTCAAATGGGTGCTGCAGCAGATGGCCATGATCGAAGGCGGTATCCGCCTGCCGCTCACGCCGCTGTCCTCGTCGTTCCACGACCTGCTGCGGGGCGCGATGGAACAGGCGGGCATCGCGGCCGCGTCGTCCGCCTTGGCTTCGATCGCGAAATGAAGCGGTTTTCCACACCGAATCCCAGATGCGACATAGTCAACTGTTTGGTGGCTAACCGATGAAGTCTTTTGGTTCCGTCCTTATTCTTGCCGTTCTTGTCGCGGCTTGCTCGACCATAGAGCAGAAGAACAAGATCGACTACAAGTCGGCGAGTACCCTTCCGCCGTTGCAGGTGCCGCAGGATCTCGCGGTCCCGCCTACCACGGACCGGTTTGCGGTTCCGGACTCGGGGACTACTACTTACTCCGCCTATTCGCACGAACAGGGTCAGAAGAAGGGCGCAGAGCAACCCGCCTCTCCGACGGTGCTGCCCGAGCAGGACGGCATGCATGTCGAGCGCGCCGGCAGCCAGCGCTGGCTGGTGGTGGACGCGGAGCCGGACAAAATCTGGCCGCTTGTGCGGGAGTTCTGGCAGGACAGCGGGTTCCTGATCGCCAAGGAGATCCCGGAGGCCGGGATCATGGAAACGGACTGGGCCGAAAACCGCGCCAAGATTCCGCAAAGCTCCATCCGTTCCGTCCTCAGCAAGGTGCTCGATGATGTCTACTCCTATCCCGAACGCGACAAGTTCCGCACCCGCATCGAGCGCGGCGAGAATGGGACGAGCGAAATCTACATCAGCCATCGGGGCATGTACGAAGTACTGACTTCCGAGGGTCGCGCCAAGGACGATACGAGATGGGAGGTGCGCCCGTCGGATCCCGAGCTCGAGGCCGAAATGCTGTACCGTCTGATGGCGCGGCTCGGCGCGAAGAACGAGCAGGTGCAGCAGGCGAAGAATGATCCTCCGCCGCCACCGCGCGCCGCGATCGCCAAGCCCGCGGATAACGCGAAGGTGTCGTCGCTGCTCTTGACTGATCCCTTCGACCGCGCCTGGCGCCGGGTGGGCCTGGCGCTGGACCGCGTCGGATTCACCGTCGAGGATCGCGACCGCTCCAAGGGGCTGTACTACGTTCGTTACGCGGATCCGGAAGTGGAGGGCAAGAAGCCGAGCGGACTATCGAAGCTGGCATTCTGGCGCAGCAAACCCGGCCCGCAGGACGAGCAGTTCCAGATCAGCGTGGCGGACGCGAGCGCCGGCAGCGAGGTCAAGATTCTCAACGCGCAGGGCCAGTCCGACCAATCCCAGACGGCGTCCCGCATCCTCGCCCTGCTGCAGGAGGAACTGAAGTAATCGATGACGACGGCTCGTTATGCCTAGGCTGCGGTTCGCAAGCCTTGGAAGCGGCAGCCAGGGCAACGGCCTCGTCGTCGAAGCGGGCGGCACCCGCGTGTTGCTCGATTGCGGCTTCGGCCTCACCGAGGCTGCCGCGCGCCTTTCCCGGCTCGGACTTTCAGGCGAAGACCTCGACGCGGTCGTCGTGACTCATGAGCACGACGACCACATCGGCGGAGTCGCGCGTCTGGCGCGGCGTCATTCGCTGCCGGTCTGGCTCACCCATGGCACGCTGTGCGGGTTCGAATCCCTGTTTGCGGATGTCGAGCTCGGTATCATCGAAAGCTACGGGGCCTTTCGGATCGGCGACCTCGAACTGCAACCCTTTCCGGTGCCGCACGACGCGAGAGAGCCGGCCCAGTTCGTATTCTGCGATGGCTTGCACAGGCTGGGCGTGCTGACCGATGCGGGAGCGTCGACGCGCCACATCGAGGAGTTGCTCTCCGGTTGTGACGCGCTCGTGCTCGAGTGCAATCACGATCCGGATCTGCTACGGCGCTCGGCCTATCCGCAGTGCGTGAAGGATCGCATCGCAAGCCGTCTCGGACACCTGGACAATGCTGCCGCGGGCCGACTTCTTTCGGGCCTCGACAACCGCCGTCTGCGTCATGTGGTGGCGGCGCACTTGTCGCAACAGAACAACCGGCCTGCATTGGCGCGCAAAGCCCTGGCTTGGGCCCTGGGCTGCGAAGAGGATGAGATCCTGGTCGCGAGCCAGGACGACGGCTGTAGCTGGATTGCACTCGACTGACCGGATCGAAAAAAAACCGGCCCGCGGGCCGGCTTTCTTGTCCAGGACAGACGCCTTATTTCTTTTCTTCCGGTTTTTTCTGTGTGGGTGCGGCGGCAGGTGCGGCCGTGCTGCCCGCAGCAGGCGTCGCCTGCTGCTGTTGCTGATCCGCCGGAGGGGTTGCGGGCGTCGCGGCGGTGGGCGCCGGAGTAGAAGCCGGCGCGGCCGCTTCCTCCTTCTTGCCGCATGCGGTCAGGGCCACGGCAAGAAGAGCGGAAATGAGAAGAGTGCGTTTCATGCGCGATTCCTTCGGAATGGATGTGGTTCGGGATAGATGGAAAACAAGCTTGCCTGACATTCGGAGCGGGCGCTCCGACGCCGATGGGATTGTAACAGAGTCTTGCGCTCAATCGGAAACACGCCCCCGGGAATCTCAAATGCCGAGCGTCGTGCCGGTGGCGGCGGGAGCCGAGGCCTCCCAGATTTCCTCGAAGCGGTCTATGAGCGCATGCGCGCCGATCGGGTCGTCGTGTCCAGCCAGCCCGCGCAGATCGTCGAAGTGGAAACGATGCACGAAGTGGCGCTCGTCGGCGATGGCAAAGGGGTCGTACACCGACTTCGCTTGCGGCAGCGTCTCGTGCACGACTAGCGTGTGGCTGAAAATCCGGAGCAGATTGAGAAGGCGGGGACAGTTCCTGTCCAGGTGCGCGGGTTCGTGCACCACGATACGCACGGTATTGCGCCTGGTCGCGAGCAGGAAGCGGCGCAACGCCTCGGTACGTCGCGGGGAATTGAAACCGCGGCTCAAGGTGAAATCGAAAATCCGCAGCGAAGTGGCCGCCGATTCGACGAGAAAGTCGAGCGCTTCCTCGTACCCGGTGACTCCGCTGACCGGACTGTGTTGCGGCCTGCTGTCCTCGCTCAAGGAGCCTCTCCCGATCCGGTTTCCCAGCCGAGGCGAATATAGCCGTCAAGGTACCAGCGGTAAAGCAGCGCAGGCAGCGGGCCGTGATCCGGGATGCATGCCCCGACGAGGCGGCGCGTGTCGGCGAGCATCCGCACCGGCTGCGCGGTCGAGGCGTCCATGAGGAAGGACGTGCCGTTGATATAGCCGCGGCGTCGGTAAAACAGCAGCCGCGAGGCGGCGCCGAGCTCCGCCCCGTCGCGCCGGGCCCTGCGCAAGAAGCCGGCATAGGATATCGCGCCGGGCCTGTGCATCGTCACGTGCGGCTTGGGCTCGCTCAGACGGCAACCGAGAAAATCGATCACGTCCTTGCGGCTCCAGCGGATCCTTTCCAACACGCGCGCCACCCTCCCGATCATCTTCGCATCGATTTCCGCGGGATGTCTGGGCGGCTGCAGGTCGGGATCGCGATACATGGCGTCCGGCTGCAGCCTGTCTTCCAGGTGGACAAGAAAGTCGGCGACCAGCTCGCGATGGCTCGGTGCGCGGAAGCCGATCGAGTACGTGTAGCAGGCATCGACCGCAACACCGTCGTGCGCCCACCCGGGCGGCAGATATAGCATGTCGCCGGGATGCAGGATGCATTGTCCTTGGGGACGAAAGCGCTTCAGGATCCTGAGCGGCGCATTCTCGACGAGCGAGAGATCGTGCTGCCGGCTCACGCGCCAGCGCCGGCGTCCCGGACCCTGCACGAGAAACACGTCATAGGAATCGAAGTGCGGTCCGACGCCGCCGCCCGGGGGCGCGAAGCTCACCATCAAGTCGTCGAGTCTGGCGAGCGGCACGAAGGAGAATCGGCCAAGCAGCTCTCGCGCGGCGGGAAGGAAACCATCCACGCCCTGCACCAGCAGCGTCCAGCCGCGAGGCGGCAGCGAGCGCAGGCGGCGGCGCGAGTGCGGACCGGGTTCCATTCTCCACAGTCCGCCTTCGCGCACGATCAGCCGGCTTTCGCAGTCCTCTCGCGCAGCCAGGCCCGCGAGCGTCTCGAAGTCGAGCAGGCCGCGAAACCCCGGCAGCGCCCCGCGCACCAGAAGCGGCCGCTTCTGCCAGTGACGGCGCAGGAAATCCGCGGGCGAAAGGCCGCCGAGCAGCGTGTCGTTCACGTCCGCATTATAGCCAGCACGCTTGCGTGGACTGCTTGACGAGCGCGCGGAGCATTTCGGTTAGAATCCGTGCTGCACCACGCCGGAGTCGCGTATGTTGAAGGTTGGGCAGCCCGCGCCTCAGTTCGATCTGCCGGATGCCGACATGAATGTAATCAGTCTGTCGAGCTTCGTGGGCTCGAGCAACGTGGTTATTTTCTTCTACCAGAAGGACGGCACGCCGGGTTGTACGATCGAAGCAATCGACTTCAGCGAATTGCAGGATGACTTCCTGCGACACGATACCGTGGTGCTGGGCGTCAGCATGGACGACTGCCTCACCCACGGCTCCTTCCGCGACAAGCACGGCCTTTCGGTGTCGCTCTTGGCCGACACGGACGGCGAAGTGTGCGACAAATACGGCGTCATCCAGGAAAAGCAGGTGGACGGGAAGGGCGTCAAGCGCTGCATAGTGCGGTCGACGTTCATCATCGACAAGCGCGGAGTGGTGAGATACGCGCTGTACGGCGTTCCTCCCCGCGGGCACGCCGACGACGTGCTGGATCTGATAAAGGAGCTTACTTAGATGCAAGTCGCTAAGGATACCGTGGTGTCGATCAGCTATGAGTTGTTCGATACGCTGGGTACGCTGATCGAGAGGACCAGCGAGCCCGTGAGCTATCTGCACGGCGGTTACGACGGAATTTTCCCGCGCGTCGAGAGCGCGCTGGAAGGCAGGAATATCGGTGAAAGGTGCGAGGTCAGGCTAGACCCGGCGGAGGCTTTCGGCGAGCACGATTCGGATCTCGTGCGCTCCGAGCCGCGAGATCGTTTCCCGGAAAACGTGCGCGTGGGCATGCAGTTCGAAGGCGCCCCGGAGGGTTCTCGCGAGTATCTGATCTACACGGTGACCAGCATTGCGGATGACTGCGTCGTGGTCGACGGCAACCATCCGCTCGCCGGCAAGACGCTAGTGTTTCAGTGCACCGTAACCGATGTGCGCGCCGCCACGCGCGAGGAGCTTTCCCACGGCCACGTGCACGGCCTGCACGACCACCACCACCATTGAAACCCGCGACCTCGGCGCGCCGAGGCGCTAGCCGCGCTTGCCGGCAAGGATGTGGATCATCGGCTCGTAGGCCGACTCCCGTGAGAAACGCCAGCTCGCCGCCGCCAGGGCGGCAATCGAGAACCCCGCCAGGACGGAAAGATCCAAGGTGACGCTGAAGTCGGCGCCCGAGGCCGAAGCGGGCAGGAGGGCATGCTTGAGGAAGTCGACGCCATAGGTGTAAGGATTGACGATGGCGGCCCATTTCAGCGCCAGCGGAAGATTCTGCACCGGATACAGCGAGCCGCTCAGAAAGAACACGGGGAAGATCACGAAGTTCATGATCGCCGCGAAGTTGTCCAGCGTGCGGGTGAACGACGCCGTCGCCATGCCGATGCCCGCGCACGCGAGCGAGGTGGCCGGCAGCGCGGCCGCGAGCAGCAGCCAGTGCGTGTCTCTTCCAAGGTAACCCAGCAGCGCGAGCAGCACGATCAGCAGCAGCGACTGGAGGGTTGCGGCGAGCGCCGCCGAGAGCATTTTTGCGAGCACGATCCACGCGTGCGGGAGCGGAGCGACGATCATCATGCGCATCACTCCCGACTCCTTGTCGTAGACCGTGGTGAGCGCGGCCAGCATGGCGCCGAAGAGCATCGTCATGCCGAGCACCCCGGGTACCAGGAAGTGCTGATAGCCGATGCCGCGTGCCTGCCCGACCACCGTGCCGAAGCCGCCTCCGATCACCAGCAGCCAGATCAACGGGCGCACCATGGCCGACAGCAGGCGCGTGCGCTGACGGAACATGCGCAGCACTTCGCGTTCCAGCACCGCGTAGACCGGCCGCAGCTTCACGACGTCAACGCCTTTCCGCCCGCGACCCATAGAAAGACGTCGTTGAGATTGGGGCGGCGCACCCGCCAGGCGCTCACGTCCGTCCCCAACTCCGACTGCAGGCTGGCCAGTCCGCCCATGTCCTCGTGCGCCCAGCGGAACATCGCCATGTCGCCGTCGCGCAGGCAGGGCCCCAGCCGCGGCTCGAGCCGCGCGACGAGCCGGTCCAGGTCCGCGCCTTCGACCTCCAGGATATGCCTGCCGAGACGGTCGACCAGGAGGGGCGGCGCGCCGGTCTCG
>DASRFY010000041.1:0-9144 GCA_035651315.1 Burkholderiales bacterium
TCAATTGCGGCGGCGTCACCATCAACCCGGGCGACATCGTCGTCGGCGACCAGGACGGCGTGGTCGCGGTCCCGCTCGCCGAGGCGCAGGCGGTGGCGAAACAATTGAAGGAAGTCGAGCGCCGGGAGGCGCAGGCGGAGGCGAAGGTCAGACGCGGCGAGAAGCTAAAGTTCTGGAACCCCGCCGCGCTCGGCGACCGCGTGCGGTATCTGGACTAAAGCGCGAACCACTCGCCACAGAGACACAGAGGCACAGAGGACTTCCAAAGCGATACATCACCACCAAGGCACAAAGACACCAAGGAACCGGGAAACAGCTTTTACGATTTCCTTCGTGCCTTGGTGTCTTGGTGGTTACCCCTTCTTGATTTTCTCGGTGCCTCTGTGTCTGTGGTTGAAATGACGCCATGGTCTTCGACTACTACAAGAGGCTGTCGCCGGCGCGGCAAAGCATCTACCGCCAGAGCGACGCCATCGCCCGCGTCGAGCTGCCGGACCCGGCGCCGCTGCGCCCGATCGCGCTCCAGATCGAGACCGCGCTTGCGCAGGAGCAGGCTCGCCTCGTCGAGTCGTTATCGCAGGGCATCGCGGACGGCATCGTCGGGCAGCTCAAGGCGCCGCGCCTGCGCATCCAGGTGCTTGCGGTGCGCCCGAGCAACGACTGGGGCGAATTGCACGGCCTGTACCTGCCGGAAGAAGACGGCAAACCGGCCAAGATCCAGCTCTGGATGCGTACCGCCAAGCACAAGCGCGTGGTGGCCTACCGCAGCTTCCTGCGCACTCTCCTGCACGAGCTTTGCCATCATCTCGACTACGAGTACTATCGCTTCCCGGAAACCTTCCATACCGAGGGCTTCTACAATCGCGAATCGAGCCTGTTCCACCAACTGGTGCCGGAGGCAGGGACGAAGAGCGCTCGACCGTCTCGTCGCGTGAAGGGCGATTGATGGGACTGCTGCAGGGATTTCTCGGACTCGCCGTCGGGGCGGCGGGGGTCGTCGGTTGGTTCGTGTTGCGCAAGAAAGTGCTCGGCGACGACTTGCCGCTGTTCGGCGGAGCGAAGAAGAAGAAACCGGAGCGCGCCGGCCCGAACGAGCTGGAGACCTTCATCGCCGCCTACCGCGCCGGGAAGGTCGATCCGGCGACGCTCGCCGGTGCCGCGGCGCGACCGGCGGTGGCGCCGTTCTTGGCTCCCGCCCAGCCCGTGCAGCGGGCGGACCGCTCCGCCGCGTTCCTGCGGCCGGAAGTGAAGCTCGCCTACCTGACGTTTCGCAGCGCGTTGCGCGACCACCACGTATTCATTAACGTGCAGCTTGCGGACCTCGGGATTGCAACCGGCGCGGCGCGCGTGGACGTGCTGGTGCTCGACGCGAGCTTCTCCCCGGTAGCGGCGGCCGACATCCATCGCGAGCCGCCGCCGCCCGAAACCGGCAAGGCGGGCGCGCTGCGCGCCGCAGGCATCCGGTACCTGCGCCTGTCGGCTTCCGCGATGCCCAAGCCCGGCGAGATCCACGCCCTCATCTACCGCGCCTGAACAAACGAAAAGGCCGCAACGACGCATGCGGGCTCATTCGCGCGTACCGGTCGCGGGTGCGCAATCGAAACGCGAGCGGCGGCGCGGCGCACGCATCGAGGACGAGCTCGCCTTTCACTTGCCCTGCTTGGCCTTGAGCTCCCGGTTCCTGGCGAGGAGGAACTCCACGATCTTCCAGGTCTGCTCGGGCGTCAGGCGGTCCTTGAACGAGACCATGGGTGTGCCGCGCCGGCCGTAACGGATGGTCCGGTACACCATCCCGGGGGAAAACTTGAAGATCCATACGTCGTCCACCAGGTTCGGGCCGATCCCGCCCTCGGCCTCCGGACCGTGGCAGGGCACGCAGCCGCTGCGGGCGAAGAGCGCTTGACCTTCTTGCGCTGCTTCAGTGTCGCCGGCGTAGGGGTTGGTCTCCTCGTCCTGCGCAGCGCAGGGGACGGCTATCAATGCGAATACAAGCGCGAGGCGGGCGGCACGCGCCGGGTACCGAGGCGATCGCCCGCGCGCGGTAGAATCTATGCGCCGGGCAAGAGAAGCGATTTTCGCCTGGTCGATGCAGTTCATCACAATCGCGGGCAGATGTTTGTGCGCTTCGTCGTTGCGCTCGCGTTCGTCGCCGGCTCCGCCGCACAGGGCGCCGAAGTCACCTCGCTCGTGCTGGGCACGGCCATACCCGGCGGCGGGTTCACGGTGTACGGAGAGGCGCTCGCCAACGCGGTGCGCGATGCCGACCCTTCGCTCGACATCCGCGTGCAGCAGACCGCTGGGAGCAAGGAGAACATTCCGCTGCTCGAATCCGGCGTGATCGACCTCCGCCTGGTCGAGGGCACTGCCGCATACGAAGCATTGAGCGGTATCGGTGGTGCTCCTGCGGGACTTACCGTCGTCGCGGCGATGTACCCGACGCCGGCGATGTTCGCAGTGCGCGCCGATTCGGCATACCGCGCGATCGCCGACCTCAGGGGACGGCGCGTGGTCTTCGGCGCGAAGGGTTCCGGTTTCGTGTTGCTGGCGCGCTATGTCCTCGACGGGCTGGGACTCGACTTTCAGAGGGACTTCGTCGCCGTGCTGCTCGAAAGCGCGAAGGAAGGCCCGCCGATGGTGCTCGACGGGAAAGCCGCGGCGAAGATACCGCCTACCGCTTCGCGAGCGCCCTGCACCGCGCGCAACCGGCACTGCGCGAACGTCTCGCGCAGGCGCGGCGGACCGGGATCGAAACGTTGTGCCGGACTTCTGCGCTTGCCATGACGAGCGTTTGGGTCAGCTCTTCGGCTCGGCCGGCTTCGGGCACAGCAGCTGCATGGCTTCGTCGTGGCACCAGTGCACGCCGAAGCCGTCGTTCCTCTTCACGCACTCGTAGACATACTTGCCCATCTCGTCCGTCCACGGGCAGTCCCTGTACTTGAGCATCGTCTTCTCGCGCTCGATCGTGCCGCGCAGGTTTTCCTCTCCCATGCGCGCCGCGCGCTTCCTGTCTTCCTCGCTGCCGGTGGCGGCAGCGGTATCGGCTACCGCCTTCGGCGCCGCCTCGACCGGGTCCGGTCGGCAATGGGTCTGCACCGTCTCGTCGAAACACCAGTGAGTGCCGAAGCCGTCGTTCCTCTTCACGCACTCGTAGACCTGACGGCTCATCTCGTCGGTCCACCGGCAGTGCGTGTAGCGCGACATGGTGCGTTCGCGCTCCGTGGTGCCCTCGGCCGAGGCGAGGGCGGCGACTAGTGTCGCGACGATCCCAACGGCCGCAGCAACGGCCCGCTTGCTGTATCGATGCATGTCCGATTCCCTGGGAATGTGGCGGATTGCAGGAGGCCGGCTCGAACCCGCGCATGACGCGGAGGATCTTCCCGGCGACAAGACGGGGCGGATTGTAGGGCAAAGACGCGGCCGGCGAAACGCCGATGCCTAGGGAAGCTCTGCACAAGTCTCACGACGCGCGTTACGCCAGGTGCGGATGGATGCAACGCACGCCGGAGCGCGGCGAACGGGTCGCAGCCGCGGCTACACGTCGTCCTCGGCGTCTTGTCCTCGGCCAAAACGAGAGCGCGAAAATATCTTTTTCGCGCCGAGTTTCGAGCTTGCGGCCAAATCGCCACGGTCGCGCATGTGAGACTTGTGCGGAGCTTCCCTAGTCAGCCGCCGATGACGATCTCGCGCGCGAGGCCGCGAACTTCGAATTCCAACTCCAGTCCGGCCACCGGCGGGCGCCCCGGGTGCCAGCGCACCCCGCGCCTCTGCACTGCCGCACCGAGCGGCTGCAACACGCGCAGCGGGGATTCTCCGAAGTCGAAGGCCGTATACAGCTCGACGTGCGTGACGTCGCTCCAGCCCGCGCCCAGGTCTTCCAGGCGCTTGCCCGCCAGACCGACGACATAGGCGAGCTTGCGCTTCATCCCCTCGGCGGACGTGTCGCCCTGCGCGACGATCGCCGCCCCGCCCTCGGTGATGCCGGACATCACGAAACTCCTGCGCACGCCCGTCGCCGGCGAACAGTAGGAAAAGGCGCACAAGGCGGGTTCCGCCGGAGCGTCGATCGACGGTGCGACGTTGGTGCGCGAAATCGGATTGAGGCCGTCGATGAGCAGGCCCCAAGCCTTCAATCGTTCGAGGTAGGGGCGATTGAATTCGGCGAATTCGTCGACCGACAGCTGCTTGGGCAGGCGCAGCTCGATCCCCGCCAGCGCGCGCATCGGCAGCTTTTCGGCCGCCAGATGATGCTCGATCGCGGCGTAGCCCGCCTCTAGCGGAAGCCACTCGCGCAGCAGCGCGTGGACGAATCCGTGGCCCGCATCCGCGATCGCCCCGTTGGCGAACACCGGGTTGCCGGGAATGAACCGATAGCCGCCTTCGGTATTGGCGACGAATTTCCAGGCCTCCGCGCGCGCAGCGGGGAGCGCGCCCGCGGCGGCCAGCGCGGCGGCCGCCTTCAGCAGACGGCGGCGCGCAGGAAGAAAACCGCTCATTTCACTTTCCTGCTCCGGACGGCGCGGCGCCGGGCCGCCGGCCGCTTCCGCGGCTTGCGTTCCGCCGGCACCGCCTCGCGTTTCACTGCTTTCTTCACTTTCCTCAACATTCTCTCGGCGATGAACAGATCGCGATCGATGATTCCGGCGGCTTTCGCCACCGCGATCTTCGCTTCCGCTTCGCCGATGTCGGGCCGGATGCGGATCAGCTCCGCGATCGCCTGGGACAACGCCAGGCACGCACTGCGCTTCAGCCGCGCTTCGCGCGCGCGGTCGAAGGCACGGATCAGCGCATCGATAACCGGCCTTGCCAGTACATCGACGGGCATGCGCGCCTCAGGCCCCACCCTTGAACTTGAATTCCAGTTCCAGATAGCGGCGGCCGACCAGGTCCTTGGTCATCGAGATCTTCTCGCCGCGGTACTCGGCGTCGACAGTGTAGCGCCCCCCGTCGACGCTGAAATAGAACAGCGGGCCCTCCGATGTCGCCTCCAGCACCACGTCGCCGCTGACATCGCGCACCGTCACCTTGACCCCAGTCAGCACCTGGTCGCTGCCGCCGAGGACAAAATACAGGTGCGCCGGAAAGCGCGGCGCCAGCGCCTGCATCGCCAGGCGTTCGGCGCGATCGTTACCGCCGGTTACATATTCGATCCCGTACTTCCTGTGCACCTTGATCTCATTGGCGCTCGCCGGGCCGGCGCACAGCAGTGCCCCGAGCATGATCGCCAGCATCGTCTTCATCGCCGCCGGTTCCTTGGTAATCCGCTCGTTGATTTCGCAGCAGCCGAGAATAGCACGCTCGCGACGCGGTTCCGCAGCGCGCCCGGCCGTCCAAACTGCGCGACCGCCTCCGTCGGCACAGCAACGCACCGGCGCGAAGGCGGTGTACGCGCCCGCGCTACTGCGCGTCGGGCTGGTTCTCCGGCATCGCGCGGCGAAATGCGTCGAGCTCGAGGCATGCCTCGTTGATGCGCCGGATGACCGGGAAGCGCGCGAGATCGACCTTGTAGCGGTTCGCGTTCGCCACCTGCGGCACGAGCGCGACATCGGCCAGACCGGGCCGATCCCCGTGGCAGAAGCGCCCCGTCTCCTTTTCCGCGGCCAGGCGTTTTTCCAGCGCCTCGAAGCCGGTCCCGATCCAGTGCGCATACCAGGCGAGCTTCTGCTCCTGGCTCGCCCGGAGCGTGCCGGTAAGGTAATCGAGCACCCGTACGTTGTTCAAAGGATGGATTTCGCAGGCGACGAGCAGCGCGAGCGAGCGCACCCGGCTGCGACCCCAGGCGTCCTGCGGCAGCAGCGCGGGATCCGGATAGCGCTCTTCGAGAAATTCCACGATGGCGAGAGACTGATACAGCATGCGTCCCTCGTGCTCGAGCACCGGCACCAGGTTCTGCGGGCTGATCGCCGCGAATTCCGGCGCGAACTGCTCGCCCGCGAGCAGCGCAATGCTGACCGGATCGTAATGCAGCCCCTTGAGATGGAGCGCGATGCGCACCCGGTATGCCGCCGAGCTTCTGAAAAATCCGTACAGCTTCATGGTCCCGCCTTTAACTTTGCGTCCCTGCCGTCCATGGCACGGGAACCTTGTTCGAGCCGTTACGTTTGGCACGAAGAATCAAGCGTGCCGAGGCGCCGAACCTCATGCGCCCGGGCGGTCTCAGCTCGCCGCGCGCAGCCGCACCGCGATGTCGTACAGGGTATCCGGCGCGCCGAAGCCACCGGCCTTGGTAACCAGCCACAGCGGCTGGCCGCCCAGGGTGAGCCGCGCATACGGAATGCCCGGCATGAGGTCGCCCATCACGTCGAGCGCCGCGCAGCCCGACGCCTCGAGCACCGCGATCGCGGTGTCGCCGCCAGTAGCAACCAGCGCGCGGCTGCCGGTCCGGCGCACCACCTCGAGCGCCGTTCGCGCCATGCCCTTGGCGACCGTGGCCGCATCGCCCTCCTCGCCGTCGGCGTCGGGCGCCGCGAGGAGCACCACCTGCGACGCGTTGCCGACTGCAGGCACGGAAGACAAGGCGCCGTTCGGCATCTCCAGCACGAGCGTGCCCGCGAGGCGGCTCAGCCGGGCAACCTGCTGCCTGCTTTGCACCGCCCTGGATCCGACGACGAACACGATGGTACCGGTCACCGATATCTCCGATCGCCGCGGCGCAGGCTGCGCGGCGAGGTCCTGCGCCAGCGCCAGGCCGAGTCCGGCCGACCCGACGAGAAGCATGCGCCCGTACTGCGGCTTCGCGCCCTGCAGCGCCATTGACAGGTCGGCGTCCGTCTCCGCGTCGGCGACGACGATCTGACGCCCGCCGTGCGCCTGCGACGAGGACGGCGTCCACTGAGCGACTTTGTCCGCGCCCACGGCGGCGCCGAAAATCCTGTGCAGCGGCTCCCGCGGCGGCGGCGACAACGTGTCGCGCGCGAATTCGGTCTGCGGCAGCGGCACGCCGTTCACGTGCACCATGCCGTCTCGCACCGTGCGGCCCTGGGCTGGGAAGGCCGGCGCGATCAGCACCACGTCGCGGCCTGCGGCGTGCATCAGCTCGAGCGTCTCCGCGACCACGTTGCCGCGCAGGGTCGAGTCTATTTTCTTGAACACGATGTCGAAGGGCTGCGCGCCGAAGCGCGCCACGCAGGCAGCCACCCGCTGCGCGGCCTGCGCCGCGGGCAGGTGCCGCGAATCGGTATTGAGGGACACGACCCGGGCGGCCGCGACCGTGTCGGGGTCGCACGCGAGCGGCTCCGCGACCACGCAGGTGGAAAGCCCGCGCTGCGCGAAGGGGCCCGCGGTGTCCATTGCGCCGGTCAGATCGTCCGCGACGATCAGGACGCGTTTGTTCTCCTCGCCCATTCGGTTCGCGCCCTTGCGCCTCTCCCGATCAGGCGGCGACGTGGTCGGCAATCTTCCTCGCGTAGGCGATCGCGGCTTTCATGTTCACGTTGCTCGCCTTGCCTTTCCAGGCGATGTCGAAGGCGGTGCCGTGATCGACGGAGGTGCGCCGGATCGGCAGTCCGAGGCTCACGTTTACCGTGGTGTCGAAGGCGATGAGCTTGGTCGGGATATGGCCCTGGTCGTGGTACTGGGCAACCACCAGGTCGAATTCGCCCTGCAGCGCGCGGTAGAACACCGTGTCGCCGGAGATCGGTCCTTTCACGTCGATCCCCTCCTGCTGCGCGGCGCGGATCGCCGGCTCGATGCGCTCGATCTCCTCGCGCCCGAAGATGCCGCCTTCGCCGCAATGCGGATTCAGGCCCGCTACCGCGATTCGCGGCCTTTCGTAGCCCAGTTCGCGGAAGTGCCGATCCCCGGCGCGAATGGTGGCCAGCACCCGTTCGATCGTCGGCTTCTCCGCCGCGTTCCTGAGCGAGGTGTGCGTGGTGACGTGGACCGCGTTCAGTTTTTCTCCCGCCAGCAGCATGAACGACTGCTTCGCGCCGGTAAGGTGCGCGAGCAGCTCGGTGTGGCCGTCGAAGTGATGGCCGGCCTCGTGCAGCGCCGCCTTGTTCAGCGGCGCGGTCACGATCACCGCGATCCGACCCGCGAGCGCGAGTTTCACTGCGCGCTCGACGTAGCGGTATGCCGCCTCCCCGCCCGCGGCGGTCTGCCTGCCGTCGACGATCCTGTCCTGGTCGCGGGTGGCGACGTGCACGACCGGAACTTCGCCCGGCTTCGCTTCGAGCCCGTCGACGAACGCGAGCGCGGTGCCGAGCAGCCTGTCGGCGCGCCGGAGGATGTCCAGATTGCCCACCACCGCCGATGCGGCGCGCGCGCCGGGATCCATCTGGGAAAGGGTGGCGACGATGATTTCGGGTCCGATCCCGGACGGGTCGCCCATGGTGATGCCGATCTTGGCCGTCATGATGTTGCCGCGGTTATGGTGTCTGGTCCAGGAAAGCGCGAATGGTCTCGCTCATCGTATCGATGTGCAGCAGCCCGTCCACGTGACCGCCGTCCTCGTCGATTTCGTAGTACTCGACCGGTACCTGCTGCGCGGTCAGCGGCTCGATCGTCTTGCGCGTGTACTCGGGCAGGGCGAGCAGGTCGGATCGCGAGGTGATGAAAAGTATGCGCGACTTCACGCGTTTCAGGCGATCGGCGACGGAAAACAGTTGCACCGCCTTGGTCAGATAGAGAAAGGAGTTCGCGTCGTACTGCCTGGCGCGCTCCCGTGCCGCCTTGTCGACGAAGGCTTCGATCGCGTAGCGGTTGTCGAAGGCTTGCGCGGGGTTCTTGCCCGCTTCCGCCCACTTGCGTCCGGAACCCCTGCCCGCCCAGCCCGGCGAGCGCGCTCCCACCGTGACGAGTTCCATCGCGGCGGCGAGCCCTTCGAGCGGCTCCGCGCGGCCGTAATAGTCGCCGCCGTTCCAGTGCGGGTCGAGCCGGATCGGCGCCGCCCACAGCTGCATGGTCGCGACGAGATAGGGATCGGCCTCCAGCCCGACGCCGATCACCGGGATGATGCGATCCACCATCCCCGGATAGTCTGCGCCCCACTCCACCGCCTGCATCGCTCCCATCGACGCGCCGGCCACGGCGACGAACCTGCGGATGCCGAGCGCATCGGCGAGCGCCTTCTGCACGTTGACGAAGTCCCGTATCGTCACGACCGGGAAGCGCATGCCGTAGGGCTTGCCGGTGTCGGGATCGATGCTC
>DASRFY010000042.1:0-16597 GCA_035651315.1 Burkholderiales bacterium
CGAGGAGCCAGCCATGGCACTTCTGGCCGACAGGAACATCCTGATCACGGGGATGCTCAGCAATCGCTCGATCGCCTACGGCATCGCCAGGGCCGCGCACCGCGAAGGCGCGCGGCTCGCCTTCAGCTACCAGGGCGAAAAGCTCAAGGACCGCGTCGCCGAGCTGGCTGCGGAATTCGGCAGCGACCTGGTGTTTCCCTGCGACGTCGCCTCGGACGCCGACATCGACGCGCTTTTCGGCCAGTTGAAGCAGCGCTGGAAGGTGCTGGACGGGCTGGTGCACTCCATCGCGTTCGCGCCGCGCGAAGTCCTCGCGGGCGACTATGTCGAGACCGTCAGCCGGGATGCGTTTCGCGTCGCGCACGACATCAGCTCGTACAGTTTCGGCGCGCTCGCCAAGGCGGCGTTGCCGCTCATGCAGGGCCGCAACGGCGCCCTGCTGACGCTTACCTATCTGGGCAGCGAGCGGGCGTTCCCGAACTACAACGTGATGGGACTGGCCAAGGCGAGCCTGGAAGCCAACGTGCGCTACCTTGCCCAGAGCCTAGGTCCGCGCGGGATCCGGGTCAACGCGATCTCCGCCGGCCCGATCAAGACGCTGGCCGCCGCCGGCATCGGCAGTTTCGGAAAACTTCTCGCCTTCAGCGAAAAGCATGCGCCGCTGCGGCGCAATGTGACGATCGAGGAAGTCGGCAACGTCGCGGTGTTCCTGCTCTCCGACCTGGCAAGCGGCGTGACCGGCGAGATCACCTTCGTCGACGCGGGTTTCAACGTCACCGGCGTCGCCTCGGTCGAATAGCGATCGACGCCCGCCGCGTAGCGCGGGCTATTGCTGCGCCCCCAGCAGCTTCTTCATGTTGACCCTGACGTCGGTGCGCTCGCGCATGCTCGCCATGAGCGCGGCGAACTGATCCTGTCCCGCGAGCTGCGCGAGCTGGCCTTCGGCGCTCTTCATCTGCTCCGGCGTCACCGTCTGCAGGTCGATCACCTTGCTGATCCGGTAGATGACGAAGCGTCCTTCGGTGGCGCTTGCGCCGGCGTAGGCGGGAAGCTTCGCGGCGTCAGCGCCGAACACCACGGCGACAGCCTCGGGATGCAGCCCCTGGCGGCGCTGCAGGCTCACCGTCAAAGGCGCCGACCATTTCAGGCTGACCGCCTCGCCTTTGCGCAGCCGCTCCAGCGCGGCGCGCCCTTCCTGTTCCGCCGTCTGCGCCGCCTTTTCCGAGGCAAGGCGTTCGACGATGCCGTCCCTGACCTGGTCGAAGGGCAGCGCGCTCGGCGCAGCGTGCTCGACAACGCGCGCCGACAGCAGCATGTTGGGTTGCACTTCCACCGCTTCGGTGTTGCGATGCTTGTCGAGCGATTCGGTGGCGAACAGCTGATCGAGCAGCTTCGGGTTGGCGAACAGGGGATTGTTGCCGTTGCCGTTCCTGCCGATCCAGTCGCTTTTCTGGATGGTGAGCTTGAGCTTGTCGGCGACCGGCTTCAGGCTGTCGTACTGCTCGTAGACCATGTCGCTGAAGGTCTGCGCCGCTTCGGTGAATGCGCGCTGCGTGCGCTCCTTGCGCAGTTCCTCCAGAATCTGCCCTCTCGCTTTCTCGAACGGCGTGGTGACCGACGGCTTGATTCCGTCCAGCCGGATGATGTGGTAGCCGTACTGGGTTTGCACCGGGGGACTGATCTCCCCGATCTTCATCTGGAACACGGCGTCGTCAAAGGGCTTGACCATGAAGCCGCGCTCGAACTCGCCCAGATCACCGCCTTTTTCCGCGGAGCCCGGATCCTGCGAATATTTTCTGGCCAGCTCGGCGAAGCGCTTGGGCGAGGCCTTGAGCTGCTGGTAGAGCTCCTGCGCCTTCGCCTTGGCTGCGGATTTGTCCTGTTCGGAGGCGTTCGATCCGACCCCGATCAGGATGTGGCTTGCGCTGCGCTTTTCCGGCGTCCGGTACTGGCTGATCCGTTCCTGGTAGACCTTGCGCAAATCCTCCTCGGAAATCTGCAGCCCCTGCGCCGCGGCCTCCGGCGTCAGGATCACGAACTCGACCTTCACCCGCTCCGGCAGCCGGAACTCGGCGCTGTGAGCGTCGTAAAACTTCTTCGCCTCCTCGGGAGGAATCCGGATCTGCTTGCGATAATCCGCGGGACTGAACACCACCTGGCTGACCTCGCGCTGCTGCTCGCGGATGCGCACCAGGCGCTCGACCACCGCGTCCGGCACGAAGGCCGAGCCCGCGTAGGCCGACTGTATGCGCGAGAGCATCATGTCCTGCGCCATGCGGCTTTCGAACGAGGCCGGCGTCATCCCCTGCGCCCGGAGCAGCTGCTCGTAGCGCTTCATCGAGAATTTGCCGCTGTCGTCGCGGAACGCCTCGATGCCGCCGATTACGCGCTGCAGCTCGGCAGCTGGCACCGCCATGCCGGCACGGTTCGCGTGGGCGACCAGCACGCGGCGCTGGATCAGGTCGTTGAGCACCGCCTGCTTGAATTCGGGGCTTTCCAACTGCGCCGCGAGCGCGGGATTGTTGCGCACCGCCTCGCGCATCCGGTCCTGCGCCTGCCGCAGCGCCTGCGCGTATTCCTGCTCCGAGATCGACGAGCGCCCCACCTTGGCGACCCCGCCGCCGGTACCGCCGTCGCGGAAATAGAAGTCGATGCCGAAAAACGCGAACGGCAGCACGATCAGCGCCAGGATAACCTGCGCCACGCGCTTATGGTTGACGATGAAATCGAACATGGCTCAACCTGTATGCAAGGCTGGCGTACCGGCAAAGCGGAACGCCACGAAAAAATGAAAAAGGCGAACTCGCGTTCGCCTTTGCTGGGTCTGGCGGAGTGGACGGGACTCGAACCCGCGACCCCCGGCGTGACAGGCCGGTATTCTAACCAGCTGAACTACCACTCCGTGCACCTGTATCTGGTGGGTGCTGAGAGGTTCGAACTCCCGACATTCGCCTTGTAAGGGCGACGCTCTACCAACTGAGCTAAGCACCCGCTCAAGTCCCGCCTGGCTCGCGCCCGCACCGGACTTTCCGATCGACGCGCCCAGCCGCGGAAACTTGGCTCCCCCGAAGGGGCGCTCAGTTTAAGGCATCCTTCAGCGCTTTGCCAGGTCGGAACTTCGGAACCCGCGCCGCCTTGATCTTGATGGTCGCGCTGGTCCTGGGATTGCGGCCCGCCCTCGCGGCGCGTTTGCCCACGTAGAAGGTCCCGAACCCGACCAGGGTCACCATGCCGCCTTTTTTCAAGGAGTTCTTGATCGATGCGACGGCACTGTCGAGCGCCCGCTCCGCGGCAGCCTTGGATATATCGGCCGATTTTGCGATTGCCTCGATGAGCTCAGACTTGTTCATGTGTCCCCTTTCATTTTCTTGAATTCTGAGATCAAACTGGAATTTGCTGCTGCGGGAGGAGCGGTTGTCGACTTGTTCGAATTTGTGCGACCCGCAGCGGCTTTATAACAAGCCGAAAATTCTGGTGTCAAGAAACCGCGCAAAAAAAAACAATGGCAGGGCATCTGCCCTGCCATTCGCCATGCCGATGCGGTCTCAGTGCGTGATCGCGCTCGTCGTCTGCGGCGTTTCGATCGTCGGAATCGCGACCGGCTCCGGGGCCTTCTCCGGCAGCGCCTCCGGTTGCCGTTCCAGGGCCAGCTCGAACACCTGATCGATCCACTTCACCGGGTGGATGTCGAGCCGGTTCTTGATGTTGTCCGGAATTTCGGAAAGGTCCTTGACGTTCTCCTCCGGAATCAGCACCGTCTTGATGCCACCGCGGTGCGCCGCCAGCAGCTTCTCCTTCAGGCCGCCGATCGCCAGCACCTCTCCGCGCAGCGTGATTTCTCCGGTCATCGCCACGTCGGCCTGCACCGGAATGCCGGTCAAGGCGGAGACCAGGGCGGTCGTCATCGCGATACCGGCGGACGGGCCGTCCTTGGGCGTGGCGCCCTCCGGCACGTGGACGTGGATATCGTATTTCTCGAACGCGTCGTCCCGGATACCCAGCCTCGCCGCCCTCGCGCGCACCACCGAGCGGGCCGCCTCCACCGACTCCTTCATCACGTCGCCGAGCGAGCCGGTGCGCTGGATATTGCCCTTGCCCGGCATCACCACCGCTTCGATGGTCAGCAGCTCGCCGCCCACCTCTGTCCAGGCTAGCCCGGTGACCTGGCCGACCTGGTTGTTCTTTTCCGCCATGCCGTAGGTGTAGCGGCGCACGCCGAGGTACTTGTCCAGGTTGCGCGCCGTCACCGCCATCTTCTCGTCGCGCTTCTTCATTAGCAGCGTCTTCACGACCTTGCGGCAGATCTTCGAGATCTCCCGCTCCAGGTTGCGCACGCCGGCTTCGCGCGTGTAGTAGCGGATGATGTCTCGCACCGCGCTCTCCGACACCAGCAGCTCGTCCGACTTGAGGCCGTTGTTCTTCATCTGCTTGGGCAGCAGATAACGCATCGCTATGTTGACCTTTTCGTCCTCGGTGTAGCCGGAAAGGCGGATGACTTCCATCCGGTCGAGCAGCGGCGCCGGGATGTTCATCGTGTTCGCGGTGGCGACGAACATCACGTCGGACAAGTCGTACTCTACTTCCACGTAGTGATCGACGAACTTGTCGTTCTGCTCCGGATCGAGCACCTCCAGCAGCGCCGAGGCCGGATCGCCGCGGAAGTCCATGCCCATCTTGTCCACCTCGTCGAAGAGGAACAGCGGATTGCGCACCCCGATCTTGGTTATGTTCTGCAGGATCTTGCCCGGCATCGACCCGATGTAGGTCCTGCGATGGCCGCGGATCTCCGCCTCGTCGCGCACGCCGCCCAGCGACATGCGCACGAACTTGCGGTTCGTCGCGCGCGCGATCGACTGGCCGAGAGAGGTCTTGCCCACTCCGGGCGGACCGACCAGGCAGAGGATCGGCGCTTTTACCTTGTCGACCCTTTGCTGCACGGCGAGATATTCGACGATGCGCTCCTTGACCTTGTCCAGGCCGTAATGATCGGCGTCGAGAACCTCCTGCGCGCGCGAGAGGTCGGTGCTGATCTTGCTTTTCTTTCTCCACGGCAGCGCGATCAGCGTGTCGACATAGTTGCGCACCACGGTCGCCTCGGCGGACATGGGCGACATGAGGCGCAGCTTCTTCAGCTCGGATTCGGCCTTTTGCCTGGCTTCCTTGGGCATGTGCGCGGACTTGATGCGCTTTTCCATCTCGTCCAGGTCCGCACCCTCCTCGAGATCACCGAGCTCCTTCTGAATCGCCTTCACCTGCTCGTTGAGGTAGTACTCGCGCTGGCTCTTCTCCATTTGCCGCTTGACGCGGCCGCGGATGCGGCGCTCGACCTGCAGGATGTCCAGCTCGGCTTCCAGCAGTGACAGCAGATGCTCCAGGCGCTTCTTCACTTCCGACATCTCGAGCACTGCCTGCTTCTGCTCGAGCTTCAGCGGCAGATGCGCCGCGACGGTATCGGCGAGCCGCCCCGGCTCGTCGATCCCCGACAGCGAGGTCAGGATTTCCGGCGGGATCTTCTTGTTGAGCTTCACGTACTGGTCGAACTGCGACAGCATCGCCCGCCGCATCGCCTCGATTTCGGTCGATTCCGCGCCGTCGGCCGGCACGGCCACCGCGTCCGCCGAGTAGTGGGTGCGCTCGTCGTGGACGGTCTGAAGCTGAGCGCGCTGCACGCCCTCGACGAGCACCTTAACGGTGCCGTCGGGGAGTTTCAGCATCTGCAGGATGTTCGCCACGCTGCCGATGCCGTACAGGTCCTCGGGCGAAGGTTCGTCCTTTGCCGCGGATTTCTGCGCGACCAGCAAAATATGCTTGCCGCTTTCCATCGCCGTCTCCAGCGCCTTGATCGACTTGGGGCGCCCGACGAACAGCGGGATGACCATGTGCGGGAACACGACGACATCCCGCAGGGGCAGCAGCGGATAGTTGACGGTGGTCTGTTTGGTATCGATTAATTCGGTCATTCTGCACCTAGGAGAGCGGATAGCAGCCACATGGGGCCATGCCCCGCGTTTTCAACCCGGCGGCCGAAAGGGACATTACGCCGAGCCCGCAACCTTCGGCTGATCCGAGTAAATCAGGATCGGCTTGGCGTCGCCGGTGATCATGCTTTCGTCCACGACCACTTTCTGCACGTTGGACATGGAAGGCAGGTCGTACATGATATCGAGCAATATCTGCTCCAGGATCGAGCGCAGTCCCCGCGCACCCGTTCGCCTGGCCAGCGCCTTGCTCGCCACCGCCCGCAGCGCGTCCGGCCGGACCTCCAGCTCCACGCCCTCCATGCCGAACATCCTCTGGTACTGTTTCAGCAGGGCGTTCTTGGGCTCGGTAAGTATTTCGATCAGCGCTTCCTGGTCGAGTTCATCCAGAGTGGCCACCACCGGCAAGCGGCCGACGAACTCCGGAATCAGGCCGTACTTGATCAGATCCTCCGGCTCCACTTCCTTCAGCACTTCGCCGATGTCCTTGCGGTTGTCCTTGCTCCTGACCTCGGCGCCGAAACCGATCCCGCTCTTGTCGGAGCGCTGGCGGATGATCTTGTCCAGTCCGTCGAAGGCGCCGCCGCAGACGAACAGGATATTCGTCGTATCGACCTGGACGAATTCCTGGTTCGGATGCTTGCGGCCGCCCTGCGGCGGAACCGAGGCGATCGTCCCCTCGATCAGTTTCAGCAAAGCCTGCTGCACGCCCTCGCCCGAGACGTCGCGGGTGATCGAGGGGTTGTCGGACTTGCGGGAGATCTTGTCGATCTCGTCGATGTAGACGATGCCGCGCTGCGCCTTGTCGACGTCGTAGTCGCACTTCTGCAGCAGCTTCTGGATGATGTTCTCCACGTCCTCGCCGACGTAACCCGCCTCGGTGAGCGTGGTCGCGTCCGCCATGACGAAAGGCACGTTGAGCAGCCGCGCCAGCGTCTGTGCGAGCAGCGTCTTGCCCGACCCGGTGGGGCCGATCAGCAGGATATTCGATTTCGCGAGCTCGACGTCGTCCTTCTTCTGCGTCGTCTTCAGCCGCTTGTAGTGGTTGTAGACCGCTACCGAGAGGATTTTCTTGGCGGTGTCCTGACCGATCACGTACTGGTCCAGGATGTCACGGATCTCGTGCGGCACCGGCAAATCGGACTTGGCGCCCTTGCCGGGAACTTCGGCGTGGCTCTCTTCCCGGATGATGTCATTGCACAGCTCGATGCACTCGTCGCAGATGAATACCGAGGGACCGGCGATGAGCTTGCGTACCTCGTGCTGACTCTTGCCGCAGAAGGAGCAGTAGAGGAGCTTTTCACCGCCAGGTTTGTCAGACATATACGCCTTTCGCCTCACACGCCAATTCGATCAGACATCGCGCAAGTGACAAGTTCCGGCCCGCGCCGGGCGCGCATGGCGCCGCCGCAACCGCCTGCCGCGGGGAAGCGGTGTTCCGAAATCACGCGGCCGCGGCCGCCGTCTCTACGCGGCTGACCAGGACCTTGTCCACCAGGCCGTACTTTACCGCCTCTTCCGAGCTGAGGAAATTGTCCCGGTCGGTGTCGCGTTCGATGGTCTTGACGTCCCGTCCGGTATGCTTGGCCATCAGCTCGTTCAGGCGGGCGCGCAGATACAGGATCTCGCGGGCGTGGATTTCCACGTCCGAGGCCTGGCCCTGGAAGCCGCCCATGGGCTGATGAATCATCAAGCGGGAGTTGGGCAGCGCAAAACGCTTGCCCTTGGCGCCGGCCGCGAGCAGGAACGCACCCATGCTGGCCGCCTGGCCGATGCACAGTGTGCTGACGTCCGGCTTGATGAACTGCATCGTGTCGTAGATCGCGAGCCCCGCCGACACCGATCCGCCCGGTGAATTGATGTAGAAGGAGATATCCTTCTCGGGATTCTCCGACTCCAGGAACAGGAGCTGCGCGACGATCAGGTTCGCGGTGACCTCGTCCAGCGGACCGACGAGGAATACCACTCTTTCCTTGAGCAGGCGGGAATAGATGTCGTAGGCGCGTTCCCCGCGGCCGCTCTGCTCGATGACCATGGGTACGAGCCCCAGCCCGCGGGGCTCGAAACCGGCGTTGTGCATTCTGCTCATTGCGTATTCCCCATCAGCTCGTCGAATGACGTCACCTTGTCTTCCACCTTGGCGTTGCCGAGCATCCATTGAACGACGTTGTCCTCGAGCACCACCGATTCCAGTTCGCGCAGCCGTTCCGGCTGCTGGTAGTACCAGCGCACCACCTCTTCCGGCTTTTCGTAGCTGCGGGCGAATTCCTGGACGACCGCCTTGACCTGCTCCGGCCTCGCCTCGAGTTTGCGCAGCCGCACCAGCTCGGCGACGATCAAACCGAGCTGTACCCGCCGTTTGGCCTCCGCTTCGAACGCCTCCCGCGGCAGCGGCACCTTGTCCGTCTTCAGTCCGCGCGCCTGCAGATCGTGGCGCATGTTGTGCGCAAGCCGCTCCACTTCCATGTCGACCAGCGCCTTGGGCAGCTCGACGGCGACGTTGTCGGTAAGCGCCTTCATCACCTGGTCCTTGAGCCTGGCGGCCACGCGCCGCTTGATTTCGCGCTCGAGATTGGCTTTCACCTCCTCGCGCATCCTGCCGAGGTCGCCGTCCTCGATGCCGAGCGCTTTGGCGAATTCCGCATCGAGCGCGGGAACTCTCGCCGCGTGGACTTCGCTCACCTTCACCTCGAAGGTCGCGGACTTTCCCGCCACCTCCTTGTGGTGATAGTCGTCGGGAAACCGCAGCGCGAAGGTCTTCGATTCGCCGGCCCTGAGCCCGACCACGTTGTTCTCGAAATCCGGCAGCAGCCGGCTTTCGCCCAGCAGCACGTACTGCCCCTGCCCGCTGCCGCCTTCGAACTCGTTGCCTTCGATAGTGCCGCGGTAATCGATCCGGATCTGGTCCCCGATCGCCGCGGCGGAATCGGTCGCGTGGTAAGTCGTGCGCTGCTTGCGCAGGATCTCGAGGGTCTTGTCCACCTCCGCCTCGCCGACCGCCACAACCGGCCGTTCGATCCTCACATGGCCAAGATCGCCGATGCTGACCTCCGGATAGATCTCGAAAGTCGCCGTGTACTCCACCGTGCCGGAGCCAGTATCGGCCGATTTCAGCTCGATTCTCGGAAACCCGGCCACACGCAGGTTCTTCTCCCGGACGGCCTCGCCGAAAGTCTTCTGCACGGCGTCGCCGAGCACCTCCTGCCGCACCTGTCCGCCGAATTGCGCTTCGACGACGCGCAACGGCACCTTGCCCGGGCGGAAACCGTGAATCCTGACCGTGCGTGCGAGCCGCTTCAACCGCGTCTCGACTTCCGCGTCGACCTCGCCGAGCGGAAAGTTGACCGAAAGACGTCGTTCGAGGGAGCCCAATGATTCGATACTGGCTTGCATGTAACCCTGGCTGTTCTGTTTGAGTTGCGGACGGTCGCCGCTTACAGTGTCGGTAGCCGCCTGGTGCGAAAGGAGAGACTCGAACTCTCACGCCTTTCGGCGCTGGAACCTAAATCCAGTGCGTCTACCAATTCCGCCACTTTCGCGACGCCGGCATTTTAATATAATCGCCCCCTTCGCCGCCACCCGAAACGCCTTGAATCGGCGCCGGTACCGGCGCTCAACCCACTGTTCGGGAAACATAACCGGCTACCGGTCGCGATGGGCATCCAGCACTACGAAAACTTTCCGGTGGGTTCGATTCTCCTGCCCGCGAGGCTGCGCCGCCCGGTGGCGCTGATTTACGCCTTCGCCCGCAGCGCCGACGATTTCGCCGATGAAGGCGACCGCTCGCCGCAGGAAAGGCTCGCGCTCATCGATCGATACGCGCGCGAGCTCGATGTCATAGAAGCCGGACGGCAGCCGCAGATGCCGCTTTTTCGGGAACTCGGAACCGCGATCGCGCAGCACGCGCTGCCAGTCGATTACTTTCGCGAGCTGCTCTCGGCCTTTTCCCAGGACGTGACCAAGCAGCGCTATGCCGATTTCGGCGAGCTGAGGGACTACTGCCGGCGCTCGGCGAATCCGGTCGGCAGGTTGCTGTTGCATCTGTTCGATGCGGCGACGCCGCATAACCTCGATTGCGCGGACGCGATCTGCTCCAGCCTGCAGCTGATCAATTTCCTGCAGGATGTGCCGATCGATTATGGCAAGCGCCGCATCTATCTGCCGCAGGACGAGCTCGTCCGCTTCGGCGTCAGCGAGGCGCAGATCGGCCGCGGGGAAGCCGACGGCAACTGGCGCGCGCTCATGTCGTTTCAGATCGACCGGGCGCGGCGCATGCTGCTGGCCGGCGCGCCGTTGGGTCGGGCGTTGCCCGGCCGCATCGGTCTCGAGTTACGCCTGATCGTGGCCGGCGGGAACCGCATTCTGGACAAGCTGCAGCGCACCGGCGCCAACGTGTTCCGCTCCCGGCCGGTGCTCAAGCCGCTGGACTGGATCCACATGCTGTATCGCGCCGCGATCGCACACGGATGACTCCGGACCAGTATTGCCAGGAGCGCGCCGCGAAGAGCGGGTCGAGCTTCTACTACAGCTTCCTGTTCCTGCCTCCCGAACAGCGTCGCGCGATCACTGCGCTGTACGCGTTCTGCCGCGAGGTGGACGACGTCGTCGACGAGTGCAGCGATCCGGCGCTCGCCCGCACCAAGCTCGCCTGGTGGCGCACCGAGATCGCCACCGCGTTTTCCGGCGAACCGCAGCACCCGGTGACCCGCGCTCTCGCGCCGGTGGTCAGGCGATACGCCCTGCCCGAACAGCGCTTCCATGAAATCATCGACGGCATGGCAATGGACCTGTCCCAGAACCGTTACCGCGACTTCGATGCGCTGCGCGCGTATTGCCATCGCGTTGCCGGGGTGGTCGGGTTGATGGCGGCGCAGATCTTCGGCTATCGCGATCCGGCCACGCAGCGCTACGCGGAAGAGCTGGGCATCGCGTTCCAGCTCACCAACATCGTACGCGACGTCGGCGAGGATGCCCGCCGCGACCGCATCTACCTCCCGGAAGAGGACCTGGCGCGGTTCGGCGTTACGGCTTCGGACCTGCTTCAGTTGCGGGAAACGGACGCGATGCGCCGCCTGCTGGCGTTCGAAATCCGCCGCGCGCGCGAATATTACGAGCGCGCCATGGCGCGCCTGCCCAAAGTGGATCGTCGCAGCCAGCGCCCGGGCCTGGTGATGGCGGCGATCTATCGAGCGGTGCTCGACGAAATCGAAGCCAGCGGCTGCAGCGTGCTGAACAGCCGCATCGGCCTCACGCCGATCCGCAAGCTGTGGATCGCGTGGAAGACATGGTTGACGGCATGAGGCGAGGCGGCGAACGACCGAACCACGCGGCGCCGCGCGTGTCGCACAAGTGAACACCGATCCCGTCGCCTCTCGCCTCGCGACTCGCCACCGCGTCGCAGTGGTCGGCGGCGGCTGGGCGGGGATGGCCGCCGCGGTCGAGCTGGCCTCCGCGGGCGCCCAAGTCACCGTCTACGAGGCGGCAAAAACGCTCGGCGGACGGGCGCGCCGCGTCGAGGTGGACGGGACGACGCTCGACAACGGTCTGCATATCCTGAGCGGCGCCTATCTCGAAACGCTGCGCCTGATCGAGACGGTGCGGCGCCCCGGCGAGCCGCTCGGCCTCGCGCGCATGCCGCTGACGCTGAACATCGAACCGGGACTGCGACTGCATGCGCCGCGGTTGCCTTCGCCGCTGCATCTCGCCGTGGCGCTGATCGGCGCGAGAGGACTGGACGCCGCGGAAAAACTTGCCGCGCTGCGCTTCATCGGTGCGCAGCGCAGAACCGGCTTTCGCTGCGACTCCGCGCTCACCGTGCGGGCGCTGCTTTCCCTGCACCGCCAGCCGCAGCGCCTGATCGACCTGCTGTGGGCGCCGCTCTGTGTCGCCGCCCTGAATACGGCGCCGGACGAAGCCTCGGCGCAGGTGTTCCTGACCGTGCTGCGCGATGGCTTGATCGCGTCGCGCGCGGCGAGCGACCTGCTGTTTCCGACCATGGACTTCAGCGCCCTGTTCCCGGAGCGCGCGCAGCGCTTCGTCGAAGCCCGTGGCGGCACGGTGCGAACGGGCGAGACGGTGCGGGATTTGCGCAGGGCGGGAAACGGGTGGCGCATCGGCGAAGACGCCGCGGCGTCCTTCTCGCATGCGATCCTCGCCGTGGGACCGCATCGCCTGGATCGGGCGCTGAAAGACGTTCCCGAGCTTGCCGAAGCGCGCGCCTGCGCCGATGCCCTCGCCTACCGGCCGATCTATTCCGTCTATCTTCGATATCCGCGGCAGGTGCGCCTGCCCGGGCCGATGATCGGGCTGATCGGCGGGCTGGGCCACTGGGCCTTCGATCGCGGCCGGCTACTCGGGCAGGCGGGGTTGATCGGCGTGGTCATCAGCGGCGCCGGCCCGCACGAATCGCTCGACAACGACGCATTGGCGGCGAGAATCCACGACGAGCTCGCCGCCCGCTGGGCGCTGCCCGCGCCTCTCTGGCGCCGGGTAATTGCGGAAAAGCGCGCGACCTTCGCCTGCACGCCGGCAGCGCGCCGTCCGGGCAACCGCACGCCGCTTTCCACGATCTTTCTGGCCGGCGACTACACGGAATCCGAATACCCCGCCACGCTCGAGGCGGCAGTAAGAAGCGGCGTCCGCGCGGCAAAATTGATCCTCGATGACATTCGACGCCAACAGTTACCGGCCTTCTCCTGATCTGCTCTCCGGGCGCGTGATCCTGGTGACCGGCTCGACGCGTGGCATCGGACGCGCCTGCGCGCTCGCGTTCGCCGCGCACGGCGCCACGGTCGTGCTGCACGGACGGCGCGAGAAGCTGCTCGAGTCGGTCTACGACGAGATCACCGCCATGGGATATCCGGAGCCTGCCGCCGTCCCGCTCGACCTGGAGGTCGCCGGGCCGCGCGACTACGACCACCTCGCCTACGCCATCGAGTCCCAGTTCGGACGGCTGGACGGCATCGTGCACAACGCCTCGCACCTCGAAAAGCTCTCCGCGCTCGAGCATCAGAGCATGGACGAATGGATGCGCACCCTGCGGGTGAATCTGCTGGCGCCGTTCGCGCTCACCCAGTCCTGCGCCCGCCTGCTGCGCGCGGCGCCGGATGCGGCGGCGGTCTTCACTTCCGAGACCCACGGCGGCGCGCCCGCCGCGTATTGGGGCGCGTTTGCGGCGTCGAAATCGGGGCTCGAGACGCTGGCGAGAATCCAGGCCGATGAGTGGTCGCGCTTCTCGCATCTGCGCGCCAACGTGGTCGTGCCCGGGCCGGTGCAGTCTCCGTGCCGGCAGAAGACCCACCCCGGCAAATCGCCTTCGCAACTGCCGACGGCGGAATCCGTGACGCCCGTGTATCTGTATCTGATCGGGCCGGACAGCCTCGGCGTCAGCGGCCGGATCTTCTACTGCGCCCGGGATTGAAGGGCCGCGCGCAGCCAGCCGGGAAGCGCGCGCGAACGGCCTGCGGCGATATCGATCCACACCATCACCGACTCGGCCTCGGCGTAGCGCTCCGCGGGCGCGCCGGCCCGATACAGCTCGTGCCACATCCGGAAGCTGCTGCGACCCGGGCTGCCCACCCAGGTGGTGAGCTCGAATTCGACCGGATAGATGGCCGGCTTGAGATACTTGCACGAGATGGTGCCGAGAATCGGTCCCTCGGAGCCGGGACGATAGTCGATCTTCAGGCTGTCGAACCAGGAAATGCGCGCCTGCTCGAAATAGCGGAAATAGGCGACGTTGTTCATGTGGCCGAGCGCGTCCATCTCGCCCCAGCGCATCGGCACGCGCTCCGTTCTGACCAGCTTGCGTTGTTGTTCCATTCGTCGCGCCGCGCGGGCGGAAGGTTATCATTGCGCCGTTCGAGGCGCAGGATTTTAACCCGCGGGAGGCGAGGAGAAAGAGTTGGCGCAACGCGAATCGATGCAGTACGACGTGGTGATCGTCGGCGCCGGCCCGGCGGGGCTGGCGGCCGCGATCCGGCTCCGTCAGCTTTGCGCCGAGCGCGGCGGCGAGGTCTCGGTGTGCGTGATCGAGAAAGGCTCCGAGGTCGGCGCCCACATTCTCTCCGGCGCGGTGGTGGATCCGCGCGCGCTCGCCGAGCTGTTCCCGGACTGGCAGGCGCTCGACGTCCCGCTCGACACGCCGGTCAGCGAAGACCGCTTCCTGTTCCTGACCGAGTCCGCCGCGCTGCGCACGCCCAACTGGCTGCTGCCGGACTGTTTCCAGAACCACGGCAACTATGTCGTCAGTCTCGGCAACGTCTGCCGCTGGCTCGGCCGGCAGGCGGAGAACCTCGGGGTGGAGATCTTTCCCGGCTTCGCCGGCGCGGAGGTGCTGTACGACGACCACGGCGCGGTGAAAGGAATTGCCACCGGCGACATGGGCGTGTCGCGCACCGGCGAGAAGACCGACGCCTACCAGCCGGGCATCGAGCTGCACGCCAAGTACACCTTCTTCGCGGAAGGCTGCCGCGGGCATCTGGGCAAGCAGCTGGAGGCGAAATACGCGCTGCGGGAAGGCATCGATCCCCAGGTCTATGGCATCGGACTGAAAGAGCTGTGGGAGATCGAACCGGCGAAGCATCAGGCGGGACTGGTGATCCACACTGCCGGCTGGCCGCTCGATCGCAAGACCTACGGCGGCTCCTTCCTCTACCACCAGGCGAACAACCAGGTGGCGGTCGGTTTCGTGGTCGGTCTGGGCTATTCCAATCCCTACCTCGATCCGTACGAAGAGTTCCAGCGCTACAAGACGCATCCCGCGATCCGCGGTTTCCTGGAGGGCGGCAGACGCATTGCGTACGGTGCGCGCGCCATTGCGGCCGGCGGACTGCAATCGCTCCCCAAGCTCGTCTTTCCCGGCGGCGCGCTGATCGGCGACGATGCCGGGTTCCTCAATGCCTCGCGCATCAAGGGCAGCCACTGCGCCATCAAGTCCGGCATGCTCGCCGCGCAGGCCGCCTTCGATGCGATCGTCGCAGGGCGGGCAAACGACGCGCTGTCGGCCTATCCGGAAGCGTTTCGCCGCTCCTGGCTGTTCGATGAGCTGCACCGCGCGCGCAACTTCAAGCCCTGGATGTCGAAGGGGCTGGTTCTCGGCACGCTCATGGTGGGCGTCGATCAGATCGTCTTCGGCGGCAGGGCGCCGTGGACGCTGCATCACCGGCATGCAGACCACGAAACGCTGAAGACAAAGACCGAGGCCGCCCCGATCGTCTATCCCAAGCCGGACGGCAAGCTCACTTTCGACCGGCTGTCCTCGGTGTTCATCTCCAACACCAACCACAACGAGGACCAGCCGATCCATCTGACGCTCAAGGACCCGGCGGTGCCGGTGCGGATCAATCTCGAGCTGTACGACGGCCCGGAGCAACGCTACTGCCCGGCGGGAGTCTACGAATACGTCGGCGACGGCGACGGCAGGCGGCTGCAGATCAACGCCCAGAACTGCGTCCACTGCAAGACCTGCGACATCAAGGACCCGACGCAGAACATCGTCTGGATCGCCCCGGAAGGCGGCGGCGGGCCGAATTATCCGAACATGTGATCCACCATCACCTCACCCCTCCCTCTCCTCCTCCCCGTATAGACCGGAGTCAAGGGTTACAGGTGTTTGAGGACATGGGTAACACATGGTTGGATTACTCGTAAGGATGGCGCAGATCGATCGTGGCCACGTTTTGATGACGGAAGTGGACCGCGAATTGCCCATCGTTTAGGGTGGGGCGCAACGCAACCGGCTGGTCGCGCAGGGCCTTGCTGATGCGAAAGATGCGGCCTCGAAAGAACAACTCTCCCTTGGCCTGAACTTTGCGCACGATCTCGCCCGGGGCGTATTCGATGGCCGGCAGCGGCTCGGGAAACGCCCGCGGGCTGGGCGCATAGCGCTGGGCCGGCACTTGCAGCTCCAGCGCCTCGTGAGGGCGTTGCAGGTTGCAGACCTCGCGTCAGCGGTCGAAGTGTCGCTGGCACTGCGCGAGGTCGCCAAACAGGCAATGGTTGAGCAGCTCGGCTTTGAGCGTGCGATGGAAGCGCTCGGCCTTGCCTTGGGTCTGCGGGTGATACGGGCGGGCGTGGATCACGCCTACCCCGAGGCGGATCAGCCACACGGTGAACACGGTGAGCACATGCGCGGCATCGTCTCCCCAGGGAGAGCCGTTATCCATCAACATCTGCTCGGGCAGGCCGTAGCGGCGAAAGCAGTCGGTGAGTTCATGCTGCACCGTGCGCGATTGCTCGTCGCCGCAGGCGCGCAACGCCACCGAGAAGCGCGAGTGATCATCGAGCGCGGTCAGCGGATGACAGCGCAGCGCGCCCACCGGGAAATGCCCCTTGAAGTCCATCTGCCACAGCGCGTTGGGCCGCTCGCGCTGGAAGCGTTGAAATGCCCGGTGCGAGAGCGAGTGCGCTGGATCGATCAGTCCGTGGCGCTTGAGGATGGAGCTGATGGTGGAGGCGGCGGGCATGGCGCTTGAGCCAGTAACCATCCCCCGGCAGAGCCGGGGGCTTTAAGTTGTGAGCCGCTCAAAGCGGCTAAGCGGGGTCGCTAACGCGACCCCAATCCATCGGGGCCACCTGAAGGTGGCCGCTTAACGCCAAAGTTTCATCTGCTCCAGCCT
>DASRFY010000043.1:0-30867 GCA_035651315.1 Burkholderiales bacterium
CTTCTGATTCGATTCTAGCAGCTTGCCCCGGCGGCGAAGCGCCGGCGGCTGCGCCGCTCGCGGGCCGGCGTCGGTTTACAAGTTTCCGGCGTTGCGAATAGAATCGCTGCGCCTGCGGGGAGTCATCGCCGCGCACGGCGCGGCCCGCCCGGACGATCCCGAAAACGCGACGCCCGGGCGCCAGATCATGGAGAACCAAGACGCCCCCGGCGCTCCCACCCGGACCGCAGTTCCAAGACCTGGCGGCGGCCGGTGCAAGCCGGCCGGGGGACATGCGGGACCGGAGGAGGACCGGGGAATGAGGTTCGGACACGCATTCGCGGCGCCGTTGCCCGCCTGTTGCGCCGGCGCTGCCGCGGCGCAGGATACAGATCCGTATTGCAGTCATCGAAGGCTCGAACAGACCCGTCGCCCGATAAATTGAAGAACGGATCGTTTTCGGCGCGTAGCGGGCGGCAATCGTCCGCCGCCCGATGATGGACCAGCCGCCGATCACCGATCACCGCCGCCATGGAGTTCTTCCTCGTCACGCTCCTGAACAGCCTGTCCTACGGGCTGCTGCTGTTCATGCTGTCGTCCGGGCTGACGCTGATCTTCAGCATGATGGGCGTGCTCAATTTCGCGCACGCGAGCTTCTACATGCTGGGCGCGTACTTCGCCTACCAGGCCGGGCTGTACATCGGATTCTGGCCGGCGCTTTTTTTCTCGCCGCTGCTGGTGGGCGCGATCGGAGCGTCGGTGGAGCGCTACGGGCTGCGCACCGTGCACAGGTACGGCCACGTCGCCGAGCTGCTGTTCACCTTCGGCCTCGCCTACGTGATCGAGGAGATCGTGCACCTGATCTGGGGACGCGCGCCGGTCGACTACAAGATTCCCGCGCAACTCGACTTCACGCTGTTCACGCTGTTCACCACGCAATACCCCGCGTACCGCGGATTCATGATGCTGGTTTCGGTCGGCATGCTGGTGTCGCTCTACCTCCTGCTCACCCGCACGCGCATCGGGCTGATCATCCAGGCCTCGCTGACCCATCCGGACATGGTCGAGGCCCTCGGCCACAATGTGCCGCGGGTGTTCATGCTGGTGTTCGCCGGCGGCGCGGCCTTTGCCGGCCTGGCGGGCGTGATCGGCGGCAACGCCTTCATCACCGAGCCCGGCATGGCCGCGGCCGTGGGCAGCATCGTGTTCGTGGTCGTGGTGGTCGGCGGCATGGGCTCGCTCGCCGGCGCCTTCATCGCCTCGCTGCTGATCGGCGCGCTGCAGACCTTTTCCGTGGCGCTCGACTACTCGATGATGGACTTCTTTCGCCTGCTCGGCCTGGACGTGCCGGCGGGCTCCGCGCTGCACGGCCTGGCGTCGATCACGGTCTCGCAGACGGCGCCGGTGCTGCCCTACGTTCTCATGGTCCTCATGCTCATCGTCCGCCCGCGCGGGCTGATGGGCACGCGGGAGAGCTGAGATGCAAGTACCGGCGGCCCGCGGGTACCCGATGATGGCGATACCGCACGCGCGGCGGCTGATCTTCTGGGCGGCGGTGACGACGATCCTGGTCCTGCTGCCGCATCTGTTCCGGCAGAGCTTCGCGCTTTCCATGCTCTCGCAGATGGGCATCGCGATCATCTTCGCCCTGTCCTACAACATGCTGCTGGGCCAGACCGGGCTGCTGTCCTTCGGCCACGCCGTGTATTCCGGGCTGGGCGCGTTCTTCACCGCGCACGCGCTGAACCTGGTGGCGGCGGGCAGGTTCTGGTTCCCGGTGACGCTCATGCCGCTGGTGGGCGGGGCGGCGGGACTGTTCTTCGGGCTCACGTTCGGATTCGTGACCACCCGGCGCGCGGGCACGCCCTTCGCGATGATCTCGCTCGGCATCGCGGAAATGGTGGCGGCGAGCGCGCTCATGTTCACCTCGTTTTTCGGCGGCGAGGGCGGCATCGCCACCGACCGCACCGCGGGCGGGCCGATGCTCGGCATCGGCTACGGCTCGCAGCTGCAGGTCTATTACCTGATCGTCGGCTGGTGCCTGCTCAGCATGATCGGCATGTTCGCGCTCACCCAGACCCCGCTCGGCCGCATGGCCAACGCGGTGCGCGACAATCCCGAGCGCGCCAGGTTCGTCGGCTACAACCCGACACGGGTGCGCTGGCTGATGATGACGCTGGCCGGTTTCTTCGCCGGGATCGCGGGCGGGCTCGCCGCCATCAACTACGAGATCGTCACCGCGGAGGCGGTGGGCGTGGCGGCCTCCGGCACGGTCGTGCTCATGGCGTTCATCGGCGGCATCGGCCATTTCTGGGGGCCGATCATCGGCGCGGTGCTGGTCACCTTCCTGCAGTCGGCGCTTTCCAACTATACCCAGGCGTGGCTGCTCTATTTCGGCCTGTTCTTCCTCGTCATCATCCTGTTCTCGCCCGGCGGCATCGCCAACCTGATCACGATGCACAGGCCGGTGTGGCAGGCGCGGCTGGTGAAGCGCCTGCTGCCCTCTTATGCGCTGGGCGCCGCCTGCGGCGCGGTGATGCTGGCAGGATTCATCGCGCTCATCGAGATGATCTATCACTTCGAGGACAAGGAAGCCGCGACCAAAGACTTCTCGTTGCTCGGCGTCGCATTGGATCCGGACCGGATCGGGTCGTGGATCGGAACGGCGCTGCTGCTCGTCGCGGGCCTGGCGGCCTTCGTCTGGGCGTCGCGCTTCGTGCGGCGCGCCTGGGAAGATCTCACGCCGGAGCTTCAGGCCAGGGGAGCGGTGTGAGATGAATGCGGCGGCGCTCAATCTGACCGACGTGCACAAGAGCTTCGGCCGCACCTCGATCATCAACGGCGTCAACCTCAGCATCGCGCGCGGCGAGCGCCACGCCATCATCGGACCGAACGGCGCGGGGAAATCCACGCTGTTCAACCTCATCAGCGGCCGCTTTCCGCTCACTTCCGGGCGCATCGAGCTCAAGGGCGAGGACATCACCAACCTCGATCCGCACGTGATCAACCGCAAGGGCCTGTCGCGCAGCTTCCAGATCACCAACATCTTTCCCCGGCTGTCGGTGTACGAGAACGTGCGCTGCGCGGTATTGTGGTCCACCGGCTACCGGTATTCGTTCTGGCACCGGGTCGGC
The DNA here is from genome assembly GCA_035651315.1 of Burkholderiales bacterium. Lineage (GTDB taxonomy): Bacteria > Pseudomonadota > Gammaproteobacteria > Burkholderiales > Eutrophovitaceae > DASRFY01. The sequence continues at coordinate 3,114 of DASRFY010000043.1, forward strand.
GGGCTGCGCCGGGTCAGGGAGCGCACCGAGGAGATCGTGGACAGAATCGGCATGGGCAGGCTGCGCGACAGGCCGGCCGGGGTGCTCAGCTACGCGGAACAGCGCGCGCTCGAGATCGGCGTCACGATCGCGAGCGGCGCCGACGTGATCCTGCTCGACGAGCCGACCGCCGGGATGAGCCGCAGCGAAACCGACGACGCCGTGGAGCTGATCCGCGGTGTCACGCAGGACAAGACGCTGGTCATGGTCGAGCACGACATGAGCGTGGTGTTCAATCTCGCCGACCGCATCTCCGTGCTCGTGTACGGCGAGGTGATCGCCACCGGCGCGCCGGAGGAAATCCGCTCCAGCAAGGCGGTGCAGGAGGCGTACCTCGGCACCGAGCAGCATTGACACTGGGATTAACCACAGAGACATAGAGAAAAGCTAATGACAAGAATGAACAACGAAGGCGTTGGAGCAGGCACCGACTTCCTTCGTGCATTCGTATTTCTGTCTTGCGCCTCTTTATTGCACTTCTCTGTGACTCTGTGTCTCTGTGGTGAAGATTCGTATGCTTGAAGTCAAGGACCTGCACGCGTACTACGGCAAGAGCCACATCCTGCACGGTGTGCACCTGGCGGTGCGGCCGGGCGAGATCGTCAGCCTGCTCGGGCGCAACGGGGTGGGCCGCTCCACGACCATCAAGACCATCATGGGGCAGGTCGAGCACACCGGCTCGATCCGCTTCCGGGGCCGGGATATCGGCGGGCTGAAGACTTACGTCATCGCGCGCCGCGGCCTGGGCTACGTGCCGGAGAATCGAGACATCTTTCCGGGGCTGACCGTCCGCCAGAACCTGCTGCTCGGCATGAAGAGCGCGCGCCAGCGGGGGCGATGGACGATAGACGACATGTACGCGCTGTTCCCGCGGCTCAAGGAGCGCGACGGCGCGCCGGCCGGCGTGATGTCCGGCGGCGAACAGCAGATGCTCACGCTTTGCCGGACGCTGATGGGCGACCCCGACCTGGTGATGATCGACGAGCCGACCGAGGGTCTCGCGCCGAAGATCGTCGAGCAGGTGGCGCGGCTGTTCGAAGAGATCAAGAACCGCGGCGTGTCCATCCTGCTGGTGGAGCAGAAGCTCACCATCGCGCTCAGGATCTCGCAGCGGGTCTACGTCATGGGCCACGGCCAGATCGTGTTCGAGGGCACGCCAGACGATCTTCGCCGAAACGACGCCATCCGCAAGGAATGGCTGGAAGTGTAGGACTCAAACGCGTTCAACACGAAGGGAACACGAAGGAGAAGCAAGACTGAAAACTCAACTGAACCACCAAGAGCACGAAGATCACCAAGAAATCCGGCAATCATGAATTTCCTGGTAGCCATCGTGGTCCGATTTTACATTGTCTTTCCTTCGCGATCTTCGCGTTGCCTTCGTGCTCTTCGTGTTTAAAGCGGTGATCGATTCATGTCCAATCTAGTCGAATACCAGGTCCAGGGGCCTGTCGGGGTGATTACGCTGAACAACCCGCCGGTCAACGCGCTCGCGGTCAACAAGGGTGTGCCGCAGGGCATCCTCGACTCGATCAAGGAAAGCGAGCACGACCCGCACGTAAGGGGACTTCTGCTGATCGGCGCCGGACGCAACTTCTGCGGCGGCGCCGACATCAGCGAGTTCGGCAAGGACTACGATCCGGGGATGGCGACCCTGCCGGACGTGCTCGCCTACATGGACACGGTGACCAAGCCCATCTTCGCCGCGCTCGCCGGCCCTACCATGGGCGGCGGCCTCGAGCTGGCGATGGCCTGCCACTACCGTTGCGCGGCGCCGGACGCGCAGCTCGCGCTGCCGGAGGTCAAGCTCGGCATCCTGCCGGGCGCGGGCGGCACGCAGCGCCTGCCGCGGCTGATCGGCGTGGAGCGTGCGCTCGACATGATGGTGTCTGGCGATCCGATCGGTGCGGAGCAAGCGAAGTCGCTGGGCCTGGTTGAGGAAGTCGTGACGGGGGACCTGCGGCAGGGCGCGCTGTCCTGGGTCAGGCGCGCGCTGCACGAGGGATGGGGAATACGGCGCGCCTCCGCGCTCGGCGCCCGGCTCGACCAGCCGGCCACCGAATTTTTCCCCGCCGCGCGCGAGCGCGTGGCGCGCGCATGGCGCGGTTATCCCGCGCCGGCTGCGATCGTGGACTGCGTCGAGGCGGCGGTGACACAACCGTTCGCCAAGGGGCTGCAGTTCGAGCGCTCGCAATTCGTGCGCCTGGTGAAGACCAACGAGTCGCGCGCGCTGCGCCATCTGTTCTTCGCCGAGCGCGCCGCGGCGAAGATCGCCGACGTGCCCGCCGACACGCCTGCGCGCGAAATCGGCAAGGCGGCCGTCATCGGCGCCGGCACGATGGGCGGCGGGATCGCGATGTGTTTCGCCAATGCCGGCATCCCGGTCGCGGTGATCGAGACCGGGCAGGAGGCGCTGGGCAAGGGCATCGAGACCATCCGTCGCAACTACGCCAACACGGTGGCCAAGGGGAGGCTCACCCAGCAAGCGATGGACAAGCGCATGGCGCTGATCCGGGGCGGCCTCGACTTCGCGGCGCTGAAGGACGCGGACATCGTCGTCGAGGCGGTGTTCGAGGAGATGCCCGTCAAGAAGGAAGTGTTCGCGAAGCTCGACGCGCTGGCGAAGCCGGGCGCGATCCTTGCCACCAATACCTCCACGCTGGACGTGAACGAGATCGCGGCCGCGACCGCGCGGCCGGAATCGGTGCTGGGACTGCACTTCTTCAGCCCCGCGAACGTCATGCGGCTGCTCGAGGTGGTGCGCGGCGCGAGAACGTCGAATCAGACGCTTGCCACCGGCATGAAAGTCGGCAAGCTGCTGAAGAAGGTGCCGGTGTGCGTCGGCGTGTGCGACGGCTTCGTCGGCAACCGCATGATCCACAAGTATCTGCGCGAGGCCGGCTTCCTGCTCGAGGAAGGCGCGCTGCCGCAGCAGGTGGACGCGGCGATGGAGGCTTTCGGCCTGGCGATGGGGCCGTTTCGCATGAGCGACCTCGCCGGGCTCGACGTGGGCTGGCGCATCCGCAAGCGCCAGGCCGCCACCCGCCCGCGCAGCGAGCGCTATTCCAGGATCGGCGACATGATCTGCGAGCTGGGCCGCTTCGGGCAGAAGACCGGCGCCGGCTACTATCGTTACGAGAAGGGCAGCCGCGACGCGATTCCCGATCCCGAGATCGAGGCGCTGATCGTCCGCGCCTCCGGGGAGGCGGGCATCGCGCGCCGGCGGATCGCCGACGAGGAGATCGTCGAGCGGCTGATGCACCAGCTGGTGAACGAGGGAGCGAGGATCCTCGAAGAGGGCATTGCGCAGCGCGCCTCGGACATCGACGTGATCTACGCCTTCGGCTACGGTTTTCCGCGCTACCGGGGCGGGCCGATGTTCTACGCCGACACGGTGGGCCTCGACAAGGTCCTCGCCGCGACGGAGAAATACCACGCCGACCACGGCGAAATGTGGGCGCCCGCGCCGCTGCTCGCGAAACTCGCCGCCGAGGGCGGGAAGTTCAATGGCTAGATTAACCACAGAGACACGGAGACACAGAGAACTTCAAGAAATAGCGAACCACCAAGAACACGAAGAACACGAAGAAAAACAAGATCTGCAATCGAGCCTTTCTTGGTGCCTCTGGTGTCCTTGGTGGTTAACGTGTTTTTGATTTTCCCTGTGTCACTGTTGTGGATTCGGATGTTTGAGAGGACAACATGACCGAAGCCGTGATCGTTTCGACCGCGCGCACGCCGCTGTGCAAGAGCTGGAAGGGCGCGCTCAACATGACCCACGGCGCGACGCTGGGCGGCCACGTGGTCAAGGCCGCGCTCGAGCGCGCAAGACTCGATCCCGCGCAAGTCGAGGACGTGATCATGGGCTGCGCCAACCCCGAGGGCGCGACCGGCTGGAACATCGCGCGCCAGATCGCGCTTCGCGCCGGCATGCCGGTGGGCGTGGCCGGCATGACGGTCAACCGGTTCTGCTCCTCCGGGCTGCAGACGGTGGCGCTCGCCGCGCAGCGCATTCTCTCGCGAGAGGCCGAGATCTTCGTCGCCGGCGGAGTCGAGTCGATCTCCTGCGTGCAGAACGAGATGAACAGGCACATGTTCCAGGAAGAATGGCTGATCGGGCACAAGCCGGAGATCTACTGGCCGATGCTGCAGACCGCGGAAAACGTCTCCCGGCGCTACCGGATCGACCGCGAGGCGCAGGACCGCTACGGCGTGCAAAGCCAGCAGCGCGCGACCGCGGCGCGCGCGGCGGGCAGGTTCAAGGACGAGATCGTGCCGCTCGCCACTCGCATGAAGGTGATCGACAAGAACACCGGCCAGGAATCGATCCGGGAAGTCACCGCCGCAGAGGACGAAGGCATCCGTCCCGACACCACGTATGAGGGCGTGTCGCAGATCAAGCCGGCGATAGAAGGCGGAGTGATCGCGGCGGGCAACGCCAGCCAGTTTTCCGACGGCGCCTCGGCCCAGGTGGTGATGAGCGATCGCGCGGCCGCGGCGAGGGGACTGAAGCCGATGGGCGTGTTTCGCGGCTTCGCGGTGGCCGGCTGCGAGCCGGACGAAATGGGCATCGGTCCCGTGTTCGCCGTGCCGAAGCTGCTCAAGCAGACCGGCAAGAAGATCGAAGACATCGATCTGTGGGAGTTGAACGAGGCCTTCGCGGTGCAGGTGATCTACTGCCGCGACCGCTTGGGCATCCCGAACGAGCGGCTCAACGTGAACGGCGGCGCGATCGCCGTGGGCCATCCCTACGGCATGACCGGCAGCCGTCTGGTCGGGCACGCCCTGATCGAGGGACGCCGCCGCGGCGCGAAGCTCGTCGTGGTCACGATGTGCATCGGCGGCGGCATGGGCGCGGCCGGCCTTTTCGAGGTAGTCTGAAAGTTACGTTTACCACAGAGACACAGAGGCACGGAGAAATTCAAGAAAAGGTTAACCACCAAGCGCACGAAGCTCACCAAGAAAACCGGCAATCATGAATGTCTTGGTGTCCTTGGTGGTCTTGGTGGTTCGCTGTTTCTTGCAGTTCTCTGTGTCTCCGTGGTTGGAGATTCAGCATGCATTCCAGACTGCTCAGCCGGCGCGATCTCGAGTTCGTTCTGTACGAGCTGCTTGACGTCGCGGCGCTGACTTCCCGCCCCCGCTTCGCCGAGCACAGCCGCGAGACCTTCGACGCGGCGCTGGAGACCGCCGCGCGCATCGCCGAGGACAAATTCGCCCCGCACAACCGCAAGTCCGATCTCAACGAACCGCGCATCCGCGACGGGCGAGTGGACCTCATCCCGGAGGTGAAGGTGGCGCTGGACGCGCTGCGGGATGCGGGGTTCCTCGCCGCGACCCAGGACTACGGCAGCGGCGGCATGCAGTTGCCGGTCGTCGTCGCGCAGGCGTGCATGGCCTGGTTCAATGCGGCGAACGTCTCGACTGCGGCCTATGCTTTTCTCACCGTCGCCAACGCCAACCTGATCCAGGCGTTCGGCAACGAGCGGCAGAAAGCCCGCTATCTCCGGCGGCTTCTCGAAGGCCGCTTCTTCGGCACCATGTGCCTGTCCGAGCCGCAGGCCGGCTCTTCGCTCGCCGACATCCGCACCCGGGCCGTCGCCCAGCCCGACGGCAGCTACCGCCTGACCGGCAACAAGATGTGGATTTCCGGCGGCGAGCACGAGCTCTCGGAGAATATCGTCCACCTGGTGCTGGCGCGCATCCAGGGCGCGCCGGCCGGCGTCAAGGGGATCTCGCTATTCATCGTGCCCAGGTACCGCGTCGACGACGACGGCAGCCTGGGCGGCCGCAACGACGTGGCTCTCGCGGGGCTGAACCACAAGATGGGCTATCGCGGCACGACCAACTGCGTGCTCCATTTCGGCGAGCGCGGCGGCGCGCACGCCGAGCTGGTCGGCGAGCCGAACCAGGGGCTGGCCTGCATGTTCCACATGATGAACGAGGCGCGCATCGGCGTCGGGTTGGGCGCAGCGGCGCTGGGCTACACGGGTTATCTCTACGCGCTCGCCTATGCGCGCGAGCGGCCGCAAGGGCGGCTGCCCGGGGCCAAGGACCCCGGCCTGCCGCCGGTGAAAATCATCGAGCACGCCGACGTCCGGCGCATGCTGCTTGCGCAGAAGGCGTACGTGGAGGGCGCGCTCGCGCTGTGCCTGTACTGCGCGCGGCTGGTGGACGACCAGCGGACCGCGGCCGAGCAGCGGCTGCGCAACGAGGCCGGGCTGTTACTCGACATCCTCACGCCGGTCGCCAAGGCTTGGCCCTCGCAGTGGTGCGTGGAGGCGAACAGCCTCGCCATCCAGGTGCTCGGCGGCTACGGCTACACGCGCGAATATCCGGTCGAGCAGTTCTACCGCGACAACCGGCTCAACCCGATCCACGAAGGCACCAACGGTATCCAGGCGCTCGACCTGCTCGGGCGCAAGGCGGCGATGGGCGACGGCGCGGCGCTGCAACTGCTCGCGCGCGAGATGCAGACGACGGTGCGCGACGCACAGGCGAGCGAATCGACGGAACTGCGCGGCTGCGCGACTGCGCTCAACGAAGCGCTCGACCGGGTCATGGAATGCACGCGCAACGCGCTGTGCGCGGCGGGCCGCGGCGAAACGGAGCTCGCGCTCGCCAACGCCTCGGCCTACCTCGACCTGGTCGGCCACACCGTCGTGGCCTGGCTGTGGCTGCGGCAGGGGCTCGTCGCGCTGCGCGGACTGGCGGCGGCGCGGGACGAGGATCGCGACTTCTACCAAGGCAAGCTGCAGGCCTGCGCCTGGTTCTATCGCTGGGAGTTGCCGAAGACCCGCCACTGGTTCGAACTGGTGAACAACCTCGACCGCACCTGCCTCGAAATGCAGGACGCCTGGTTCTAGAAAAGACCAGGAAGCTCTTAACCACGAAGGACACGAAGGAACACGAAGGAGAAGCAAGACCGAAAACCAGAGCGAACCACAAAGGGCACAAAGATCACCAAGAAACCCGGCAATTACGAATTTCGTGGTGTCCTTGGTGGTCTTGGTGCCTCATGTTGAAGTTGTCTTTCCTTCGTGTCCTTCGTGGTGAATCGATTTTTCTGTGAAGGCAATGTCATGAGCGTGAAGAAGCTGTTCGATCTCACCGGAAAATGCGCGTTGATCACGGGCGGCTCGCGCGGGCTGGGATTGCAGATGGCCGAGGGCGCCCGCGACCCGTTAGCGGAACGCCCGTTTGCGGGAGCGGGCGCATAGGGCTTCGGCGTGCGAGGCCGGAACCAGAACGACAAACGTCTCGGAGCGGAAGATGAGCGTGAAGAAGCTGTTCGATCTCACCGGAAAATGCGCGTTGATCACGGGCGGCTCGCGCGGGCTGGGATTGCAGATGGCCGAAGCCCTCGGCGAAATGGGCGCCCGGGTCGCCATCACGGCGCGCAAGGCGCCGGAACTGGAGGAAGCGAAGGCGCACCTTTCGAAGATGGGCGTCGAGACGCTGACGGTAGTCAACGACCTGCAGAATACCGACTCGGTCCAGCCGATGGTCGAGCAGGTGCTGAAGTCATTCGGCAGGATCGACATCCTGGTGAACAACGCCGGCGCGGCCTGGGGCGCGCCGGCGGAAGACCATCCGCTGGATGCCTGGCACAAGGTGCTCAATCTCAACCTGACCGCCGTCTTCCTGCTCAGCCAGGCGGTCGGAAAGGCTTCAATGATCCCGCGCCGATACGGCAAGATCGTCAACATCGCCTCGATCGCCGGCCTGGTCGGTACCGAGCCGGGCTTCATGCCGACCATCGCGTACAACTCGAGCAAAGGCGGCGTGGTGAACTTTACGCGCTCGCTCGCCGCCGAATGGGCGCGCCACAACATCACGGTCAACGCAATCGCGCCGGGCGTATTTCCCTCCAAGATGTCGCAGGTCATGATCGATCGCTCGGAAAAGTACATCATGGAGCAGACGCCGATGAAGCGGCTCGGCGGCCCGGAGGATCTGAAGGGCGCCGCCGTGCTGCTGGCCTCCGACGCTTCGGCCTACATCACCGGGCAGACGATCGCAGTGGACGGCGGATTCACCGTCATCTGAGGGAGGGCGGATGGCAAGCAGGCAACAGGCCGGGTTCGACATCCACGTTCCCTTCATCGAGCATCTCGGCATCCGGATCACGGAAAAGCAGAGCGGCGTCGTGCGGGCGCGGCTCGATTCCCGTCCGGAGTTCGAGAACAGTTGGGGCTCGGTGCACGGCGGCGTGCTGATGACCTTGCTCGACGTGGCCCTTGCCAGCGCCGGCCGCTCGCTGGACGAGAACTGCAACGGCGCGTTGACGGTGGAGATGAAGGTCAATTTCATCGCCGCTGCCTACGGTCCGGTGTTCGCCGAGGGGCGCGCCAGGCGCGCCGGGCGGTCGCTGATTTTTTCGGAGGGCGAACTACGCAGCGAGGACGGCGCGATGCTTGCGAAGGCCACCGGCACCTTCAAGCTCCTTTATCCCACGCAAGACAAGGACTGACGCGAACCACCAGGAACACCATGGGCACCAAGGACACCGAGAGAATCGGAACAACCGGTACCGGGACGATGAGCAAGAAGAGGATCGCTGGAGCGTGAAAGCAGGGCGGCCGGATCGGTCAAGGGCCTTGAATCGTGATTGCTGCCGTCCCGGTATTCAATGAATTTTTCCGCTGGTCGAGGTTTCGTTCCGAAATCTCGCTCCTCTTTGTGTTCTTGGTGCCCTTGGTGGTGAACTCACACTGATCAAAATATGCCCCTCGACCCGCAAGCACAATTCGTCATCGATCTCGTCAAGAAGGCCAACGCCCCCGAGTTCTGGCAGCTCACGCCCGATCAGGCGCGCGAGCAGTACCGCCTGCGCGTGGACAAGCTCAAGGTCCGCGAGCCGATCCATCGAACCGAGGATCGCCGCATTCCCGGGCCGGGCAGCCACATTGCGCTGCGCGTCTACACGCCGCGCGACCCCCGCCCGGGCGAGAGGCTGCCGGTGCTGCTGTGGTATCACGGCGGCGGCTTCGTCGTCGGCGATCTGGAAACGCACGACTCGGTCTGCCGCATGCTCGCCAACGGGGCGGATTGCATCGTCGTGGCAGTCGATTACCGCCTGGCGCCCGAGTTCAGGTTTCCCGCGGCGGTCGAGGATTCGGTATCGGCGTTGAAGTGGGTGGCGCTGCACGCGGCGGAATTCGGCGGCGATCCGGCGCGCATCGCGGTCGGCGGCGACAGCGCGGGCGGCAACCTGGCGGCGGTGGCGGCGATCCTGGCGCGCGACGCGGGCCATCCGCAGCTCGCGTTCCAACTCCTCGTCTATCCCTGTGCCGCGCCCGAACCGGAGACGCCCTCGCACCGCAGGTTCGCCGAGGGCTACGTGCTCACGCGCAACACCATCACCTGGTTCTACCGGCAGTATCTGAAGAGTCCGAAGGACGCCGACGACTTTCGCTTCGCGCCGCTCGTCGCGGATGATCTAACCGGTCTTCCGCCCGCGTTCGTACTGGTGGCCGGCTACGACCCGCTGCGCGACGAGGGCGTGGAGTACGCGAAGAGGATGATCGAAGCAGGCAACCGCGTGCGGCTGGCCAGTTACGAGGGCATGATCCACGGCTTCTACCTGATGGGCGGGGCGGTGGACGCAGCGAAGCGCGCGGTGGCCGAATCCGCTGCGATGCTTCGCGAGGCCTTCTCGACGCCCCGGTAGGCGGGAAGGAAAGGTCGAAGGAATAGCGAAACGCAAAGGGCGCAAAGGAATTCGATTCCGTCAGTTACGATTGCAAACGTTCGCGAAGTAACCGAGAAAGGTAGGCGATGGCCGCACTGACAGGAAAAGTCGCATGGATTACCGGCGCGGGCACCGGGATCGGGCTGGCGGGCGCCAAAGCGCTCGCGGAGGCGGGCGCGACCGTGGTGCTGAGCGGGCGGCGCAGGGAAGTGCTCGAGCCGGAGGCGGAAAAGCTGCGCATCCGCGGCTTCCAGGCCGACGTGCAGGCGCTGGACGTCTCCGACAGCAAGGCGGTGAAGACCGCTGCCGAGCGCATCCTGTCCCGGCACGGCCGGGTGGACATCCTCGTCAACAGCGCGGGACTCAACATCCCGAACCGTTACTGGAAGAATCAGACGGTCCAGGGTTGGGACGAGGTGATCGGCATCAATCTCGACGGCTCGTTCTACACCATCCAGGCGGTGCTGCCCGGCATGCGCGTGCGCCGCGACGGACTCATCATCAACATCTCCTCCTGGGCCGGGGTGTATCACGCCAAACTTACCGGCGCGGCGTACAACGCCAGCAAACACGCCGTCATCGCGATGACCGAGACGATCAACATGGAGGAGTGCGTCAACGGCATCCGCGCCTGCGCGATCTGCCCGGCGGAAGTGGCCACGCCGATCATGGACAAGCGTCCGGTGCCGCCGAGCGCGGAGGATCGCGCGAAGATGCTGCAGCCGGAAGACCTCGGGCGCACCATCCGCTTCGTCGCCGAACTGCCCGCGCACGCATGCGTCAACCAGCTCATCATCAGTCCGACCTGGAACCGCCTGTACGTCGGGGGGCTGGAGACGCCGAAGAGCTGATTACGCGCAGTGCGCGCCGTCCTGTTCGCCAATATCCGCGTCCTGGACGCCTCCGGGTCCGCCCTACCCGGGCGAGGTCCGGGTGGAGGGCGAGCACATCGTTGCGGTGGCGACGGCGCAGCTTCCGCACGGCGACGCCGAGCTGATCGACGGCGATCCGGCGGCCGATCCGCCGCTGCTGCGCGCTCCGGCACGCATGCGCGCGATCATGAAGGGCGGGCATTTCCGCAAGGCTCCCGACCCGGCGGGTCGGCGGCCGTAGTTCACCACTGTGGCGAAGATCAGAAATGGACTTTCGATCGATTGAGATGGGCGTGCGCAAGCGCGTCGCGTTGATCGCGCACGACAACAAGAAGCACGACTTGCTGGAGTGGGCGCGCTTCAATCGGGACACGCTGGCGCAACACGAGCTGTACGCCACCGGAACCACGGGATCGATCCTGGGTGAAGCCCTGGACCTGTCGATCAACCGGCTCAAGAGCGGCCCGCTCGGCGGCGACCAGCAGATCGGCGCGCTCATCTCGGAAGGCGGAATCGACTTCGTCATCTTCTTCTGGGACCCCCTGGAGCCGCAGCCGCACGATCCCGACGTGAAGGCGTTGCTGCGCATCGCGGTCGTCTGGAACGTTCCGGTCGCCTGCGATCGCGCGAGCGCCGACTTCATGATTTCCTCGCCCTTGATGTCCTCGCCCTACACGCGGCTGGTGCCGGATTACGACGGCTATCTGTCGCGGCTTCAGCCCGGCTCGCACGAGTAGGAACGCGCTACGCATGGCCCTGCTGCGATGGGAGTCGCGATCTTCCGCGCGCCTGCCGCGGACCGTGCCGGATGCAATGGGTGCGGCGCGGCCCGTGCGACACGGATGATGACCCGCCGCGCCGTCCTCCTGACCGCTCTCGCGCTCGCGGGCTCCGCCGCCGCGTTGGCCCAGACCGGCACGGTGCAGAATCGGTCGGAACTGATCAACTGGTATTACGCGGCGACGTTCGGCACCGGGTTCTACACCGCCGGCGACCGGACCGTGGCGGTAGTGCAGGCGCCGATCAGCTACGGGCTCAAGCCGCCCGCGGAGGGAGAGTGGGGGGTGAAACTGCTGCTGCCGATTTCGCTCGGTTTCTACAACTACAACCTGGGTACCGTCGTCGATCGCGGATTGCCGAGCCGGCTCAACACCGTGAGCGCGGTGCCGGGGGTCGAATTCGAGCGCATCGTATCGCCGCGGCTCGACCTCAGGCCCTACGTTTCCGCGGGCTGGGGCAAGGACCTGAGCGGGAGCGACTCGGCGTTCATCTACGACGTCGGCATTCGCGGCCGTTACCTGCTGGGAGAGAACCGGGGTGTGACCTACGCGCTGCTCGGGCGGCTCAGCGAGGCGGGCTACCGACCGCAGGGCGGTTCGACGCAGCCGCTCGGCTTCATCGCCACAGGCATCGACATCACCGTGCCGACGGGCCAGGAGCTCGCCGATCACCCGATCTCGATCGGCTTCACACCGAGCTACTGGTACTACTTTCGGCAGCTCAAATTCGCGCAGTTCTCCGCGCCCGAGAACAGGATCACCGAGCAATGGGAATTCGCGCTCAGCCTGATCACGTCGAAGCCGTGGAACATCCTCGGCTTCGATCTGGACCGCATCGGGCTCGCGGTGCAAACCGGCGGCGGGGTGACCGGCGTGCACCTGTTCACCAGCCAGATGTTCTGAGGGCGGATTCCGGGCTGGAAAGCGCTGCTCCCGGTCGCGCTCAGCGCGACGCCAGGAAGTCGATCGCCAGCGCGGCGAGCGAGCGCGCGCCGAGGATCAGTCCCGATTCGTCAACGTAGAAGCGCGGCGCGTGGTTCGGCGCCGCCTTCGACATGTCCTCGCCCTTCGGCGCGCGCATGGTTGGCCTCGGCGATCGACTCCGCGATGTGCCGGACGCCCTCGTGGATGTCGCGGCGCCAGGAGACGATGTTTCCCTCCTCCGCGCGCACGCGCTGGTCGACCAGCGCGGCGAGGTCTTCCGCAGTCGAAAGCCGCGGCGCGAGCAGCGCCAGGAATGAAACGAACGTAACGATGCGCACGCCGGGCCTCCCCCTCGTATCGATGCGACGAGAATGCGACTACGCGATGCCGAACGCCGTCATCAGCGCCAGGCGCTGCTTCTCGTAGACCTCGTTGACCGCGCGCACCGGGTCCCCGGTGAGCTTGTCCACCACCATGCGCGCGGGGCGCCGGCCCGCGGGCATGTCGATCAATCGCTTCACCGCATCGGCGACGTCCTGCGGGTTGGGCGCCTTGGGGCTGGCGAACAACTGCGCCAGCCCTTCGCCCATCTTCTGCGGAATCGCGGCGACCTCGCCGTATTCCTGCGCGCGCGGGTCGCTGGCGTACAGGCCCTTGTTGCCGACCTCCGTGGGAAACGCGCCCGGCTCGATCAGCACCACGTCGATGCCGAGGCTCTTCAGCTCGTCGCGCTGCGCGTCGGCAAGGGCCTCGAGCGCGAACTTGCTGGCGCAGTACGTGCCGAGACAGGGCAGCGAAATGCGGCCGACGATGCTGGAAGTGTTGATGATCAGCCCGCCGCGGCGCTTGCGCATGTGCGGCAGCACGGCGCGCGTCACGCGGAACGGGCCGAAGACGTTGATCTCGAACAGCGACTTCAGCTCCTCGATCGTGAACGCCTCCTGCACGCCGGCGGAAAAGCGGCCGGCGTTGTTGAACAGCACGTCGATTGCGCCTTCGGTCTGCCTGGCGATGGTCTCGATCGCCTGCTCGACCGCGGCGTCGCTGGTCACGTCCATCTCGACCACCCGCACCTTGCCCGCGCCGGCCGCGCTCAGTTCCTGCGCCGCCTTGGCGTTGCGGCCGGCGCTGCCGCGCATGGCGGCGAAAACCGTGTGCCCGGCCTTCGCCAGGGTGTCGACCGTGAGGCGGCCGAAGCCGCTGCTGGTGCCGGTGATGACGACGTTTGCCATATTCGTTTCCTCTTTTGATTCGTCGGTGAGAGCTGCGGGCGTGCGCCGGCCGGGACAGTCGGCCGCGAACATGATACCGCGCGATTTCCCGGGCCATCCACGGATCCTTCCGGCGGGATGCCGCGAACGTCCGCGGTCGGCGCGGTCAGACCAGCTTCACGAGCTGCTTGCCGAGATTCTGGCCCTTGAGCATGCCGATGAAGGCTTTCGGCGCGTTGCGCAATCCATCGGCGACGGTCTCGTGGTACCGGATCTTGCCTTCCGCCACCCAGCGCACCAGACGCGCGACGGCGCGCTGATAGAGGTCCGGCCGGTCGAAGACGATGAAGCCCTGCAGCTTCACGCGGTTCACCAGCAGCGCGCGCAGCATCTTCACGCCGTAGGGCTCGGGCGCGTTGTAGTCCGAAATCATTCCGCACAGCGCCACGCGCGAGAACGGGTTGAGCACGCGAAACGCGTTGTCCAGCACCTCGCCGCCGACGTTCTCGAAGTAGCAGTCCACGCCCGAAGGGCAGGCGGCCTTGAGGTCGTCGAGCAGCTTGCCCGCCTTGTAGTCCACGCAGGCGTCGAAGCCGAGTTCCTTCACCGCGTAGTCGCATTTCTTCGGCCCGCCCGCGATGCCGACCGCGCGGCAGCCGGCGAGTTTCGCCAGTTGTCCGACCACGCCGCCCACCGCGCCGGTGGCGGCCGACACCAGCACCGTCTCGCCGGGCTTCGGCGCGCAATGCTCGAGCAGCCCGATGTAGGCGGTGGCGCCGGGCATGCCGCACACGCCGAGGTAGGCCGACAGCGGGACGGCTTTCGCATCCACGACGGTCAGCCCCGCGCCGTCGGACTTGGCATAGAGCTGCCAGCCGAGCGGGCCGACGACGAACGTTCCGGGCTTGAACTTCGGGTGCTGGGATTCGACGATCTCGCCGACGGTGCCGCCGGTCATGACCTCGCCGATCTCGACCGGCGCGGCGTAGGACTTCGCTGCGCTCATGCGGCCACGCATGTACGGGTCGAGCGACAGCCAGTGGTTGCGGATCACGATCTCGCCCGGGCCCGCTTTCGGAATCTCCGACTCGACGATCTTGAAATTGGACTCCTCGACCCAGCCGGTCGGGCGGCTGGCGAGCAGGACCTGCAGGTTCTTCGGCATGCGGAGCTCCGCGGACGCGATGGGAATTCGCCCGCATTGTAGTCGGCGGCGCGCAGCCGCGCGACCTGCGCGAGAATACGCCCCGCGATGCGGCGAATGCGCCCGCGACGTGAAAAAAGGAGGACCGATGGTCTACGCGCTCAACGTCTTCAATTTGCTGCCCGGCAAGGACGACCAGTACCGGGACTATTCCGTCAAGGCCGGCAGGATCATCTACGGCATGGGCGGCAAGGTTGTCGCCTCGGGCTGGAAGCCGATCCGCCGCATGCACGAGGATCGCAGCCGCCGCTACCTGATCGTAGTCGAGTTTCCCAGCGAAACGGTGTTCCAGGCCTTTCTCGACGAGGCGGAAAAACAGGGCATCCACGATCTGCGCGAGACCGCGACCACCGATTACATCTGGACGCTGTACGAGCCGTGGGACCTCAGACAGTGGGTGAAGGGCGCGCGGGACTGAGAAGCGGAGGGCGGGGTGAAAGGATGCGGCCGTCTGAGGACATGGAAGCCGTTGCCATTGGCGACGCGGATCACGATGCGATGTCTTTTCACCCTCTCCGCCCGGTTGGGGGGAGAGGTTTCGCCGACCCGGCGATTGCGGAGCAACCTTGGGCGGGAGGCGAAACAAATGCGCTACCCGCAAACGGGCGCCTTCGGCACTAACGTGTCCGCGCATTGGGGTGAGGTGGGATGAAGCAACCCCTCGTTCTCGTTCCCGGGCTGCTGTGCGACGCGGCCATGTGGGGACCGCAGGTTGCCGCGCTCGGCCCCATCGCCGATTTCTGGATTCCGGAACTGAAGGCGATGGATTCCATCCGCGCCATGGGGGAGGCGGTGCTGCGCGAGGCGCCGTTCGGGCAGTTCGCGCTCGCCGGCTTGTCGATGGGCGGTTATGTCGCAATGGAGATCATGCGCCGGGCGCCGGAGCGCGTCGCGCGTCTTGCGCTGCTCGACACCCGCGCCACCCGGGACACGCCCGAGGAGACCGAGCGGCGCCGCGAGCTCATGCGGCTGGCGCGCACCGAGCGCGGCTTCGCGCCCGTCACCAACCGCATGCTGCCGCTGATGCTGCACCCGTCGCGGGTGAACGAGCTGGCACTCGTCAAGCTGATCCGCGAGATGGCGGAGCGCACCGGCGTAGAGGGCTACATTCGCCAGCAGACGGCGATCATGTCGCGCCCGGACAGCCGGCCGGATCTGCCCTGCATCGAGGCGCCTACGCTGGTGCTGTGCGGGCGGGAAGATGCGTTGACCCCGCTTGCCCTGCACGAGGAAATGGCGGCGCTGATCCCGGGCGCGAAGCTCGCGGTGATCGAACGCTGCGGCCATCTTTCGACGCTGGAGCGCCCGAAGGAAGTGAACGCCGCGCTGCGCGAATGGCTCGAGGCGGGCCCAAGCACGGATGTCCGGCCCGCATGATCCCGTCGATCGTCGCGGGACGGCACATCGGGAAACGCGCGGGAGCGCAGGAGTGGTCGCATCGCTTTGGGCGCCGCGGTTGTTCGGCACCCCCTCGTCCCTGTGCGATAATCACTACATCGAAGTAGTTCACGTTCGGAATTGCGCAATCGATCGCGGCGACCCGAGGTCGCGGCGAGTTCACTGACGCGCGATCGCCCGACGCAACTCCGAACCCTTACCGGCCGACCGGTCCTCCAGCGAGGACGGTGTCCGGCTTCGCGACGCCGCCGGCGGACCCGATGGCTGCGGCAGCGTGCCCGCGCAAGACATCAACGGCGTCGGCCCGGTATTCGGAAAGGGGGTCAGCACCATGCGATTATCCCTGCGTTTCATCATTCCGCTGTTCCTGGCGCTTGCCGCCCTCGCCTACGTGGTGGTGCCCATCGTGGACGAGTTCATGCTGCGCTGGTTCGTGCGCGACATCGAGATGCGTTCGCAACTGGTGGCCCACGCCGTCGAAGACCCGCTGCTGGAGCTGGTCAACAAGCCGGCGCGCGCGCAGATCGCGATTCGCCGGCTGCAGTTGCTGTTCAACCGCGTGATCCAGGACGAAAGGATGTTCGCGCTCGCCTACTGCGACCGCAGCGGCAAGCCGCTGTACCGCACCGACACCTTCCCGCGCGAGCTTTCCTGTCCATCCGGCGCCGCCGAGGACGCGCAACGCGGACAGGTGCTCAAGACCTCGCACGGCTCGCTGTTCGTGAAGGCGACGCCGCTGGAGGAAGAGGGGAAACAGTTGGGCTGGCTCGTGATCGTGCACGACATGAGCTTCGTGGAACGGCGCGGGGCCGACACCCGCCGGTACCTGGTGTACTTGTTCATCGTCATCGGCGCCATCATCGCGTTCATCACGGTGGTCATCGCCGAGCTGTCATGGCACGGCTGGGTCGCGGGAATGAAAGCGCTCATCAAGGGCCAGGCGCTCGCCCGTCCGCCGGAGACCAAGCGCCGGGAGCTGCTGCCCATCGCGCGCGACCTCGCCGCGCTGGTGCGCGACCTCGAAACCGAACGGCGGGCGCGCGACGAATCTCAGATGCACTGGGCCCCGGAGGCGCTGCGCACGATCCTGCGCGAGGACCTCAAGGGCGACGAGATCATGATCGTGTCGAACCGCGAACCGTACATCCACGTGCGGCGCGCGGAGCGCATCGAGGTGGTGCGGCCGGCGAGCGGACTGGTGACCGCGCTGGAGCCGGTGATGCGCGCCTGTTCCGGCACCTGGATTGCGCACGGCTCCGGCGACGCGGACCGCGAGACGGTGGACCGCTTCGACCGGATCATGGTGCCGCCCGGCAAACCGAGCTACCGGATCCGGCGCGTGTGGCTGAGCAAGGAAGAAGAGCAGGGCTATTACGCCGGATTCGCCAACGAAGGCCTGTGGCCGCTGTGCCATATCGCGCACACGCGGCCGGTATTCCGCGTCGCCGACTGGGAATACTACGGTACGGTGAACCGCCGTTTCGCCGACACGGTTGTCAAGGAAGCGCGAACGGACGACCCGATCGTCCTGGTGCAGGACTACCACTTCGCGCTGCTGCCGCGCATGATCCGGGAGCGGCTTCCCAAGGCGACGATCATCGCCTTCTGGCACATCCCCTGGCCCAACCCGGAAGCCTTCGGCATCTGTCCCTGGCACGAGCGGATCCTGGAAGGATTGCTGGGTTCGTCCATACTCGGCTTCCATACGCAGTTCCACTGCAACAACTTCTTCGATACCGTGGACCGCTACCTCGAGGCGCGGGTCGACCGCGAGACGTTCACCATCTCCTACGGCGGCGAGCCCACCGAGGTGCACCGCTACCCGATTTCGATCGAGTGGCCGCCTTCCGCGCTGATCGGGGCGAAACCGGTGGACGAGTGCCGCGCCGCGGTGCGCGAGGCGCTCGCGCTGCCGGCCGACGCCCGCCTCGGGGTGGGAGTGGACCGGCTCGACTACACCAAGGGGATCCTGGAGCGCTTTGCGGCGGTGGAGCGGCTGCTGGAACGCGAGCCGTCGTGGGTCGGCCGCTTCGTCTTCGTGCAGATCGCGGCGCCGTCGCGCTCCAACATCGAGGAGTACCAGAATTTCGAGGCCAAGGTGCGCGCGGCCGTGGAACGCATCAACGCCCGTTTCGGTCGATCGGGCTACGAGCCCATCGTGCTCAAGGTGGAACACGAGGACGCGAAGGAGGTCTATGAGTTCTACCGCGCCGCGGACCTTTGCTACGTGAGCAGCCTGCACGACGGAATGAACCTGGTGAGCAAGGAATTCGTGGCCGCCCGCGACGACGAACGCGGCGTGCTGGTGCTGTCCCAGTTCGCCGGCGCCTCGCGCGAGCTGCCGGAGGCGCTGATCGTGAATCCGTACGACACCGAGCAGGCGTCTGCCGCGCTGCACCTTGCACTGACGATGCCCGAGCAGGAGCAGCGGGAGCGGATGCGCAGCATGCGCAGCCTGGTGCAGGAGTTCAACGTCTACCGCTGGGCCGGCCGCATGCTGCTCGATGCCGCGCGGATGCGCCAGCGACGCCGCGTCATCGAGCATGTCGGCGAAGCGGGCGCCGCTAAGGTTATCGGACTGCGGCGTGGTTGATTCCCGCCTGGGCTATCCGATCGTGTGCCGCGCGCAGGCAACGGACCGCGGGCCGCTCGACGGCGCGCAGGCGGCGTCCGGCTCCGTGCCGGGCGCTTTTTCTGCAGCCTGGGCGCTGTTCCTCGATGTGGACGGCACGCTGGTCGACTTCGCGGACCGGCCCGACGCGATCGTCGTGGACGAGGCGCTGAAGGAACTGCTGCGCGACGCGCATCGCGCCGCGCGCGGCGCCGTCGCGCTGATCAGCGGCCGGGCGGTGCAGGAGATTGACCGCCTGTTTGCGCCGCTGCGCCTGCCGGTGGCCGGGCAGCACGGCGCGGAACGGCGCTCGGCCGACGGCACGATGCATTTCCACACCCCGCTGCTGGAGCGCCTGCACGAGGCGGGAGACAGGCTGTCGCGGTTCGCGGCGCAACACCCCGGACTGATCCTCGAGAGCAAGGGCATGAGCATCGCCCTACACTACCGGCTCGCCCCGCAGTTGCGCGAAGCCGCGCAGGCGCAGGTGCGCGATCTCGCGGCGCGCCTGCGTCCGGAGTACGAACTCCAGGAGGGCAAGCAGGTTCTCGAGCTCAAGCCCTCGGGCCGCGACAAGGGCACCGCGATCGAGGAGTTCATGCGCGAGCCGCCTTTCGCCGGCCGCAGGCCGGTCTTCGTCGGCGACGACCTGACGGACGAATTCGGTTTCGCCTGCGTGAACCGCCTCGGCGGGCACGCGGTGAAGGTCGGGCCCGGCGCCAGCGTCGCGACGTGGCGCATCGCCGACGCGAGCGCGGTGCGGCAGTGGCTGCGCAGCGGCATCGGGAAAGCGCGCGATGACGCAGGCAAGGAGGAGGCGTGAACAATCTCGATCTGGCGCTCATCGGCAACGGAGCCATCGGCGCGCTCGTCGATCCCGCCGGCGAAATCGTGTGGGCCTGCCTGCCGCGCTTCGACGGCGACGCCGTGTTCTGCACCCTGCTGCGGGAGCGCAAGAAGGAGGAGGACTTCGGATTCTTCGCGGTGGAGCTGACGGGCATGGTGCGCACCGAGCAGCAGTACGTGACCAACACGCCGGTGCTGGTCACGAGGCTGTACGACGCCGACGGCAACGGTGTCGAGCTCACCGACTTCGCGCCGCGCTTTCGCCAGTTCGGCCGGCTGTTCTGCCCGATGACCATGGTGCGCCGCGTGCGCCGGCTCGCCGGCAGCCCGCGCATCCGGGTGCGGCTGCGGCCAGCGATGGAATACGGGCGCCGCCGGCCGGAAACGACCTACGGCTCGAACCACGTGCGCTACGTCGGATCCGAGGTCGTGTTCCGCGTCACCGCCGACTGCTCGATCACCGCGATCGTCGAGGAGGTGCCGTTCGTGCTGGAAAACGATTTCGCGCTGATCCTCGGCCCGGACGAGACGCTGCAGGGCGGAGTGTTCGAGGTGGCGCGCCGCTTCATGGAGGAGACGATCGACTACTGGCGCGACTGGGTGCGCGACCTCGCCATCCCCTTCGAATGGCAGGACGAGACGATCCGCGCGGCGATCACGCTCAAGCTCAATGCCTACGACGACACCGGCGCGGTGATCGCGGCGATGACCACCTCGGTGCCCGAGGCGCCGGAAACCACCCGCACCTGGGATTACCGCTTCTGCTGGCTGCGCGACGCCTATTTCGTCATCAACACCCTGAACCGGCTGAACGCCACGCGCACCATGGAGCGCTACATCGGCTACATCATCAACGTCGCTTCCAGCGCCAACGGACTGCTGCAGCCGGTGTACCGCATCAGCGGCAAGCCGGGCCTGGAAGAACAGGAAGTGAGCTGGCTGCCCGGCTACCGCGGGATCGGGCCGGTGCGGGTCGGAAACCAGGCCTATCTGCAGGTGCAGAACGACGTATACGGCTCCGCCATCCTCGCGGTGACCCACGTCTTTTTCGACCGCAGGCTGGAGCGCCCCGGCACGACGGCGCTGTTCCACCAGCTCGAGATCCTCGGCGAGCAGGCGGCGCGGGTTTTCGCCGAGCCCGACGCCGGCATCTGGGAGCTGCGCGGCTCCGCCCGGGTGCACACGTTTTCCAGCGTCATGTGCTGGGTCGCCTGCGACCGGCTGGCCAAGATCGCGCAGCGAATCGGGCAGCCCGAGCGCTCGCGCTACTGGCGCGCGCACGCCGATCGCATCCAGCAGGTGATCTCGACCCGCGCCTGGAATGAGAAGCGCGGCTCGTTCGTCGGCTCCTTCGAGGGCGAATCGCTCGACGCCAGCCTGCTGCTGCTCGCCGACCTGGGCTTTCTGCAGTTCGACGATCCGCGTTTCGCCGCCACCGTGGCCGCGGTCGAGCGCGATCTTCGCGAGGGCGATTTCGTGTTCCGTTATCGCGAGCCGGACGACTTCGGCGTGCCGGGCAACGCATTCGTCGTGTGCACGTTCTGGTACATCGACGCGCTCGTCGGGCTGGGGCGGCGCGAGGAGGCGCGCGCGCTGTTCGAGTCCATGCTCGCGTGCCGCACCCGCCACGGCCTGCTCGCCGAGCACATCGATCCGCGCACGCGCGAGCTGTGGGGCAACTTTCCCCAGACCTACAGCCTGGTGGGCCTGATCGTCTCCGCCACCCGGCTGAGCCTTCCCTGGTACCGCGCCTTCTAGCGGGGGCGCGACGCCACGCCGGCGGGGATTCCTCTTCCCGCAGTCAGGACTCGGTGGGCGTGTGCCGCGCGATGCGCAGCGGCGGCGCGCTGCCGTCCTTCTGCTGTCCGGCGTAGACCGTGACGTGGGGAAACGGGATTTCTATCCGGCGTTCGTCGAGCGCGTTTTTCAGCCGCCGCAGGAATTCGCGCCGCACGTTCCACTGCTCCAGCGGCTGCACCTTGAGGCGGCAGCGCAGGATCACGGCCGAATCGGCCAGCTTTTCCACCCCGGCGATTTCGACCGGCTCCAGAATCCGGGGTCCGAAGGCGGGGTCCGAGCGCAGCGCCGCGCCGACTTCGCGCATGATCCCCATCGCCTCGTCGATACTCTCGCGATAGGCGATGCCGGCGTCGATCACGGCGTAGGCGAAGTCGCGGCTGCGATTGGTCACAGTGCCGATGGCGCCGTTCGGCACGAAGTGCACGTTGCCGTCGTAGTCGCGAAGCCGCACGTACCGCAGGGTGATCTCCTCTACCAGTCCTTCCTTGTCGGCGATGGCGACCACGTCGCCCTGGCGGAGCTGGTCCTCGATGAGCAGGAAGAAACCGTTGAAATAGTCCTTGATCAGGCTCTGCGCGCCGAAGCCGATCGCCACGCCCGCCACGCCCGCGGTGGCCAGGATCGGCGTCACGGAGATTCCGAATACGCTCAGCACCAGCATGCCCGCCACCAGGAGGATCGCGACGTTGGCGATGTAGCGGAACACGCGTCCCAGCGTCTGCACGCGCTTGCGGTCGTCGGCGCTCTTGCTGCGCCCCTCGAGGATCCGGCGCAGCGTGCGGATGGCGCGGTTCGCGACGTGCAGCCCCGCCCACGTGAGCACCAGGATCAGGATCACGTGCAGCACGGGTTCGGCGTGCTCCAGCCACGCGGGCAGTTCTCCTACTCCAAGTGCATGCAGCAATTTGATCATTTGGTCCCTCCAGTGAAACATTGCGTGCCGGCCGCGCGGCCCGGATACTTCGACCGCAGAATAGCAGCGACTGCACTTCGGCAGGAATCCGATGGCCCGCCCAGGCAAGACATTGATCCGCACCGGCCGGCGCATCGAGCGCGGCGTGGAGAAGCTCGATGCGCTGTACCGGCGCGCGCGCGAGATCTGCCCGGACAAGTTCACCGCCGAGGAGACGCAGGAGCCGCGCGAGCTGCTCGACCATCTTTCGCTCGGCTTCGTCGACGGCATGCGGCGCGAGATCGCGGAGAAGATCGACCTGCCGCTCGGCAGCATGAGCCTCGACCGCTTCTCAGTTTATTCGTGCGGCCCGATCGCACTGCACGACGACCGGCACAATTACCCGGACCTGTACTTCGTCATCGTGATCGCGCATTCCGGCCGGCTGGGCGTGGTCGATCGCCGCGGCGTTGCCGAACCGCATGCGCCGGGCGAGATCCTGCTCCTCGACCCGTACAAGAAGCATGCGCTGATTCCCGCCGGCACGACCGCGAAGCAGCACCGCTACGAACAGACCCACGGCCCGGTCCACGCCGAAGAGGACCAGTTCCTGTTCCTGAGCTTCGACGTCAAGCGCCGCGACCTGAGAGACCGGTTCCGGCCGGACTGACCAAAGCGAGACTGCGAACCAACAAGGCACCAAGAAGGACGAAAACGAAACACACAACACGCCTGACCACCAGGGTGCAAGCGATGTGTCTTCGATCGCCGCAAGAGGAGCGGTGGGGCTAGGGACAGATCTGCTCTGCCGAGCTAGTGTCCTGTTCCGTTAATTCGCGGCTGAAAACCCGGCGAGAATCGGCGCCATGCTATGTTACGAGTCCCCGCCGTGCGCGTCGGAGGGCGAAACAGGGTTCCCTCTGGGATGTGACCCCGAAGACGCGCGCGGGCCAGCGAACAACGCGCATTGGCCGGCTCCACGGTCGCATCCCCGCAAGCGGGGCCCCTGCTCGCGTTGCGCCGGCCCCCGCCACTGCCGAGGACTCGCGCCTTGCCTGGCGCCGATTTCGCGGGTTTTCTGATCGGCGATACAATCCCTGATCTGGGAGACAATGGACACGTATCCAATGTTCCAGAGTTATCCCACGAATCAACGGAACAGGACACTAGCGCGACGACACTGTGTCGAGCGGGCTTCTCACGCCCCGCCCGCCGCGATTGAGCACGTGGGTATAGATCATCGTGGTGCTCACGTCGGCGTGTCCGAGCAGCTCCTGTACAGTCCTGATGTCGTACCCCGACTGCAGCAGGTGAGTGGCGAAGGAATG
The DNA here is from genome assembly GCA_035651315.1 of Burkholderiales bacterium. GTDB lineage: Bacteria > Pseudomonadota > Gammaproteobacteria > Burkholderiales > Eutrophovitaceae > DASRFY01. The sequence goes on from DASRFY010000043.1 coordinate 26,712, forward strand.
ACGCAGCACGTGAGCGCTCACCGGTTTCGTGATCGCGGCGTCGCGGCTTGCTTCCTTGAGGGCGCGCGAGAGTACGGACTCATCCAGATGATGGCGGCGGATCACACCGTCCTCCGGGTCAACCGACCGCCTGCCCGAGGGAAAGACATACTGCCAGCCCCATTCGTATCCTGCGCGCGGGTATTTGCGCGCCAGAGCATAGGGAAGGCGCGCCTCCCCGAAACCCTCGCGCAAATCTATTTCGTGCAAGCGTTTTGCCTCGCCGAGCTGTTCGTGCAGCCGCTGGACCGCGGTTTCCGGGAGCATCGTTACCCGATCCTTGCCTCCTTTGCCGTCTCGCACCAGCACCTGCCGATACGCGAAATCGACATCCTTCACCCGCAGACGCAGGCACTCCATCAGGCGCAGCCCCGCGCCGTACAGCAAGCTCGCCATGAGCCGATGTGCACCTGCGAGCTGCGCGAGCAGTGCGGCCACCTCGCTCTGGGTCAATACCACCGGCAAGCGAACCGGTCGCTTCGCGCGGACCAGGCCATCAAACCATCCGAGCTCCCTTCCCAGCACCTCCTTGTAGAGGAAGAGCAGCGCCGCAAGAGCCTGGTTCTGCGTGGCCGCTGCGACGTTGCGTTCGGTAGCCAGATGGGTCAGAAACGCCGTCACCTCGGATGCCCCGAGCGTCGCGGGGTGGCGCTTGCCGCTCCAGTAGATAAAGCGCTTGATCCAATGTACGTAGGATTCTTCCGTGCGCCGGCTGTAGTGCAGCCGTCCTATCGCCTCATGCACCTGCTCCAGCAAGCGGGGTCGACGACCTTGCAAGGTTTCACTCCTTGACGGATCAGACACTTGGGCCTCCCCTCGCGAGTTATCATACCCTGTTATTATATACAGTAGACTATATTACGCTGATTGTGTGAGAAATTCTTGGGAGGCGTAGACTGACGCGGCGAATTAGATGGTTTTTCGGGAGATGATTTCACGTTGGGCGTCATAAGCATGGCTGACTTCGACCTCCAGAAGTTCCTCGACACGCCAATTGAAGCGTTCGATTTCCAATTCATGATTGGTGACGTCAAGGACTTCCTGGAGTTCTCCGAAAGCAACATCGAGTGGCAGTACCGTCGTGAGCTTCAGGCCATCGCATGCCGCAAAGACCTTGATGACTTTCCTCCTGGCTACCGAGATCACCTCGAGCAGAATGCTGAGCACCGATTCAAAGTCAGCCTTCCTCTCAGGGTGCGCTACGGCGCGCTCCTTGCGTTCACCACGTCCGTTGAGTGGGCCGTCGGCTACTTGAACAAGTGCGCCGCATCGCCCGTAACGGACGACCGAGACGGCACCAACCTCACAGTGAAGACTCTTCGAGAGTTTGCGGCCCGTGCCGCTATTGACGCCAGTGACGTAATTGACGACTACGAAGCGCTCGTACAAATTCGCAACTGCATCGCCCACGCTGCCGGAATCACTGAGAGTTACCGCTTCAAGGACACCCTACCCACCGCTGTCGCACGCATCAGCGGCATCGCGCTAGCGAACTGGCATTTCTTCGGCGACCAGATTTGTATCGACAAGGGAGCCCTAGAGCCACACATAGACCGCGCTTCCGAACTCGTCGTTTCTCTTCACTCGGCTTTGCGCGAAAAGGGTTACCTCAAATGACGCCCAACCCATCCATCAACACGGACGCTGCGCGATGAAGCCGCGCAGCGCCGGTTATGTCAGACGTAAGGACTTCCCCGACACCGCAATGGTGTTGATGACGAGGCAAGGTCGGACTGCGTCACTATAACCGGCCTGTTTGTGAGCATTCGAGTGCTCTGGCCCTGATGAAAGCCGCACGCCCGGTCCTCGCTCGTTAGTCGGCCTTGAGTGCGGCCGTCGAGTTTGATCAGGTTCTCCGGGCGCCGGTCTGACCGATTTGTCATCGTCGATTGCAGTCTTGGCGGGTAAATGCGTTCAGGCGGGGCGCAACGTCTCGTCCTTGGCGAGCAGTGCCCAGGCGATGCGCGCGTTTTTGTTAGCGATCGCCACGAGCGTCCGGTAGTAGCCGCGCCGCGACTGCAGCTCGAGGATCCAGCGCGACATGCGGTCTTGGTGCGCGGCGGCGCTGTTGAGCACCGAGCGCGCGCCCTGCACCAGCAGGTTGCGCAGATACGCATCGCCCCGCTTGCTGATGTGGCCCAGGCGCGATTTGCCGCCGGTGGAGTATTGGCCCGGCACCAGACCGATCCAGGCGGCGAATTGCCGTCCGTTCTTGAACTCACGCGCGTTGCCCACCGTGGCGACGATCGCCAGGGCAGTCGTCGCGCCCACGCCGCGGATCTTCATCAGGCGCTGCGCGGGCTCCGACAGACGCGCCTGTGCCTCGATCTCCCGGTCGTAGCTGCCGATGCGCTCATCGAGCACGCGCAGCTGCTCGAGCAGATCGCCGATCGCCGATCGCAGATCGCCGATCGCGCGCCTTGCCAACTCGGGCAGCGCTTCGGCCGCTGCCGCCGCTTGGCGGCGCACCGTGATCGAGCGCAGCGCCAGCACCACGCCGAACTCCGTCATCAGCCCGCGCAGCCGGTTGATGATCGCGGTTCTCTCCACTACGAAGCCCTGGCGCACCCGGTGCAGCGCGAGCAAGGCCTGCTGCTCGGCGCTCTTGACCGGCACAAAGCGCATGCTCGGGCGCGTCACCGCCTCACAGATCGCCTCGGCATCGTTGCCGTCGTTCTTGCCGCTCTTGCGGTACGGCGCCACAAACTTCGGCGCCATCAGACGCACGGTGTGCCCCAGCGCCTGGAAGCGCCGGCCCCACTCGTGCGCCCCGGAGCACGCCTCCATGCCGATCAGACAAGGCGATAAACCAGCCACCGTCGCCACCAGTTGGTCACGCCGCACCGTGCGCCGCAGCACCACCCGACCCGCAGCGTCCACCCCGTGCAGCGAGAACACGCTCTTTGCCAGATCGATCCCCACGGTAGTAATCTGATCCATGACTTCCCCTCTCGTTTCAGATTGAAGATGCGAAATTCAATCTTGGCACTCCGATGCCGTGCGGGTCACCCGCTTCGAGTAGGGGAAGTCCCTTTCATTCGTTAGCCCTCAATACTCATGGCCAAGCGTCTTTCACCTGCCGCAATAGTCTCCCTGAAAGAGGCGCTGTGTGCCGTGTATTGGTACAAAAGCGATTTGCGGGGGTTTCTCCAGCAGTGTCTGTCCAATCCTGCAATTTTGGCTACGCTGAATTGGGATGGCTATAAAAGGCAAATCGCCTCCGACCTTGTCGACTATCTCGTGCGCAGCGAGGACAAACACCTCGGAGACCTGACGAAAATTTGTTACGAGCTGTGCGCCATTACAACGTTTACTCACCTGGAACAGCTCGAAGGTGGAAGCCAAAAGGCGCAAAGAGCTAAAGCAGCTATTACCCAACTCAAGACACTGGTTGAACCTCACCAGCAAGTTCAGAAAGAGCGCGACGAATTCAAAGAGCGGCAAAAACAGGCGCAGGAAAAACTCAAGGCCAGTGCAGCAGTTCGGCAAAAACTTGAAGATATTAAAACCCGATATATGGCGCTCGTTGTGTCTCCCAACTCGCAGAGCCGCGGTTTTGAACTCGAAAAGATCATGTACGACATCTTTGAGCTTTTCGACCTCGATCCCAAGGCATCCTTCCGCAATACCGGGGAACAAATCGATGGTGCTTTTACCCTTGAAGGAACTGACTACCTGTTTGAAGCAAAGTGGCAGCAGGAACCCATTAACGGTGCAGACCTCGATACGTTTGCCGGAAAGATACGGCGCAAGCTCGAAAATACTCTCGGAGCCTTTCTATCCATAAATGGTTTCTCGCCCGACGGCGTTCAACTGCACTCTGGCACAGGCTCTGCCATGATTCTCTTGGATGGAGCGGACCTAATGGCAGTGCTTGAGGAGCGTATTGATTTCGTTTCGCTTCTGCTTCGAAAAAAACGCCATGCTGCACGCACCGGAAGTATCTACATCAATGTCAATCAGATACTTTCGTCATCTATTAACACTGATGGCTAACAACGCCATCAACGCGGACAGTGAAAAGCGGCGCGCCTTCGTCGCACCGCTTTTCACTGCCGGTAATGGCGAACGTGTGTGCCGAGCATGGCACGTAACTATGTCGGTGGAAGTCCGGCAG
>DASRFY010000044.1:0-4298 GCA_035651315.1 Burkholderiales bacterium
GAGCCGGACCCGAACCGAGGCAGGCGCGCGATCTCGGATGCCGTATCGGTCAAGAACACCTAACGCATCCGCGAACGTGGTGGCATCGGGGGCGGCGGGGCCGGAACCGATCGCACTGGGATCGTCGCCAATGACGTCGGACAGCAGCAAGGCTTCGACCCGAGCGGGCGCCGCTAACCGTGCCAGTTGGCCGCCTTTGATGGCCGAGATGTGCTTGCGGAGGGTGTTGATCTCGTGGATATCGGCGCCGCAGGCGAGCAGCAGGCGGGTCGTGGCCTGTTTTTCCTCGAGTGTGATCGGCGGCGCCGGCAAGGGCATGAGGGCAGACGCACCGCCGGAAATCAGACAGACGACCAGATCGCGACGCCCCGCGGATTCGGCGATTTGCGCGATTCGCTGCGCGCCTTCCGTACCGCGCGCGTCGGGAACCGGGTGGCCCGACTCGTGAAGGTCGATGCGGCGCAAGCGCGTGCGCGGCGCCTCCTTGACGTTAACGAAGCCGGCGGTGATGCGCCGGCCAATGACGCGCTCCGCGGCGGCGGCCATGGACGCACCGGCCTTCCCTGCCCCGACAACATAAACGTTTTCGAAGCGCGAGAAGTCGAGGCGCTGCAAGTGGCGCGTGACGCCAGCGGCGGGATCGGCGGCAGTCAGCGCGGCGCGAAAAATGGAAAGCGCGTGGCGGCGCAGCACGGTCGTCGTCATTTTCATTTCAGAAGCGGGTGGTGGAGGATGGCTTCGACCGCCTCGCCGGGATCGTCTCCGTGAATCGGGATGTGAATATCGGCGAGCGCGTAGAATTCGCGCCGCGATTCGTACAGAGCGGCAAGTTTTTCCGGGTCGCGCGCCAAGGGGCGATGCGAGGCTTGGCCGCAACGGCGCGCGATAATATCGTACGGGCAATCCAACCAGACGGTGATGCCGTGGTCTTCCAGGATGCGGCGGTTTTCGACCTGTGCGAAGGCCCCGCCGCCGAGCGCCAGAACGGCCGGGCGGCCGTGCTCGATCCACAGCGCGTGCTGGCGGACGATTTCGGTTTCGATGCGGCGGAACTGGGCTTCGCCGCGGGTCTCGAAGATTTCGGAAATCGATGTTTTCTCGGCGGACTCAATCTCGTCGTCGGTGTCGAAGTAACTCCAGCCCAGGCGGTGCGCGAGCAGGCGGCCGATAGTCGATTTGCCGGACCCCATGAAACCAACCAGGTAGATGCCGGGCGTGCCCTTGAGTTTGATGTTCATGCGGTGCGGTTAATGGCAGCCATCTGCGATTCGACGAAGGACGGAAACAGGCGCATCGCCAGAATAAACAACCAGCCGGTGCGCGGAGTGACGACGGTCCGCGCGTCACGTTCAATGCCGCGGCGGATGGCAGCGGCGCACTCCGGCGCGGTGATGGCGAAACGCCGGCCGCTCAGGATGGCGTCGGGCGCCGGACCACCGCGCGCATGCTGCTGGAACGCGGTGCGCACGTACCCGGGGCAGACGATCATGGTGCGGACGCCGTCGCGCCTCAGTTCCATGCGAAGGCCTTCGGTGAGGGCGCCAATGGCGAATTTCGAGGAGCTATAGAGCGTCAGCCAGGGCAGCGAAACTTTGCCGGCGATGGAACCGATGTTGACGATCATGCCAGTGTGCCGGGCGCGCATCTGCGGGACCACGAGCTGGGTTATGCCGAGCAGGGCGAAGAAATTGAGCTCGAACAGATGACGCACTTCGTCGAGCGGCGCGCTCCAGGAGGGCAGGTACAGGCCGGCTCCGGCATTGTTGATGAGGATGTCGATGGCGCCGAAGCGATCGAGCGTGCGATCGACCACGGATCGGCGGACTTCCTCGCTGGTGATGTCGCCGGGCGTGATGAGCGCGTCATGATTGGCTGCGGCGGCGCGGAGACCGGACTCGGAACGCGCCGTAAGAGAGAGCTTGGCGCCCGCCCGCGCGAATTCGGCGGCGCACGCCGCGCCGATTCCTTCCGAAGCGCCCGTGATGAGGATCACTTTGCCGTCGAGTCGCATGCGCGCGCGGCGAGTCTTTGCGTTTTTAAATTGGTGCTGATTCGCCGGAAACGCCATAATGTTAGCATGTCGTCGGGGCTCATCCCATTGTTCCCACTCCAGGTAGTCGTTTTCCCGCGGACCGCGCTGCCGCTCCACATTTTCGAGGAGCGATACAAGGAAATGGTGGGGGCCGCGATTCGCGACAACTCCGAATTCGGCATCGTGCTGGCGCGCGAGGATGGAATTGTCAACGCGGGCTGCACCGTCGTGGTGGAAAAGCTCAAGCAGATGTATCCGGACGGGCGGATGGACGTCCTGACGCGCGGAAAGCGGCGGTTTGAAATCGAATCGCTCAACGAGGAGAAAGCTTACCTGCAGGCGCACGTGACCTTCTTTGATGACGATGATTTTTCGCCCACTCCCAACGAGCTTCGCGAACAGGTCTGCACGCAGTACCAGGCGCTCAGCCAGCTGGGCACGGTACAGGTGTCGGAGGAGCCGGATCTGAAGGACCCGCAGCTCAGTTTTCAACTCGCCCACGCGGTACCGGATTTGAATTTTCTCAGCGTGTTGCTGCGGAAGCGGTCGGAGACGGGGCGGCTGACGGACTTGAATGAATATCTGTCGCAGTACATTCCCAGGCAACGGGCGATCGAGCGCGTCAAAGCGCTGGCGCCGACCAATGGGCACGGCGGTCCGCCGACGGGGATGTAGCGCATGCTGGTGGTGACGCCAGAAAAGAATCGGCTGCGGAGTGGGTCGTCATTCGCAATGTCGGCGGCCGTGCACGGGTCCGTGCTCGCCTGGGTGGCGTTAGCGCCGCTGGTGCCGCCGGCACGGCCCAGCCTCTACGAGCAGGAGATCAAGCCGTACCAGAACCGGATTGTCTGGTACAACCTGAACGAGCGCCTTCCCGAGATTACGCCGGCCCAGCGGGACACGCGGCCGGCCCGAGCCCGGACGCGGGCGCGTCAGAGCCTCGTTTCGGGACCGCAGGAGAACCAGCGGCCTCCGCAATTGATCTGGACCCCGGCGCCGGAGATCGCGGCGGAGCAGATGCTACCCGCTCCGAACGTGGTGGCGCTGCCGCCGGCGGCCGCTCCGCGGCGCGATTTTGTGCTGCCGCCGGATCTCGCGCGGCCGCAGAGGCCGCTAGCGCTGCCGGAAGCGCCTTCGGTGGAGATGGCCCGGGTGAAGGCGGTGGAGTTGGCGACGCCTGCCGGACCGAAGCCTCGGGCTTTCAAGGCCCCACTGGAAGCCCCGCCGGAATTCGGAAAGCCGGCATTACCCGCCGCCCCGGAGCTGACGATCGCGAGCGACCGCACGGCCAACCCGACTGCGCTGCTGCCCCCGGTTCAGACGGCGCGGCGAACGTTTATTCCCCCGGTCGAAGCCGTGCATCGACCGGTCCCTCAGGTTGCGGATTTGGCTTCAGCCCCGCGTATCGATTTCCAACCAAGCCCAGCGGCGCCGCTGCTGCCGGGAACACCGGCGCGCGCCATTCGCCGGTTTGCGACACCGGAGGTGGATCATACGCCGGCTCCTGAACCGGCTAATCTGCCGGCTGCACCGCAACTCGAGACGCCAGCCGGCGCACAACAGCTCGCCCTGCAGGAAGCCACGCCACGCGTGCTTCGTCCGTTCGCGGCCCCGATGAAGACGCCGCGGCCCGTCGCCGCTCCGGCAACTCCGCTCACGGACGCGCCCACGGTGGCAACCGGAAACCAGTCGAGCGACGCGGCGCTCGCGATTGTGAGCCTGTTTCCCACTCGCAATGCGCCCGTGCCGGCGCCGAAGGCATCGCAGAAGGCGGGCTTTTCAGCGGGGCCCCAACCGCGGCCGGAAGGAGGCGATTCGAGCGCGCAAGCCAGTCCTGTGACGGTTCCCGGCCTGTTGATCCAGGGCGGCGAGAAGGAATCGCGGGCAGCGTTGAGGGCCACACTGGAGGCGCCAACTTCGCAAAGCAACCTGTCGGCCGCGGCGCGTTCAGTGCGAGTGATCGCTCCGGGAGCCGCGGTCGGCACACAGGCCAGGCGCGCGACGGCCGTTCCCGATCCGCGCCTCTCAGGCCGGCTCGTGTATACGATCGCGATTCAAATGCCGAACGTCACGAGCTATTCGGGAAGCTGGATCGTGTGGTTCGCCGACCATGAGCCGGCCCGCGACCACACAGCGCCGGCGATGCGAGCCCCGCTGCCATTGCGCAAGGTGGATCCGAAGTACATCCCGGCCGCGGCCGATGAAAAGGTGGAAGGCACGGTTCGGCTGGCGGCGGTGATCCGCCGCGATGGGAGGGTTGAGCGGG
>DASRFY010000045.1:0-12977 GCA_035651315.1 Burkholderiales bacterium
GGATTGCAGCCTCGATCCGGCGCGCACGCAGGCCTTGCTCGGGGCGTACCGGTCGGTGCGGGCGTTCACCGAGCAGGAACGCGAAGCGTGGCCGGGAATGCTGCGCGCCGGCGCCCTGCGCTTCTGGGTGTCACGCCTGTATGACTTTCACCTGCCCCGGCGCGGAGCGCTGACCCACGCCCACGACCCGGAGCGCTTCCGCCGCATCCTGCTGCATCATCGCGACGCCGCCACTGCTCCGCAGCGGCTCGCCGTCTAGGACGAGCCGGCGATGCCGATTCAGCGGGTCGGTGCCATGCGCGGCTGGCACTGGATGGCGGCCGGCTTCGCCACGTTCCGCAAGAGCCCGCTCATCTGGATCGTTTTCGTGCTGATACTGTTCCTGGTCGTGCAGGCCGCGCGCTTCGTGCCCTTCCTCGGCGCGGCTCTGCTCCTGCTCTATCCGTCGCTGCTCGCCGGTTTCATGACCGGCTGCGCCGATCTGGAGCGGGGCCGGGAGTTGGACATCGCTCACCTCTTTGCCGGCTTCCACAGGAAGCATGCCGCCCGGCTGTTTGCGCTCGGAGGAGTGAACCTGGTCGGCAACGTGCTGGTCGTCGGCGCGATGCTGTTGGTCGGCGGCCAGGCGATGGTGCAGCTCGCGGGCGGCCCCGTTTCTCAAACGGATTCGGCGGCGCTCGAAGCGGCGTCCGGACGCGTGCTCGCTGCGTTGCTGTTCGCTACGGCGTCGTCGGTCCCGCTGCTGATGGCGATCTGGTTTGCGCCGCTGCTGGTGATCTTCGGCGGCGCCAATCCGTTCCAGGCGCTCAAGCTTTCGTTCCTCGCCTGCTGGCGAAACGTGTTGCCGTTTCTCGGCTACGGAGTCGGGATCCTGGGGCTGATCATTCTGGCTTCGCTGCCGTTCGGGCTGACCGGCGCGGGCACCAGCGCCGGCGTCTGGATCGCCTTGCCCTTCGTCCTGCCCTCGATTTACGCCGCGTACCGCGACATCTTCCGCGACGTCATCTGAGCTGCCTCAGACCGCCTGCAGCCGGGCGTATTCCAGCGCCAGCCACTTCAGACCGGCGTCGCGGAAGTTCACCTGCACGCGGGCGTCGGCGCCGCGCCCTTCCGCCTGGACGATCACGCCGGCGCCAAACTTCGGGTGAGTGACGCTCTGGCCGATGCGAAATCCTCCCGCCGTGTACGAGCGCAGCGACGCCGCTGCGCGGGCCGGCAACGCCCCGGCCGCCGACGGCGGCAAGGCAGGGAGCGCGGCGGAGGCGCTGACGCGTCGGACCAGCGCCGCCGGGATCTCGTCCAGAAAACGGGACGCAACGTTGTAGCGCGTGTGCCCGTGCAGCATGCGTGTCTGCGCGTGCGTCAAGTGCAGGCGGCGGCGCGCGCGGGTGATCGCGACGTACATCAGCCGTCGCTCCTCCTCCAGGCCGCCGTCCTCGGTCAGGCTGTTCTCGTGCGGAAACAGGCCCTCTTCCAGGCCGCTGATGAACACCGTGTCGAACTCGAGCCCTTTCGCCGAATGCACCGTCATCAGCTGCAACGCGTCCGCGCCGGCCGCGGCCTGGTGTTCGCCCGCCTCCAGCGCCGCGTGCGACAGGAACGCGTTCAAGGCGTCGCTGCGGCCGACGTTCTCGCGCCGAGCCCCGGTCTCGGGCGCGTTGCTCGCCGCGGCCGCTTCCGGGGCGCCGTCGGTCCGGTCGGCGGAGTAGATGGCAAAACCCTCCTCGCCAGCGAACGCGGTGGCCGCATTGACGAGTTCCTCCAGGTTCTCCACGCGCTCGGCGCCTTCCTTTTCGCCCTTGTAATGGGCGACCAGGCCGCTTGCTTCGATCACGTGCTCGACGATCTCGGGCAGCGGCAGATCCCGGGTGGCGGCGCGCAGGTCCTCGATCAGCCGCACGAACGCCGCGAGCGAGGTGCCCGCCTTGCCGGCGGGGGCGTTGCCGCAGGCCGCCCTCCACAGGCTTACCGCGGCGCCTTCCGCGCTCGCCTGCAGCTGCTCCAGCGTACGGCCGCCGATGCCGCGCGCCGGGAAATTCGCCACGCGCAGGAACGCGCCGTCGTCCTCGGGATTGGCGGTCAGGCGCAGGTAGGCGAGCGCGTGCTTGATTTCCTGCCGCTCGAAAAAGCGAAGTCCCCCGTATACGCGATAGGAAATCCCGGCGTTGAACAGCGCGTGCTCCAGGACCCGCGACTGCGCGTTGGAGCGGTACAGCAGCGCGATGTCGGAAAGCCGCACGCCCTCGCTGTTGAGCGAGCGCACTTCGTCGAGGATGTAGGCCGCCTCATCGACGTCGGTCGACGCCTCGTACAGGCGCAGACTTTCGCCCTTGCCTTCCGCGGTCCACAGGTTCTTGCCGAGCCGCGCGCGGTTGTGCCGGATGAGCGCGTTTGCCGCATCCAGGATGTTTCCCTGGCTGCGGTAGTTCTGTTCCAGCTTGATGACTTTTTGCACGCCGAAGTCGCGCTCGAAGTCGAACATGTTGCCGGAGCGCGCGCCACGAAAGGCGTAGATCGACTGATCGTCGTCGCCCACGGCGAACACCGCACCCTGCGGGCCGGCGAGCAGCTTCAGCCACAGGTACTGCAAGCGGTTGGTGTCCTGGAACTCGTCGACCAGGATGTGGCGGAAGCGCGCCTGGTAATGCGCGCGCAGCGCCTCGTTCTTCGCCAGCAGCTCGTAACAGCGCAGCAGCAGCTCGGCGAAGTCGACCACCCCCTCGCGGTTGCACTGGGCGTCGTAAGCGGCGTAGACCTGGTTGTACCGGCGCGAGAAGTCGTCGGTCGCTTCGACCTGGGCGGCGCGCAACCCGGCTTCTTTGTTGGCGTTGATGAAATACTGCGCCTGTTTGGGCGGATACTTTTCGTCGTCCATGCCCAAGGCCTTCACCACCCGCTTGACCATGGAAAGCTGATCCGCGCTGTCCAGGATCTGGAAGCTCTGCGGCAGGCCGGCGTCGCGGTAGTGCGCGCGCAGCATGCGGTTGCACAAGCCGTGAAAGGTGCCGATCCACATGCCCCGCGTGTTGATCGGCAGCATCGCGGAGATGCGCGCGAGCATCTCCCGTGCGGCCTTGTTGGTGAAGGTCACCGCCAGCAGCGAAAGCGGCCCGACTTGGCCGGTATGGATCAGCCAAGCGATGCGGGTGGTAAGCACCCGTGTCTTGCCTGAACCGGCACCGGCCAGGATCAGCGCCGACTGGCGGGGCAGGGTGACGGCTTCGAGCTGCTGGGGGTTGAGACCTTCGAGGAGCGAGGAGGACATGCGTCAAGCGCCGATTATACGGTGGCGCCGCGCATGCGTCTGCCTTGCCCGATACATGTTTCCAGTCCGTGTCGAGCGGGCACCGGCACGAACGAAGGGTCGGCGAGGACGACGGGCGAGCGCCAGGGCGCGCACCGTCAGCACACCGAGAGCGGTCGGGCGGGGCGGGAGCCGGCATTGCGCCGGAATGGAAGCGGCAACGGACGATATAATTTCGCGGTTCGCAAACTTGCACTGGCGCTTCGATGAATCAGCATTACCGGCCCGCGGAGCTCGAGTCCCGGGTTCAGAAGGAGTGGGCCGACCGCGGCGCGTTCCGGGCCGTCGAGTCCACCGATCGGCCGAAGTACTACTGCCTGTCGATGTTCCCTTATCCGTCAGGGAAGCTGCACATGGGGCATGTGCGCAACTACACCATCGGGGACGTGCTGTCGCGCTATCAGCGCATGCGCGGCTTCAACGTGCTGCAGCCGATGGGCTGGGACGCGTTCGGGCTGCCGGCGGAGAACGCGGCGATGGCCAACGGCGTGCCGCCCGCGAAGTGGACCTACGACAACATCGCCTACATGAAAAAGCAGCTCCGGTCGCTGGGTTTCGCGATCGACTGGGAGCGCGAGCTTGCCACCTGCAGGCCGGAATACTACCGCTGGAACCAGTGGCTGTTCCTGCGCATGCTGGAGAAGGGCCTGGTCTACAAGAAGACCGGGACCGTCAACTGGGACCCGGTCGACCAGACGGTGCTCGCCAACGAGCAGGTGATCGACGGCCGCGGCTGGCGCACCGGGGCGATGGTCGAGAAACGCGAAATCCCGATGTACTACATGCGCATCACCGCCTACGCAGAGGAGCTGCTGTCCGCGCTCGACGATCTGCCTGGGTGGCCGGAGCCGGTGAAGACCATGCAGGCCAACTGGATCGGCAAGAGCGAAGGCGTGAACATCGCCTTCCCCTATCGGCTCGACGGCGAGCAAAGGCTGCTGCGCGTGTTCACTACGCGGGCCGACACGCTGATGGGCGTGACTTTCTGCGCCGTGGCGGCGGAACACCCGCTCGCCGCCCACGCGGCGAAAGGCAATTCGGCGCTCGCCGACTTCGTCGAGGAATGCAAGCGCGGCAGCGTAATGGAAGCCGACCTGGCCAAGGTGGAGAAGAAGGGAATGCCCACCGGGGTGTTCGTCGCGCATCCGATCTCGGGCGAGAAAGTCGAAGTCTGGGTCGGCAATTACGTGCTGATGAGCTACGGCGAAGGCGCGGTCATGGGCGTGCCGGGACACGACGAGCGCGACTTCGCGTTCGCCAAGAAGTACGGTCTGCCGATCAGGCCGGTGATCGATGTGGAAGGACGGACGTATACGACGGACACGTGGCAACCCTGGTACGCGGACTACGGCCGCTGCGTCAATTCGGGCCGCTACGACGGCCTGGACTATCGGGCCGCAGTGGATGCGATCGCGCGCGATCTGGAGGCGAAGGGCCTGGGCGAAAAGCGGGTGCAATGGCGGCTTCGCGACTGGGGCATTTCGCGCCAGCGCTACTGGGGCACGCCGGTGCCGATCGTGCATTGCAAGACCTGCGGCGACGTGCCGGTGCCAGACGAGCGGCTGCCGGTTCTGCTGCCCGAGGACTGCGTCCCGGACGGCACCGGCAACCCGCTCGGCAGGCGCGCCGATTTTCTGAATACCGACTGTCCGAAGTGCGGCGGGCCGGCACGGCGTGAAACCGACACCATGGACACGTTCGTGGATTCCTCATGGTACTTTCTGCGTTATGCCTGTCCGGACAACGAGCTGCGAATGGTGGACGAGCGCGTCAAGTACTGGTTGCCGGTGGACCAGTACATCGGCGGCATCGAGCACGCGATCCTGCACCTGCTGTATTCGCGCTTCTGGACCAAGGTGATGCGCGACCTGGGACTCATCGACCTCGACGAGCCGTTCACAAACCTGCTCACTCAAGGCATGGTGCTGAACGAGATTTTCTTCCGCAAAAGCGACGCCGGGCGAATCGTGTATTACAACCCCGCGGAGGTGGAAGTGAAGTTCGACGGGGAGGGGCGGCGCACTGCCGCCGTACTCAAGAGTGACGGCCGGCCGCTGGAGTCCGGCGGCATCCGCACCATGTCCAAGTCGAAGAACAACGGCGTCGACCCGCAAGCGCTGATCGAAGAGTACGGCGCCGATACCGCGCGCTTTTTCATTATGTTCACCAGCCCGCCGGAGGAAACGCTGGCGTGGAACGACGACGGCGTGGAAGGCGCCTTCCGCTTCCTGCGCCGGCTGTGGAAGTTCACCTACGACAATCGGGCACTGATAGCGGCTTCGCGCGAGGGAGCGGTCGACGGCACGCTCAAGGACGTCCGCCGCGAGCTGCATCAGCTGCTAAAGCAGGCGAACTTCGACTACCAGCGCAAGCAGTTCAATACCGTGGCCTCGGCAGGAATGAAGATGCTCAATCTGCTCGACGGCGAACCGCTCGCCGGCGCACCGCAGTCCGCGCGCGGGCTGCTGCTTCGCGAAGGCGTCGGCATCCTGCTGCGCGTGCTGCACCCGATCGTACCGCACGTGACGCAGGCGCTATGGCGCGAGCTCGGTTTCGGAGAAGATCTCTTGGCCGCGCCCTGGCCGCAGGTCGACGAGTCGGCGCTGGTTCAGGACGTGATCGAGCTCGTGCTCCAGGTAAACGGCAAGCTGCGCGGCAACATCCGGGTGGCGCGCGGCGCCGACCGCGCCGCGATCGAGCGCGAAGCGCTGGCCAATCCGAACGTGCAGCGGCACATCGCCGGGCAGCCGGTGAAGAAGGTCGTCGTGGTTCCGGGACGGCTGGTCAATATCGTCGTATAAAGACGCGGGATGAGAGTCAAGGCAAGAGCGAACGACGCAGGCGGCCGCATGGTCGTAGCCCGCAGGCATCGGTGCCGGGGCGGCGCCCGGCCGCCGACCACCGACCACCTCCCGCAGGCCAATCCTATGAAGCGTCGTTCCCGGTTTCCTATTCCTTGCCCCACACTGCTCGTCGTGGCCATGTTCCTCCTCGTCACGACGCTTTCCGGCTGCGGCTTCAGGCTGCGGGGTCACGCGGATTTGCCGTTCGAGAGCATCTACGTGGACACGCCGGGATATTCGGTGTTCGCCAACCAGTTGCGGCGCGCGATTCGCGCCGGGACCAACGCCAAACTGACCGACCAGCCGCAGGAGGCGCAGGTGGTGCTCAGGATCGTATCCGAAGCGCAGGACAAGGTAATTCTCTCCCTGTCCTCCGCGGGGCGCGTGAGCGAGTTTGACCTGCGTTATCGGGTCAATTATCGGCTCCTCAATCACGCGTCGGTGGATATCGTGCCGCCGGCGGAGATCGTCCTGCACCGGGATCTGACCTACAGCGACTTCGAGATTCTCGCTAAAGCCTCCGAAGAGCAACTCCTGTATAACGACATGAAGGCCGACGCCGTGCAGCAGCTTCTGCGCCGGCTGTCGGCCATCAAGCTGCCGAGCTGATCGGCGCGATCGCGGAGACGAGCATGCCCGAAGGCTCTGTTGGCGTCGTCAGCCCGAAGCTGCTGCGCTTCGACGAGCCGATTACGCTCAAGTCCGGCGCGCGCCTCGACGGCTACGAGCTTGCCTACGAGACATACGGCGCGCTCAACGGCGCGCGCAGCAACGCGATTCTCGTCTGTCATGCGCTCAACGCCTCGCACCACGTCGCGGGCATCTACGCCGACGACCCGGGCAATGTCGGCTGGTGGGACAACCTGATCGGGCCGGGCAAGCCGGTCGACACCAACCGGTTCTTCGTCGTCGGCGTGAACAATCTGGGCGGCTGCCATGGCTCCACCGGTCCGGCCAGCCTCAACCGGGCCACCGGCAGGCCCTGGGGCGGGGATTTTCCGGTCGTCACCGTGGAGGACTGGGTGGAGGCGCAGACCCGGCTCGCGACCAGGCTCGGAATCGAGCGGTTCGCGGCCGTGATGGGCGGCAGCCTCGGCGCGATGCAAGCGCTGCAATGGGCGATCAGCCAGCCCGAGCGCGTGCGCAACTCGCTCGTCATAGCCGCGGCGCCGAAGCTTTCGGCGCAGAACATCGCATTCAACGAAGTGGCGCGCCAGGCGATCACGACCGATCCGGATTTCCACGGCGGGCACTTCTACGAGCACGGCGTGGTGCCGAGGCGGGGATTGCGCATCGCGCGCATGATCGGCCATATCACGTACCTGTCGGACGACGTGATGGCGGAGAAATTCGGCCGCGAGCTGCGCGAAGGGGTGCTCAAGTTCCACTTCGACGTCGATTTCCAGATCGAGTCCTACCTGCGCTACCAGGGCGACAAATTCGCCGATCGCTTCGACGCCAATACCTATCTGCGCATCACCAAGGCGCTCGACTACTTCGATCCGGCGGCGGCCTTCGGCGGCAGCCTGACGGCAGCGCTCGCGCGCGCGAAGGCCGATTTTCTGGTGGTGTCGTTCACTTCCGACTGGCGATTCTCGCCCGCCCGTTCACGCGAGATCGTAAAGGCGCTGGTCGACAACCGGCTGAACGTGAGCTACGCCGAGATCGACGCGCCGCACGGACACGACGCGTTTCTGATGGACGACCCGCGCTACCACAACCTGATCCGCGCCTACCTGGAGAACGTACCGCTGTGAACGCTCACCCGTCCGCGGTCGCGCCCTCGCCCAAGCTAGCCCGACGGCCGGACTTCGAGGCGATTGCAAAATGGATCCGTCACGGCTCGCGGGTGCTGGACTTGGGCTGCGGCGACGGATCGCTGCTGCGTTACCTGCGGGAAACCCGGGACGCGGGCGGCTACGGCGTGGAAATCGACGACGCCAAGGTGCTCGCCAGCGTCCGCCAAGGGGTGAACGTGCTGCAGGCGAACCTCGAGTCCGGACTGTCCGGATTCGACAGCGGTTCCTTCGATTACGTGATTCTGTCGCTCACGCTGCAGGCGGTGCGTCATACCGAGCGCATCGTGCGGGAGATGCTGCGCATCGGACGCGAGGCGATCGTGACCTTTCCGAACTTCGGTTTCTGGCGCCACCGGCTGCAGGTGTTCATGGGGCGCATGCCGGTGTCGAAGGATCTGCCGTACCAGTGGTACGACACGCCCAACATCCACCTGTTCACGATCGAGGACTTCGAGGCCTTCTGCGCCGGGCACGGCGTGCGCATTCTGGAGCGCGCGGTGATGGACGACGGCCGTCCGGTACGCTGGATGCCGAATCTGCGCGGCTCGCTCGCCGTGTACCGGATCGACCGGGCGGCGCCGGCCGTGACCTGACCTTCCGGCATGACGGCCGGACCCACGCTGCTGTCGGCGCTGCTCACGCGGCGGATGCTGATCTGCGTCTTCACCGGGTTCAGCTCCGGGCTGCCGCTGTACCTGCTGTTGAACCTTCTGCCGGCCTGGCTGCGCACCGAGGGCGTCAATCTGAAGGTGATCGGCGCGTTTGCGCTGATCCAGTTTCCGTACACCTGGAAGTTTCTGTGGGCGCCGTTTGTCGATCGCTACGTTGTCCCGCCGCTCGGCCGGAGGCGCGGCTGGATGCTGCTGACGCAGCTCGCGCTCATCGCCGCGATCGCTTGGATCGGCTCGCTGTCACCGCACGAGGCGCTGGACACGGTGGCGTACGCGTCGGTCGCCATCGCTTTCCTGAGCGCAACCCAGGACATCGTGCTGGACGCCTACCGCCGCGAGCTACTTTCGGAGGCGGAGCTGGGGCTGGGCAACGCAGTGCATGTCAACGCGTACCGCGTGGCTGGACTGGTGCCCGGCTCATTGTCGCTCGTGCTGGCCGATCATCTGCCGTGGCAGGAGGTATTCGGCATCACCGCGATCTTCATGCTTCCCGGCGTGGCGATGACGCTCGCCGTGCGCGAACCGCATGCGGCGAACGCGCTGCCGAAAACGCTGCGCGCCGCGGTAGTCGAGCCGTTCCGGGAGTTTCTCGCCCGCGCCGGCGCGCGCGGCGCGCTGCTCACGCTGGCGTTCATTTTTCTCTACAAGCTCGGCGACAGCATGTCCACCGCGCTTGCCACGCCGTTCTACCTCGACATGGGCTATTCCAAGTCGGACATCGGTCTGATCGCCAAGAACGCCGGCCTGTGGCCGAGCGTGATCGGGGGGCTGGCCGGCGGGCTGTGGATGGTGAAGATCGGCATCAACCGCGGGCTCTGGCTGTTCGGCGTGGTGCAGGTGGTGTCCATCCTCGGTTTCGCCTGGCTGTCGCAGGCCGGACCGTTTTCCGCGATCGGAGTCTTCGAGCGCACCTCGCTCGCTGCCGTGATAGGGCTCGAGGCGCTGGGCGTGGGACTGGGAACCGCGGCCTTCGTCGCATTCGTCGCGCGCGCCACGCATCCCGCGTATACCGCGACGCAGTTCGCGCTCTTTACCAGCCTCGCCGCCATCCCGCGCACCTTTGCGAACGCCGTTACCGGCTGGATCGTCGAGCAGACCGGGTGGTTCGGATTTTTCCTGCTCTGCGTGGTCCTCGCGCTGCCCGGCATGCTGCTGCTCGTCAGGGTGGCGCCGTGGCGGGAGAAAACCGGTCAGGCCGGCTTCTCCAGCGAGTAGTCGTAGTCGATCGTCAGCGGCGCGTGATCGCTGAAACGCTGCGCCTTGTAGATGTCCGCTCGCCGCGCCCGTGCGGCGATGGCGGGGGTGGCGACATGGTAGTCGATGCGCCAGCCGACGTTCTTGGCCCACGCCCGTCCGCGGTTCGACCACCAGGTATATTGCTCCGGGGCCTGATTGAGCAGCCGGAACACGTCCTTGTAGCCGAGCTTGTCGAGCACGCCCGAGAACCATTCGCGCTCTTGCGGCAGGAAACCGGAGTTTTTCTGGTTCGCGCGCCAGTTCTTGAGGTCGATCTCCTTGTGTGCGACGTTCCAGTCGCCGCACAGAATCACGTCCCGGCCGCTGGTAGCCAGCCTGTGCAGGGGTTCGATGAAGCGCTCCATGAACCGGAACTTGATCGCCAGCCGCTCCGGCGAGCTGGAACCGGAAGGAACGTAGACCGAGACGATCGACAGATTTCCGTACTGCGCCTCGATGTATCGCCCTTCGGCGTCGATGTCGGGAATGCCCAGGCCTTCGATGATCCGGTCCGGCGTCGTGCGGCAGTACAGTCCGACGCCACTGTATCCAGGCCGGTCCGCATAGTGAAAGAAACCGGCGTAGCCGTCCGGATTGCGCACCGGGCCGGCCATGTCTTTGGCCTGCAGCTTGATCTCCTGGACGCAGACGACGTCGGCTTCCTGCGCCACCATCCAGCCAAGGAAGCCTTTATTGACGGCGGAACGTATGCCGTTTAGATTCAGCGAGACGATGCGAAGCACGAGATGAGCTCGGATTTCCGGCAGGACTTCATCCAGTTCGCCCTCGCCAAGAAAGTGCTGTGCTTCGGCGAGTTCAAGACCAAGGCGGGGCGCATTTCTCCTTATTTCTTCAATGCCGGTTTGTTCAACGACGGCGAGTCGTTGTCGAAGCTCGGCCAATTCTACGCCAAAGCGATCATCGCGGCCGGCCTGCAGTGCGACATGCTGTTCGGTCCCGCGTACAAGGGCATCCCGCTGGTCGTCGCGACGGCCGTGGCGCTTGCCGAAACCGGTCGGAATCTGCCGTTTTGCTTCAACCGCAAGGAAGAGAAAGACCACGGCGAAGGCGGCGCGACCATTGGCGCGCCGCTCGCCGGCCGCGTGCTGATCGTCGATGACGTCATATCCGCCGGCACTTCGGTGAGGGAGTCGGTCGGGATCATCCGTGCTGCCGGTGCGCAGCCCTGCGGGGTGGTCATTTCGCTCGACCGCATGGAACGCGGAATTGGCGCCGCGTCCGCGGTCCAGGAGGTGCAGGCCCAGTTCGGGACCCCCGTGGTGAGCATCGCGTCGTTGGACGACCTCATGACCTTCCTGCGCCAGCATCCAGACATGGCATATCAGTTGCAGTCGGTACAGCGTTATCGTCAGCAATACGGTCCGGCCGAATGATTCTGTTGCGAAGGGGGATTCTGCTCGTCGCCGCGGCACTTGCCGTGACCGCCCACGTTCCGGCCTGGGGACAGGCGAAGGCACAATCCAACGTCCGCATGTTCAAGTGCAAGGATGCGCACGGACGCATGTACTACTCCGACAAGCCCGGCGCGGAGTGCGCCCAGGGCGGCGTTCTCGAGCTCAATCGGCAGGGTGTTGCGGTCAAGCGCCCCGCGATGGATCAGGGCAAGACGAAAACCGACAGCAAGACCGACAAGCAGCGTCTACTGCAGGAAAGGCGCGACAAGGCGCTGCTCGCCACCTATTCCTCCGAGGCCCAGATCGACGAAGCCAAGCAGCGCAGCCTCCAGGTTCCGACGCAGGCGGCCAAGACGGCGGAGGAGCGCTACAACACGGCACAGAAGGACCTGTACGCGCTCAAGCAGCAGGCGGAAAAGTATGCGGGGCAGAAGAAACCGATTCCGCCTCAACTCATCGAAGAGGTTCGCGCCAAAGAACAGGAGACGCGGAAGCTGGAATCGGACGTTGCGGCGAGAAAGGCGCAGATCGCAGAGATCTCCCAGCGCTTTGAGGCGGACAAACAGCGTTTTCGCGAGCTCACCGCCAGGCAGGCCGTGCGCTAGCCGGACAGCTTTTTCTTCAGTATCTCGTTCACCTGGACTGGATTGGCCTTCCCCCGGGTCGCCTTCATGACCTGGCCGACCAGCGCGTTGAACGCTTTTACCTTCCCGCTCCTGTAGTCCGCGACCTGCTGGGCGTTTGCCGCCAGCACTTCGTCGACGATCTTCCCGATCGCGCCAGCGTCCGAAAGCTGCTTCAGCCCGCGCTTTTCGATCACCGCGTCGACACTCGACTCCCCCACCCACAGCGCGTCAAAGACGTCCTTCGCCATCTTCGAGGACAGCGTGCCGTCGGCGATGCGGGCGAGCAGTCCGGCAAGCGTCTCGGGACGCACGGGCGATGCCGCGATCGGCACGGCGGCGCGATTGAGCGCCGCAGCCAGTTCGCCGTTGATCCAGTTGGCCGCGAGCTTTGCCCCGGACGGCGCATCCGCAGGCTTGAGCATGGCGAGCGTCGCCTCGAAATACTCCGCCGTCTCCCGATCTGCGGCGAGCAGCCCGGCGTCGTAGCGCGACAGGCCGTATTCGGACTGGTAACGCGCCTGCCACGCTGCCGGCAATTCCGGCAGCGCCTGCCGCACGCGCTCGATCCATTCCTTGCCCACTTCTAGCGGCAGCAGATCGGGATCGGGGAAATAGCGGTAATCGTGCGCCTCCTCCTTGGTGCGCATCGAGCGCGTCTCGTCGCGCTCCGGGTCGTACAGTCTCGTCTCCTGGACGATCTTGCCGCCTTCCTCCAGGAGCTCGATCTGACGCCGCGCCTCGAACTGGATCGCGCGCTCGAGGAAGCGGAAGGAGTTCAGGTTCTTGATCTCGCAGCGCGTGCCGAGGCTGGTCTCGCCTTTGCGGCGCACCGATACGTTGGCATCGCAGCGGAAACCGCCCTCCTGCATGTTGCCGTCGCAGACGTCGATCCAGCGCACCAGCGCGTGCAGCGCCCTGGCGTAGGCAACCGCCTCTCCCGCGGAGCGCATGTCCGGCTCGGAAACGATCTCCAGCAGCGGTGTGCCGGCTCGATTGAGATCGATGCCGGTCATGCCGGCGTAATCCTCGTGCAGGCTCTTGCCTGCGTCCTCCTCGAGGTGGGCACGGGTGAGGCGCACCCTG